>NZ_JBIUWJ010000009.1:37936-190256 GCF_044743405.1 Pseudomonas sp. NPDC087626
TAGGCAACGGTGGTGGCCACCGCCAGCTCGCTGGACTTCTCGCCACGGATCACTTCCACCAGCGGCATCATGTGCACCGGGTTGAAGAAGTGCATGCCGACGAAGTTTTCCGGACGCTTGAGGGCCTTGGCCAGCAAGCTGATGGAAATGGTCGAGGTGTTGGACGCGAGGATGGTGTCCTCTTTGACCTGGTCTTCGACTTCAGCCAGCACGGCTTGCTTGACCTTCGGGTTCTCGACCACGGCTTCAACCACCAGGTCGACGTGACCGAAGTCGCCGTAGGACAAGGTAGGACGAATACCGTTGAGCACTTCAGCCATTTTCGCGGCGGTCATGCGACCTTTATCAACGCGGCCCACCAGCAGCTTGGCGGCTTCTGCCAGGCCCTGCTCGATACCGTGCTCGTTGATGTCTTTCATCAGGATCGGCGTGCCTTTGGACGCCGACTGATACGCGATACCGCCGCCCATGATACCGGCGCCCAATACGGCAGCCTGCTTCACGTCCTTGGCGATTTCGTCGTAGGCCTTGGCCTTTTTCTTCAGCTCCTGATCGTTCAGGAACAGACCGATCAAGCTCTGCGCAGCAGAGGTCTTGGCCAGTTTGACGAAACCGGCAGCTTCGATTTCCAGGGCCTTGTCGCGACCGAAGTTCGCGGCCTTCTGGATGGTCTTGATCGCTTCAACCGGCGCCGGGTAGTTCGGGCCCGCTTGACCGGCGACAAAACCCTTGGCGGTTTCGAACGCCATCATTTGCTCAATGGCGTTGAGCTTGAGCTTTTCCAGCTTCGGCTGACGCTTGGCCTTGTAGTCGAACTCGCCGGAAATGGCGCGCTTGATCAGTTCCAGCGCAGCTTCCTGCAGTTTGTCGGCTTCAACCACCGCATCCACCGCACCGACTTTCAGTGCGTCTTCAGGACGGTTTTCCTTGCCGGCGGCAATCCACTCGATGGCGTTGTCGGCACCGATGATGCGCGGCAGGCGCACGGTACCGCCGAAGCCCGGGTAGATGCCCAGCTTGACTTCCGGCAGACCGATCTTGGCCTTGGTGGACATGACGCGGTAATCCGCCGCCAGGCACATTTCCAGGCCGCCACCCAGCGCGATGCCATTGATGGCAGCAACGGTCGGAACGTTGAGGTCTTCGAAATCGCTGAAAATCTTGTTGGCTTCGAGGTTGCCAGCAACAAGCTCGGCATCCGGCAGCTTGAAGTTGTCGACAAATTCGGTGATGTCGGCGCCGACGATGAACACGTCTTTACCGCTGCTGACGATCACGCCCTTGACCGACGCATCTGCCTTGATGGTGTCCACGGCCTGACGCAGTTCGTTCAGGGTTAGACGGTTGAACTTGTTGACGGACTCACCCTTGAGGTCGAACTTCAGTTCGACGATGCCACTTTCAAGAGCCTTAACCGTGATGGCTTTACCTTCGTAAATCATCAACTGATCTCCACGATATGGAAGCTGAACAGTACACGTCGGACGCTGATGTCCTGGCTGGGCATAGACGCTACTGTCGATGCTAACGCCATTCCACCAGGCACACCCGCCAACGCGATAGTCGGGATTCTGTAGGAGCGTTCTGACATACAAACGCTCAATTCATACGCCCGTTTGATTTGGGTACGCCACCTTCACGGAATTTCCAACAATTGTCAATCGCCCAAAACGTTGGTTTAAACGCGACTTTGCGGTCATTTCCGTACCACGAAGACCAGCAACACGCGACTGCATGTACTGTCATTCATAGAATCAATATTTAGAATCGTCGCCCTAATCTGCGGCAGGCGTTGCTTTAGCAGCTACGCTGGCAGGGGCGATAGAGGAAAAATCAGCGCGCCGGGAGGGAAACCGAGCGCAGGATCAGTACGACAGAAAATTTCCGGCCTGCCTGGCCAACTCCAGCCCGATGCTGATTGTCGGGCTTTTTATTGCCGATCATTAAACGCGCCGTGCTCAGGCGAGCGCCTTGAGGGTGGCATCGATCTGCTGCAGTACCTGGGATTCGCCCTTCTCACCCCAATACAAAGTGATCATCTGCTTGTCCGCCTCGACCTTGTACACGTTGCCTGGCAACTTTTCGAAATGAATCAGCAAGGCCGGATCCTCGCAGGGCTCCTGCCACTGATTGACCCACTGCCCAGGAGTTTTCTGCCAGTAGCTCCAGCACGCCGGCCGATTGCCCCGGCGTGGCCGATGGTACTGCGCGCACGGGCTAGGGGGCTCCGGTTGCAGCCAGTGCGGCCACTCCTGCGGCGCCAGTTGCATGGCCAGGCCGATGCGTCGCGCCTCCATGCGCAAAGCCATCCTGCCGCCCTGGCGACGCGACGGCGCGAGCCATGCCAGGGGGCTGAGCATTACCGCAAGGATTGACACCACTATCCAGACCGTCATATCTGTACTCCCGATTCTTGATGGGCGCATTGATCTCTGTCGAAACCAATACGCTTGAAACCAGCCATACTTACCCTTATCGCAATCCTCAGGAGGTGCACCCCATGCCCTACCACCATATTCTGGTCGCCGTCGATCTAACCGAAGAGTGCGATCCGGTGATTCACCGCGCTCGCGAGCTGGCAGTGGGCAACAGCGCCAAACTGTCCCTGGTGCACATCGTCGAACCAATGGCCATGGCCTTTGGTGGTGACGTGCCGATGGACCTGTCGCAACTGCAACAACAGCAGTTCGACCAGGCCAAGGAACGCCTCGAGCGCCTGATCCTCAAGTATCCGGAACTGACCAAGGACTGCAGCCACCTGACCTACGGCCAGCCGCGCCAGGAAATCCACCATTTCGCCAAGGAACAGGCGTGCGACCTGATCGTGGTTGGCAGCCATGGTCGCCACGGCCTGGCATTGCTACTGGGTTCCACCGCCAACGACGTACTACACGGCGCGCCGTGCGATGTGCTGGCGGTACGCCTGGTCAAAAGCTGACACGCCCCCCTGTAGGAGCGAGCTTGCTCGCGATGAACCCGAGAACGCCACGGGGTGTCAGGCTCCCCGCGTCATCGTTGACGACCATCGCGAGCAAGCCGCAAGCGGGCGCCCGCCCCTACAGAGGATCGCTTCGATCCTGCCGCATACAAAAAGCCCGGCACTCATCACTGAGCGCCGGGCTTTTTTATCGCAGGATCACTCAGGCATCCAGCTCGGCCCAACGCTCGACCATGACTTCCAGCTCAGCCTGCAACTGCTCCAGCTGGGCAATCACGGCCGCCGTCTCGGCAGCGGGACGCTGATAGAAACTGGCGTCGGCCATTTGCGCTTCAACTGCCGCAATCTGCTGTTCCATGGCTTCGATCTGCCCCGGCAGGGCTTCGAGCTCACGCTGCAACTTGTAGCTGAGCTTCTTCTTGGCCGCTGGAGCTTCCACCGCTGCCGCTGGCGCAGGCGCCGCAGCGACCACGGCCGAGTTCAGGTCAGCCTTGCCGGATTTGCTCTCGGTCACGCCCAGCAGACGTGGCGAGCCACCCTGGCGCAGCCAGTCCTGGTATCCGCCAACATATTCACGCACCTTGCCTTCGCCTTCGAAGACCAGGGTGCTGGTCACCACGTTGTCGAGGAATGCCCGGTCGTGACTGACCATCAGCACGGTGCCATTGAAGGTCAGCAGGACCTCTTCCAGCAGTTCGAGGGTTTCCACGTCCAGGTCGTTGGTCGGTTCGTCGAGCACCAGCAGGTTGGCTGGTTTGCTGAACAACTTGGCCAGCAACAGACGGGCACGCTCGCCCCCGGACAGCGCCTTGACCGGCGTGCGGGCACGCTGCGGGCTGAACAGGAAGTCGCCGAGGTAGCTCAGCACGTGGCGGCTCTGACCGTCGATATCGATGAAATCGCGACCTTCGGCGACGTTGTCGATCACCGTCTTTTCCAGGTCCAACTGGTGGCGCAACTGGTCGAAGTAAGCCACGTCGATGCGCGTACCCTCTTCCACTTTGCCGCTGGTCGGTTGCAGACCGTTGAGCATCAGCTTGAGCAAGGTGGTCTTGCCGGTACCGTTGGCGCCGAGCAGGCCGATACGGTCGCCGCGCGTCAGGACCATCGAGAAATCCTTGATCAGGAACGGGCCACCCGGGTGAGCAAAACTCACGTTCTCGAGGACCATCACCTGCTTGCCGGATTTGTCAGCGGTGTCCAGCTGGATGTTCGCCTTGCCGGTACGCTCACGACGCTCGCTGCGCTCAACACGCAGGGCCTTGAGGGCACGCACGCGGCCTTCGTTACGGGTGCGACGGGCCTTGATGCCCTGGCGGATCCAGACTTCTTCCTGAGCCAGCTTTTTGTCGAACAGAGCGTTGGCGGTCTCTTCGGCCGCCAGCGTGGCTTCCTTGTGCACCAGGAAGCTGGCGTAGTCGCCGTTCCAGTCGATCAGCCCGCCGCGATCCAGTTCGAGGATGCGGGTGGCAAGGTTCTGCAGGAATGAACGGTCGTGCGTGATGAACAGCACGGCGCCCTGGAAATCCTTCAGGGCTTCTTCAAGCCAGGCAATCGCACCGATGTCCAGGTGGTTGGTTGGTTCGTCGAGCAGCAGCAGGTCCGGCTCGGAAACCAGGGCCTGCGCCAGCAGGACGCGACGACGCCAGCCGCCGGACAATTCGGCGAGGGTCTTGTCGGCAGGCAATTGCAGACGGCTCAGGGTGCTGTCGACCAATTGCTGCAAGCGCCAGCCGTCACGGGCTTCGAGGTCGTGCTGGACGTGCATCAGCTTGTCCAGGTCGGCATCGGTAACGATGTTCTGGCTCAGGTGATGGTACTGCGCGAGCAGTTCGCCAACACCGTCCAGGCCTTCGGCGACCACGTCGAACACGGTCCGCTCGTCGGCCACCGGCAATTCTTGCGGCAATTCGCCGATCTTGAGGCCAGGTGCGCGCCAGACGGAGCCGTCATCGGGCTTCTGATCGCCCTTGACCAGCTTCATCATGCTGGACTTGCCTGTGCCGTTGCGGCCGATGATGCACACCCGCTCACCACGGGCGATCTGCCAGGACACCTTGTCCAACAACGGCATAGAGCCGAAAGCAAGGGACACATCGCTGAATTTGAGCAGGGTCATGAGCTTCTCCAAAAACTGGGCGCGCATTCTACCTGACTTGAGGCGTCAGAAGGCTGGCATTTTCACTGAAGGAGCACTCTGCACATTAATTGTTGCGAACTTGTGCCGGCGGGCCGGCAAAGCTTTCACCCGTTGCTGGCAAAAGGCTAAGCTACAGATAATCAGTGCTGGCACCTGCTGGCACTTGTCATGATTTCTCTGCCCGGATGTCTCATGCGCAGTCGCCTCTTCAGCTTTTTATCCTGTCTGCTTCTTTCTGCCACAGCCGTTCAATCCGCCCAGGCAGTGGACCTGTCCACCCAACGCCAGTATTACGATGAAGCCAAGCGCGCCCTGGCCAAGGGTGACACTGGCCCGTACTTTCGCTACAGCCAGGCCCTCGCCGACTACCCGCTGGAGCCCTACCTGGCGTATGACGAGCTGACCGCCCGCCTGAAAAGCGCGAGCAACGCCGAAATCGAGAAATTCCTCGCCGAACACGGCGACCTGCCCCAGGCCAACTGGATGAAGCTGCGCTGGTTGCGCTGGCTGGCCGATCGCGGGGACTGGGCGACCTTCCAGAAATACTACGACCCCAAGCTCAACTTCACCGAGCTGGACTGTCTCAACGCGCAGTACCAGATCAGCCACAACCTCAAGGCTGAAGGCTACGCCAACACCGAAAAACTCTGGTTGACCGGCAAATCCCAGCCGGCCGCATGCGACGCCCTGTTCGGCATGTGGGCGGCCCAAGGCCAACTCACCGAACAGAAACGCTGGGAACGCGCCAAGCTGGCCGCCCAGGCGCGCAACTACGCGCTGGCCAACAGCCTGGTCAGCAGCATGACCACCTTGGCACCCCGCGGCCGCCTACTGGTGGACGTGGCGCAGAAACCCGAACTGCTGAACCAGCCATCGCGCTTCACCCCGGCGGATGAGCCCATGGCCGATGTGGTCAGCCTGGGCCTGCGTCGCCTGGCCCGCCAGGACCCGGAAAAGGCCATGGCCCTGCTCGATGGTTATGCCGCCAGCATGCATTTTTCCCGCGATGAAAAAGTCGCGATTGCCCGCGAGATCGGCCTGACCCTGGCCCGCCGCTTCGACAGCCGCGCCCTGGACGTGATGACCAAATACGACCCGGAACTGCGCGACAACACCGTGTCCGAATGGCGCCTGCGCCTGCTGTTGCGCCTGGCCCGCTGGGACGACGCCTATCAGCTGACCCGGCGCCTGCCGCAAGACCTGGCCACCACCAATCGCTGGCGCTACTGGCAGGCCCGCAGCCTGGAACTGGCACAACCGCAGAACCCGGAAGCGCAGACCCTGTACCGCAACCTCGCCCGTGAGCGGGACTTCTACGGCTTCCTCGCCGCCGACCGCTCGCAGTCTGCGTACTCGCTGAACAACAAGCCCCTGGTGATGAGCCAGGCTTTGATCAATAAAGTGCGCAACACCCCCGGCGTGCGCCGCGCCCTGGAATTCCATGCCCGCGGGCAGATCGTCGACGGCCGCCGCGAGTGGTACCACGTCAGTCGCCACTTCAACCGCGACGAAATGGTCGCCCAGGCCAAGCTGGCCTACGACTTGAAATGGTACTTCCCGGCCATCCGCACCATCAGCCAGGCGCAGTACTGGGACGACCTGGACATCCGTTTCCCGATGGCCCACCGCAACACCCTGGTCCGCGAAGCCAAGGTGCGTGGCCTGCACTCCAGCTGGGTGTTCGCCATTACCCGCCAGGAAAGCGCCTTCATGGATGACGCCCGCTCCGGCGTCGGCGCCAGCGGCCTGATGCAGTTGATGCCCGGTACCGCCAAGGAAACCGCGCGCAAGTTCAACATCCCCCTGGCCTCGCCCCAGCAAGTGCTGAATCCGGACACCAACATCCAGCTCGGCGCCGCGTACCTGAGCCAGGTCCACAGCCAGTTCAACGGCAACCGGGTACTCGCTTCTGCCGCCTACAACGCCGGCCCCGGCCGCGTGCGCCAATGGCTGCGTGGCGCCGACCACCTGAGCTTCGACGTCTGGGTAGAAAGCATCCCGTTCGACGAAACCCGCCAGTATGTGCAAAACGTGCTGTCTTATTCGGTGATCTACGGGCAGAAGCTCAACTCTCCCCAGCCGCTGGTGGATTGGCATGAGCGCTATTTTGACGATCAGTAACCTTCCCGGCTGAAACAAAAAATGCCCGCATCATTGGATGCGGGCATTTTTTTGTACTTCGATAAACGCGCCTCACCTACCTCGCGCAACAGGACCAGAGCGTGCCGCGACCCTCTCGCCAAGCTCAGTCAGGCGATACCCTTGAGCAGGGTTGTTGGGCGAGTCCGGCTGAGTCATCTCGATCAAACCTGCCGTTAATGCGGGTTTGAGGTAGTTAGCCCGGAATGTCGCTTTATGCGTCAATCCAACCTTTGCCATCAATTCACTGATCTTCAGCGCTCCTGCCCCCGCCAGCACGCCCAACAGCCTGGCCACTTGCTCGGTTACTGGGTCGGTGACTAGGTCGGTTACTGGGTCGGTTACTGGGTCGCTCAGGACGGCCTCGGCCAAAGCCAGGCTCAAAGACTGCAACATGAACTCGACAAAAGGTGTCGATTCGGCCATCCGATCGGCGGCGGACAAGGCCGCGTAATAAGCATCCTGTTGCTCGCGAATGACCGCCTCGACCGGCAGATAGGCCAGCACCGGCCGCCACTGACTGAGAATCAGGGTCTGCCACAGCCGCCCCATGCGTCCATTGCCGTCAGCGAAGGGATGAATGAATTCGAATTCGTAGTGAAAGACACAGCTGAGGATCAGCGGATGCCAATCGCTGGCATCCAGCCAGGCCAGCAAGTTATCGATCAGGGTTGCCACACGACTTGGTGGTGGAGCCATATGAACCAGTTGCTCGCCTCGGTAAATACCGACTCCCTCGCGGCGGAACCGACCACAGTCGTCGATCAAGCCCTGCATCAACAACTGGTGCGCCGACAGCAGATCGGTCCGACTGCTGGCACGCCACTGCGGCATGGACTCATAGGTCGCAAATGCGTTGCGCACCTCCTGAATCTCTCTAGGCAATCCCAGCACTCGCTGCCCCGCCAGTACCGCCGTCACCTGCGCGACGCTGAGGGAATTGTTTTCGATGGCCAACGAAGCCTGAATAGTGCGGATCCGGTTCCCGCGACGCAGTTGAGGTGCTTGCCGAGCTTCGTCCACTGCCGAAAGCTGACCGATCTGCTCGCTGATTTCAGCGATCAGCGTCAGAATTCTGGTGTTCAGGGTCAACGGGGGTTGATAGCGGCTCATTGGCGGATCCAGGTATTTCCTTGAGCCCGACATAATGCCCGAAGGCGGATGCATTCAGCAGCCTTCATTCATGACACCTCATGCCCATCATTGAACTGCAACGCCGCCAGCCGCGCGTACAACGCGTTACTGCCGATCAGTTGCTGATGGGTGCCCACCGCCACCAGCTTGCCTTGGTCCATCACGGCGATCCGGTCGGCGTTTTTCACCGTGGCCAGCCGATGGGCGATGACCAGCGTGGTGCGGTTTTTCATCAGACTGGGCAGGGCTTGCTGGATCAAGTGTTCGCTCTGCGCATCGAGGGCGCTGGTGGCCTCGTCCAGCAGCAGGATCGGTGCGTCCACCAGCAAGGCGCGGGCGATGGCCAGGCGTTGCCGCTGACCACCGGAAAGCCCCAACCCGCCATCACCCAGGTGGGTCTGGTAGCCGGCGGGCATCTGCTCGATAAACTCGTGGGCGTAGGCAATCCGCGCGGCCTCCTGGACCTGCGCCAGGGTCGCCTCGGGCTTGCCATAACGAATGTTCTCTTCAATGCTGCCAAAAAACAGCGCCGGGGTTTGTGAGACCAGGGCGAAGCAGCGCCGCAGATCCTGCGGGTCGAGCCGGGTCAGGTCGACGCCATCCAGCAGGATCTGCCCCTGCAGCGGATCGTAGAAGCGCAGCAGCAGGTCATACACCGTCGACTTGCCCGCCCCCGAAGGCCCGACCAGCGCCAGGGTTTCGCCGGCGTTGATCCGCAGGCTCAAACCGTCGACGGCAAAGCTTTGCGGGCGCGACGGGTAGCTAAAGCGCACCTCCTGCAGTTGCAACTCACCGCGAACCCGCTCGGGCAAGGTCACCTGGCCACTGGGTGGCGGCTGGATGATGTTTTCCGAACGCAGCAACTCGGCAATCCGCTCGGCCGCACCGGCAGCCCGCTGCAATTCGCCAATTACCTCGCTCAGGGTGCCAAAGGCACCGCCGACGATCAGGCTGTAGAACACGAACGCCGCCAGTTCCCCAGCGCTGATGCGACCGGCGATCACGTCCATGCCACCGACCCAGAGCATGACCCCGACTGCGCCGAGCACCAGGATGATCACCAACGTGATCAGCCAGGCACGCTGCAGAATGCGTTTGCGCGCGGTGTCGAACGCCTGCTCCACCGTGGCCGCGAAACGCTGCTCGTCCTGGGCCTGGTGGTTGTAGGCCTGGACGGTCTTGATCTGGCCCAGGGTCTCAGCGACATAGCTGCCGACATCCGCTATCCGGTCCTGGCTCAGGCGCGACAGGCTGCGTACGCGCCGGCCGAAAATCAGGATCGGCGCCAGCACCAGCGGCAGCGCCACCACCACAATGCTGGTCAACTTGGGGTTGGTGATGAACAGCAGCACGATGCCGCCGATCACCATCAAGGCATTGCGCAAGAACAGCGACAGCGACGAACCGATCACCGATTGCAGCAAGGTGGTATCGGCGGTCAGGCGCGACTGGATCTCGGAACTGCGGTTGTCCTCGTAAAACCCGGGATGCAGGTAGATCAGGTGGTTGAACACCTGCCGACGGATGTCCGCCACGCAGCGCTCGCCAATCCACGACACCAGGTAAAAGCGGGTGAAGGTGCCGATCGCCAGACCCACTACCAGCAGCAGGAACAGGCCGATGCTCTGGTTGAGCAGGTGCGGTGACTGGGTCATGAAGCCCTGGTCCACCAACAACCGAATGCCCTGCCCCATGGACAGGGTAATGCCGGCAGTGACGATCAGCGCCAGCAAGGCACCTAACGCCTGCCAGCGATAGGGCGCAATAAAACGCAGGGACAAACGAATCGCGCGACGGTGGCGGGCTGACAGCATCAGGATCATCCAAAAGGGCCAACTGAAAGAATTAACGCGGGCCAGCGTACACCGGTCAATTCAAGGGAACTTGGGTAAATCGTAATCAGTCGGATTGAATATGACCTGTAACAATAGAGCCTAGATGCTATCGGTCTAAAGTCCGGCTGGAAGTTGAAGAGTATTTCTGGTGGAGTGGAGATACCGCCTGATCGGCCTGTGTAGAGCTGTCACAGCGTGGTCACCTGGCGGATCTAGAGTAAGCGCACAACCTGATGAGGAGACAGGCCATGTCCTTGCAACACAGCAGCGATGACAAGATTCAAGTGATCCGCACGCAGCCGCACCAGTCTCTAGGGTGCGCCATTATTGACGCCCAAGGCCGCGAAGTACCGATCACTGAAGACATGATCCAGAGCGCATGCCGCGAGCTGGAACAGCGATTGGTCAAGCCTGCCGAACAAAAGTGACATATAGCCTGATGTCTTCGAACCCGGCCCGCCTAGGCCGGGTTTTTTATCGCCGCGATTACGCTATACCGCCTGCGCACCCAAGGCTGCCACGATCTGTCGCAACTCAGGCGCCTGACCCTCGATCTGCACGCGCAGCCCGTCAATCTCACGGCGCTGCGGGTAGTGCTTGCGCAACAGGTCAAATGCCGTGCGCTGCTCAGCGCCGCTGACCACCAGGCTGCGACGAAAATCCGCATCGTCGCGACGCGGGTCGTACACTCCACGGCAGAGCATCGCCAAGGCCCAAGCCGGATCACTGCTGGCGCTCAGGCTGACCTGCGCCAGCCAGGGGGCAGGTAGCAGCTGGTCCAGCGACACAGTCGCAGGCTGGCCAAGGAACTGGCACAACGCCTGATAGATCTGCGCAGTGCCACGCTGTTTGCCATCGAGGCTGTAGCCGGCGATATGCGGGGTGGCAATCACGCACAGTTCGGCGAGGGCGATATCGACACTCGGCTCGCCTTCCCAGACGTCCAGTACCGCTTGCAGGTCTTCGCGCTCCAGCAGCACTTCACGCAGTGCCTGGTTGTCCACCACCGGGCCGCGACTGGCATTGATCAGCCAGGCACCTGGCTTGAGTTGCTCCAGGCGCTGGCGATCAAACAGGTGCCGGGTCGATTGCTCGCCGGACGAGGTCAAAGGAGTGTGCAGGCTGATCACGTCGCATTGCGCGATGATTTGCTCAAGGCTGGCGTAATCGCCTCCTTCGCTTGCCTGGCGCGGCGGGTCGCAGACCAGCACCTTCCAGCCCAGGCCTTGCAGCACCTTGACCAGCCGCCCACCCACTTCGCCAGCCCCGACCACCCCATAGGTGCGCTCGGCCAGTGCTACGCCTTCGATCTCGGCGAGGGTCAGCAAGCTACCCAGCACATAGTCGACCACCCCACGGGCATTGCAGCCCGGGGCGCTGGACCAACCGATATTGGCCTCGGCAAAGTACTCGAGGTCCAAGTGATCGGTGCCAATGGTGCAGGTGCCGACAAACCGCACCTTACTGCCTTGCAGCAGGTCGCGACTGACGTTGGTCACCGAGCGCACCAGCAGCACATCGGCCTGCTCGACAGTGGCGCGATCAATGGAGCGGCCCGGCACGCGGCGGATTTCGCCGAAACCTTCGAAGAAGGCATCGAGCAGCGGAATATTTTCGTCAGCAACAATCAGCATGGCAGGCTCCTTTGGCGGACCGGCAGTGTAGCTCAGCTCCCGCCAGAGGCGGCGATTACAAATCCGCAACACTGGAGTTTTCCTGACTGCTGCGTCAGGGCGTAGAATGCGCCGCCTTGCGCATCAAAACCCTTTGGACGCTTCGCCTGTGAACTCCGTGACTGACAGCACCGCCGCTACTGCCCCGCCCCGCACAACCCCGGTTCGCCTGGAGCTCAAAGGCCTGCTGGGCCTGGCCCTGCCGATCATGGTCGCGCAACTGGCCACTACCGCCATGGGGTTTGTCGATGCAGTGATGGCCGGCCGGGTCAGCCCACGGGACCTGGCGGCAGTGGCCCTGGGCAACTCGATCTGGATTCCGGTGTACCTGTTGATGACCGGCGTCCTGCTGGCCACCACGCCCAAGGTCGCCCAGCGTTTTGGCGCCGGACAATTCGAGCAGATCGGCCCACTGACCCGCCAGGCCCTGTGGCTGGCGCTGGTCGTCGGCCTGCTGGGCAGCGGCCTGTTGCTCAGCGCCGAGCCGATCCTGCACTGGATGAAAGTCGACCCGCTGCTGATCGACCCGAGCATGGGCTACCTGCAGGGCATCGCCTTCGGTTTTCCGGGCATCGCCTTCTACTACGTACTGCGCTGCTACAGCGACGGCATGGGTCGTACCCGCCCGAGCATGGCCATCGGCTTGAGCGGTCTGCTGCTCAACATCCCGCTCAACTATGCGCTGATCTACGGCCACTTCGGCCTGCCGGCCATGGGCGGCGTTGGCTGCGGCTGGGCCAGTGGCATCGTGATGTGGTTCATGGCCTTGAGCATGGCCGGCTGGACCCGCTGGGCGCCCTTCTATGCCCGCACCCGGGTGCTGGTGCGGATCGATTGGCCGCAGTGGGCAGTGATCAAGCGCCTGATCGGCATCGGCCTGCCGATCGGCATCGCGGTATTCGCCGAATCGAGCATCTTCGCGGTCATCGCCCTGCTGATCGGCAGCCTCGGCTCGACCGTGGTGGCCGGGCACCAGATCGCGCTGAACATCAGCTCGCTGCTGTTCATGATTCCCTACTCGCTGGGCATGGCGGTCACGGTTCGGGTCGGCCAGGCACTGGGTGCCGGCAATCCCTACCAGGCGCGTTTCGCGGCGAAGGTCGGGCTGGGTGCAGCCCTGGTGTTCGCGGCATTCTCGGCGAGCCTGATCCTGCTGCTGCGCGAACCCATCGCCTCGATCTACACCCCTGACCAGAGCGTGATCCAGATCGCCTCGATGCTGATCGTGTATGCCGCGCTGTACCAGTTCTCCGATGCGATCCAGGTGATCTGCGCCGGTGCGCTACGAGGCTATCAGGACACCCGGGTGACGATGATCCTGACCCTGTTCGCCTATTGGGGCATCGGCCTGCCGGTGGGTTACGTACTGGGACTGACCGACTGGTTCGGCCCCGCCAGCGGCCCGAGCGGGTTGTGGGAAGGGCTGATTGCCGGCCTGAGCTGCGCAGCGCTGATGCTGTCGATCCGCCTGGTGCGCAGTGCCCGCAAGCGGATTCGTATTCACCAGCGCACCCCGGCCGTGTAGGAGCGGGTGCCCGCTTGCGGCTTGCTCGCGATGGACGTCAACGCAATCGCGTACTTGTGGCTGCCCCTAACGCCGATCAACCGGACTTCTTGCGAATCCAGTAAAGGTAGGTCCCACCCTCTTCCTGCTGACCGACCAGCTCATGGTCGAGAAACACGCAGAACTTGGGAATGTCGCGACGGGTTGAGGGGTCCGTGGCGATCACCTTGAGCAGGCCGCCCGGGACCAGGTCGCGAATGTGTTGGTGCAGCATCATCACCGGTTCCGGACAGTTCAGGCCGGTGGCGTCAAGGGTGCCGTCAACCGGCGTATGGATCAATTCACTCATGTCTGACTCCTGAAACGTGCCGGCATTGTCGCGCAAAGCCGGGGGCCCCGTCAGCTATGGCATAACACCATTACTGTGGCAGCGCCCCCGCTCGCGCTGGGGCCAGCTCAACGGGACCTGGTTTTCTTCACATCATGGCGACGCAAATGGCAGGTCACTTCCTCGCGGTCGTGATACAGCTGCTTGCAGCCGATGTCGACCCGGATCCCGCGGGCCTTGAAACCTTCCGCGATGCGCTCGAGCAGGCGCTTCACTTCGGCATAACGCTGCTTCATCGGCAGCTTGAGGTTGACCACCGCTTCGCGGCAATGCCCGTCACCGATCCACTCTTCCAGCATCGCCGCGTTGCGCGCCGGTTTCTCGACGATGTCGCAGACCATCCAGTCCACCGGCTGCTTGGGCTTGAAGGTGAAGCCGTCGGCCATCAAATGCTGTACCAGCCCGGTATCCATCAGGCTTTGCGCCATCGGCCCGTTGTCGATGGCCGTCACCAGCATGCCCCGATTGACCAGTTGCCAGGTCCAGCCACCCGGTGCGGCACCCAGGTCGACACCGGTCATGTCGCTGTGCAAGCGCTCATCCCACTGATCGCGCGGGATGAAGTGGTGCCAGGCCTCTTCCAGTTTCAGGGTCGAGCGGCTTGGCGCTTCGCGGGGAAACTTCAGGCGGGGAATACCCATCGGCCACATCGCCGAGTTGTTGGCTTCAGCCAGCCCCATGAACACTTCGCGCCCACTTTTGAAGGTCAGCAGCAAACGTGGCTTGAGCGGGTCTTCCACCAACTTGCCAGCCGCGATGAGGGCCTTGCGCAAATGGCCTTCGAATTTCTTGCAGAAGTTCGACAGCTCCTTGCCGTCATTGGTATCGACCATTTCCAGCCACAGGCTGCCGCACACCGGGAACTGCGCCAGGTGGGCGAGGATCACACTGATGCGATCGGTTTCCGGCAGGTCGATGAAGATCCCGCGTGCCCATTGCCGCGGGAAGATCAAGTGGGCAAAACGCTGGCCGCGCATCAAGCGCTCGGCGCCGTCTTCCTCGGTGCAGACGAACTCGGCGCAGGCGCTGGCGGTTTTCGCCTTGGCGTAGCCGGCCACGTTCAAACGCGCGGCATGTTCGGCGATCTCCGAGCAGACTTCACCTTCGAAGCCCGGCCGGCAATGCATAAAGAGGATGTTCATTAAATCTCCTGGGCAAGTGCGCGCAAACTTGCCCTGTAGCAAAGCCTGTCACGAAAACCGGCGCATGATAGCTGACTTCGCAACCCTGGACCTGCCCATAGAGTCCAGTAATTAGCCAGCTACTTAAAACAGGGCTAGGTTTAATGCTCTGTCCATCCCGTCAGTCCGTAGCCGTGCGGACTCAAAGGAGTCATTTCAATGCCGTCCCTCGATAGCCTGAAAACCCTTGGCACCCTGCAAGTCGACGACAAGACCTATCACTACTTCAGCTTGCCAGCGGCTGCCAAAGCCCTGGGCAACCTTGACCAGCTGCCGATGTCGCTCAAAGTCCTGCTGGAAAACCTGTTGCGCTGGGAGGACGGGAAAACCGTCACCGGCGCTGATCTCAAGGCCCTCGCGGCCTGGCTCAAGGAGCGGCGCAGCGACCGGGAAATCCAGTACCGTCCGGCGCGCGTGTTGATGCAAGACTTTACCGGAGTACCGGCGGTGGTCGACCTGGCCGCCATGCGCGCCGCCATGGCCAAGGCCGGCGGCGACCCACAGCGGATCAATCCGCTGTCGCCGGTGGACCTGGTGATCGACCACTCAGTGATGGTCGACAAATTTGCCAGCAGCAGCGCATTCGAAGAGAACGTCGACATCGAAATGCAGCGCAATGGCGAACGTTATGCCTTCTTGCGCTGGGGCCAGAGCGCCTTCGACAACTTCAGCGTGGTACCGCCGGGCACCGGCATCTGCCACCAGGTGAACCTCGAATACCTCGCACGCACGGTGTGGACCAAGGACGAGGACGGCCGTACCTATGCCTTCCCCGACACCCTGGTGGGCACCGACTCCCACACCACCATGATCAACGGCCTCGGAGTACTGGGCTGGGGTGTCGGCGGGATCGAGGCCGAAGCGGCGATGCTCGGCCAACCGGTGTCGATGCTGATTCCTGAGGTGATTGGCTTCAAGCTCACGGGCAAACTCAAGGAGGGCATCACCGCCACCGACCTGGTGCTGACCGTGACCCAGATGCTGCGCAAAAAAGGCGTGGTGGGCAAATTCGTCGAGTTCTACGGCGACGGCCTGGCCGAACTGCCCCTGGCCGACCGAGCCACCATCGCCAACATGGCGCCGGAATACGGCGCGACCTGCGGCTTCTTCCCGGTGGACCAGGTAACGCTGGACTACCTGAGCCTGTCCGGCCGTCCGACTGCGGTGGTCAAACTGGTGGAGGCCTACAGCAAAGCCCAGGGCCTGTGGCGCCTGCCCGGCCAGGAACCGCTGTTCAGTGACAGCCTGGCGCTGGACATGGGCAGCGTCGAAGCCAGTCTCGCCGGACCAAAACGCCCGCAAGACCGGGTCTCGTTGCCCAATGTGGCCCAAGCCTTCAGCGATTTCCTCGGCCTGCAGGTCAAACCCACCAGCAAGGAAGAAGGCCGCCTGGAAAGTGAAGGCGGTGGCGGTGTGGCCGTAGGCAATGCCGACCTGGTCGGCGAGGCGGACTACCAATACGAGGGTCAGACCTATCGCCTGAAAAACGGCGCGGTAGTGATAGCCGCCATCACCTCCTGCACCAACACCTCAAATCCCAGCGTGATGATGGCCGCCGGGCTGGTGGCAAAAAAAGCCGTGGAAAAAGGCCTGCAGCGCAAACCCTGGGTCAAGAGTTCCCTGGCGCCCGGCTCCAAGGTGGTGACCGACTACTACAAGGCCGCCGGCCTGACCCAATACCTCGATCAACTGGGCTTTGCCCTGGTGGGTTACGGCTGCACCACCTGCATCGGCAACTCCGGCCCCTTGCCGGAGCCGATCGAAAAAGCCATCCAGGGCTCCGACCTCACCGTCGCTTCGGTGCTGTCGGGCAACCGCAACTTCGAAGGCCGGGTCCACCCCCTGGTGAAAACCAACTGGCTCGCCTCGCCACCGCTGGTGGTGGCCTATGCACTGGCCGGCACGGTGCGCATCGATATCAGCCGCGAATCACTGGGCGACGACAAGGACGGCAACCCGGTGTACCTGCGCGACATCTGGCCTAGCACCCAGGAGATCGCCGATGCGGTCAACCAGGTCAACACCGCGATGTTCCACAAGGAGTACGCCGAAGTGTTCGCCGGCGACGAGCAGTGGCAAGCCATCGAGGTGCCGCAAGCGGCTACCTACGTCTGGCAGCCAGACTCCACCTACATCCAGCACCCACCGTTCTTCGACCACATCGACGGCCCTCCGCCAGTGGTCGAGGACATCAGCCACGCCCGGGTACTGGCGCTGCTCGGCGACTCGGTGACCACCGACCACATCTCCCCCGCCGGCAACATCAAGGCCGACAGCCCGGCCGGCCGCTACCTGCGCGAGCAAGGGGTCGAGCCACGGGACTTCAACTCCTACGGCTCACGGCGCGGCAACCATGAAGTAATGATGCGCGGAACCTTCGCCAACATTCGCATCCGCAATGAAATGCTCGGCGGCGAAGAAGGCGGCAACACCCTGTATATCCCCACTGGCGAGAAAATGGCGATCTATGACGCGGCCATGCGCTACCAGGCCGCCGGCACTCCGCTAGTGGTGATCGCAGGGCAGGAATACGGCACCGGCTCCAGCCGCGACTGGGCCGCCAAGGGCACCAACCTGCTGGGGGTCAAGGCGGTGATCGCCGAAAGCTTCGAACGGATTCACCGCTCCAACCTGGTGGGCATGGGCGTCCTGCCGCTGCAGTTCAAGCTCGACCAGAACCGCAAGAGCCTGAACCTGACCGGCAAGGAAACCCTGAGCATCCAGGGGCTCAGCAGCGTGGAACTGACGCCACGGATGAACCTGCCCCTGATCATCACCCGCGAGGACGGCAGCCGCGAGAAAGTCGAGGTGCTGTGTCGGATCGACACCCTCAATGAAGTGGAGTACTTCAAGGCCGGGGGAATCCTGCATTACGTGTTGCGCCAGTTGATTGCCTCATAAGGGCAGCCCCGAGCGCTTTTCGGTGGGTACTCGCGCTGCCCTTTCAGCAGCGCGAGTACATGATTGGCAGGGCCACAAACGCCTGCCTCAACCCGCAAGGGTTTATCTGACGGCAAATGACGCGCCGGTCGTTTTGCGACGCAGCGCCGATTTCTTGAAAAAAAATTTCAATAATCCAGCGGGCTGGCCGAAACCCTGTCAAAGCCTTGCGGATTGAAAAAGCCATGCGTAATAACCAGCCCATCACTCAACGCGAACGGACCTTCCCGGCTCAGCAACGGTTGATTTCCACCACCGATGCCAAAGGCGTGATCAACTACTGCAACGACGCTTTTGTCGAGATCAGTGGGTTCTCCCGTGAAGAACTGATCCGTGCGCCGCACAATCTGGTCCGTCACCCCGACGTCCCGTCGGCGGTCTTCGCGCATATGTGGGGCACATTAAAACAAGGCCTGCCATGGATGGGCATTGTCAAGAATCGCTGCCAGAACGGTGACCATTACTGGGTCAACGCCTACGTGACCCCGGTATTCGACGGCAACCAGGTGATCGGCTACGAGTCGGTTCGGGTCAAGCCCACCGCCGAGCAGATCCGGCGCGCCGAGACCCTGTACCAGCGCATCAACCAGGGCAAGTCCGCCGTTCCCCAGCGTGACAAATGGCTGCCGGTGCTGCAGGACTGGCTGCCATTCATCCTGGTCAGCCAGTTGAGCTTCATGATCGGCGCCACCCTCAATTCGCAATGGGGCTTTGCCCTCGCTGCCGGCCTTTCGGTGCCGCTGGGCCTGCTGGGGCTGAGCTGGCAACAACGCGGTCTCAAGCGCCTGTTGCGCCTCGCCGAGCAGACCACCTCCGACCCGCTGATCGCCCAGATGTACACCGACAGCCGTGGCGCCCAGGCGCGCCTGGAGATGTCGATCCTCAGCCAGGAAGCCCGCTTGAAAACCTGCCTGACCCGCCTGCAGGACACCGCCGAGCACCTGACGGAGCAGGCACGTCAATCTGACCAACTGGCGCATAACAGCTCCACGGGCCTGGAACGTCAGCGCGTGGAAACCGAGCAGGTGGCCACCGCCGTCAACCAGATGGCCGCCACCACCCAGGAAGTGGCCAGCCACGTCCAGCGCACCGCAGACGCGACCCAGGAAGCCAACCGCCTGACCGGGCGTGGTCGCGATATCGCCGGGGAAACCCGCGACGCCATCCAGCGCCTGTCGGTGGTAGTCGGGGAAACCGGCCTGACGGTGACCCAACTGGCCAAGGACAGCGACGAAATCGGTGGTGTGGTCGATGTGATCAAAGGCATTGCCGACCAGACCAACCTGCTGGCCCTCAACGCTGCCATCGAAGCCGCCCGCGCCGGCGAAATGGGCCGGGGTTTTGCGGTGGTGGCCGACGAAGTCCGCCAACTGGCACAACGCACCAGCGAGTCGACCGGGCAGATCCACAGCCTGATCGCCAAGCTCCAGCAAACCGCCAGCACCGCCGTGCAAACCATGGAAGCCGGCCATCGCCAGGCCGAAGAAGGCGTGGCGCGGGTCCTTGAGGCAGACCAGGCCCTAGTGGGCATCAGCGAAGCGGTGGCCAATATCACCGATATGACCACTCAAATCGCCGCCGCCACCGAGGAGCAGAGCGCGGTGGCCGAAGAGATCAGCCGCAACATCAGTAACATTTCCGAACTGGCCGACCAGACCTCGGAACAGGCGCAGAACTCGGCACTGCTGAGCGAAGAGCTGACCCGGACCGCGAATACCCAGTATTCGCTGGTGGAGCGCTTCAACCGCTGAGTGCGATTGATCGCATGACCCTGGGGGAACGGGCTTGCCCGGGATGGCGGTGTGTCAGGGGCCATCAATGTTGGCTGTGTTGGCCCCATCGCTAGCAGGCTAGCTCCCACAGTAAATCTGGCTGCCCGCAAATCTTGCGTACGGCCACCCAACCTGTGGGAGCGGGCCGGGCGGCGCTACGCTTGCCCGGGATGGCGTTGTGTCAGGCAATATCGATGTTGGATGTGCCGGCCCCATCGCTAGCAGGCTAGCTCCCACAGGGGAAATTCTTACACCAGGAAAAAATCAGGCCGGCCGGTAGGCCGCCTCGCCCGCCCTTACCACTCAGGCCGACCGGCAGGTCGCCGTGCTTTTGCTCTTGATCCACCCGCCCCATCGGCAGGCTGAGCGAAGGTGTCCATCTGGGGGGAGGCGCGTAGCGCCGTGCGGCGTAGCCGCATACATCGAGAGGAGGTGCAGCGAAGCAAACCGGAGGCGATGCCCCCGGATGGATACCGTAGCGAAGGAACCCCGAGCCTAAGCGAGGGGCCGTACGTCAGGGGTAAGAGCCCTTGGTTACTTGGGGCTTTTCCAAGTGACCCGCCGTAAGGGCGGAACCCTAAGCAGCCATCACCGCAGCAACGGATATGCCCCCCCCTATAGCCATCACACCCAATCGACCACTACAAAAATGCCGCAATTCTCTGAGCCGCAGCAGCCAAATGCTGCTCATGACTAAACCCTGAAGCCTTCAGCGGCTTCAAGTCATGATCCGCCGCCGCCAGCCACATCAGCTCGATACTCGGCGCCAAGTCATAACCCTCCACCGTATCCCGATTACCCAACCCATCCCGCTCACCCTGGATAATCAAGGCCCGAGTCTTTAATCCGGCCAAATGCTCCACTCGCGGTTTCTGCGGCTTACCCACGGGGTAAAACGGATACCCCAGGCACACCAACGCATCCACCCCCAACTCATCCGCCAACAAACTGGCCATCCGCCCGCCCATGGACTTGCCACCAATGGCCAGGGGCCCAGCGACATGACGTCGCACCAGGCCATACACCTCTCGCCAGCTCTCAAGCAGCTTCGGCGCCGGATTGGGCGGCCGCCGACCGCCATCCAGGCGTCGCTGGGCCATGTAGGGAAACTCGAAGCGCAGCACATTGACCCCACGGGCCGCAAGGCGTCCAGCCATGTCGGCCATCCATGCGCTGTCCATCGGCGCACCCGCCCCATGGGCAAGAATCAGGGTCGCCACGGCCGGCGTCGAGGCGCCATTCCACAACCAGCCCTGCTGACGCACACACTGCTCCCATTGATCCCCGTCAATACTGGCCTTGTGCTCTTTGTCCATGCTTGCCTCGCTTTTAATCTGCCTATAACTCCAGGCGAAGGGAGCGTTCGTGCCTTGCGCAGACGCCTTCACTTCGGCTGAACCGTGGATGGGGAACCATGAACACTTCTTTAAGTACCGCCTATAACTACAAGGTGGTCCGCCAATTCGCCATTATGACGGTGGTATGGGGCATCGTCGGCATGGGGCTCGGGGTTTTTCTCGCGGCTCAATTGGTCTGGCCCGAACTGAACTTCAATTTGCCGTGGACCAGCTTCGGTCGCCTGCGCCCGCTGCACACCAACGCGGTGATCTTCGCCTTTGGTGGCTGCGCACTGTTTGCCGCCTCGTTCTACTCGGTCCAACGCACTTGCCAGACGCAATTGTTCGCGCCAAAAATCGCCGCGTTCACCTTCTGGGGCTGGCAACTGGTGATCCTGCTGGCAGCCATCACCCTGCCGCTGGGCTACACCAGCTCCAAGGAATACGCCGAGCTGGAATGGCCGATCGACATCCTGATCACCATCGTCTGGGTCGCCTACGCCATCGTGTTCTTCGGCACGCTGATGAAGCGCAAGACCAAGCACATCTACGTCGGCAACTGGTTCTTCGGCGCGTTCATCATCACCGTGGCCATCCTGCACATCGTCAACAACCTGGAGCTGCCGGTCAGCCTGACCAAGTCCTACTCGGTGTATGCCGGTGCGACCGATGCCATGGTCCAGTGGTGGTACGGCCACAACGCCGTAGGCTTCTTCCTCACTGCCGGTTTCCTGGGGATGATGTACTACTTCGTGCCGAAGCAGGCCGAGCGCCCTGTGTACTCCTATCGCCTGTCGATCGTGCACTTCTGGGCCCTGATCACCCTGTACATCTGGGCCGGCCCGCACCACCTGCACTACACCGCGCTGCCGGACTGGGCTCAGTCGCTGGGCATGGTGATGTCGCTGATTCTGCTGGCGCCGAGCTGGGGCGGGATGATCAACGGCATGATGACCCTCTCGGGCGCCTGGCATAAGCTGCGCAGCGACCCGATCCTGCGCTTCCTGGTGGTGTCCCTGGCGTTCTACGGCATGTCGACCTTCGAAGGCCCGATGATGGCGATCAAGACCGTCAACGCCCTCTCCCACTACACCGACTGGACCATCGGCCACGTACACGCCGGCGCCCTCGGCTGGGTAGCGATGATCTCCATCGGCGCGCTGTACCACATGATCCCGAAAATCTTCGGTCGTACGCAGATGCACAGTGTCGGCCTGATCAACGCGCACTTCTGGCTCGCCACCATCGGCACCGTGCTCTACATCGCCTCGATGTGGGTCAACGGCATTGCCCAGGGCCTGATGTGGCGTGCCGTCAACGAAGACGGGACCCTGACCTACTCCTTCGTGGAAACCCTGGTGGCCAGCCACCCAGGCTTCGTCGTACGCCTGGTCGGCGGGGCGATCTTCCTGAGCGGCATGTTCCTGATGGCCTACAACACCTGGCGCACCGTGCGTGAGGCCCAACCAGCCGAAGTCGCCGCCGCGGCGCAGATGGCCTGAGGAGTCCACCATGAAACACGAAACGATTGAAAAAAACGTCGGCCTGCTGCTGTTGCTGATGGTCTTTGCGGTGAGCATCGGCGGTCTGACGCAGATCGTCCCGCTGTTCTTCCAGGACGTCACCAACAAGCCGGTCGAAGGCATGAAGCCCTACACCGCGCTGCAACTGGAAGGTCGCGACATCTACATCCGCGAAGGCTGCGTGCAGTGCCACTCGCAGATGATCCGTCCGTTCCGCGCCGAGACCGAACGTTATGGCCACTACTCGGTAGCCGGTGAAAGCGTCTGGGACCACCCGTTCCTGTGGGGTTCCAAGCGTACCGGTCCGGACCTGGCACGGGTCGGCGGTCGCTACTCCGATGACTGGCACCGCGCCCACCTGTACAACCCGCGCAACGTGGTACCGGAATCGAAAATGCCGGCCTATCCATGGCTGGTTACCCAGGCCGTGGACAGCAGCAGCACCGAAACCAAGCTCAAGGTGATGCGTACCCTGGGCGTGCCCTACACCGACGAGGACATCGCCGGGTCAGTCGCCACGCTCAAGGGCAAGACCGAGATGGACGCCCTGGTCTCCTACCTGCAAGTGCTCGGCACTGCGATCAAGAGCAAGAGGTGAGCCATGCCCTATGAAATATTGAGCGTAATCAGCACTGGAATGATCCGCGGCCTGGGCACCGTCGTGGTGTTCGTGGCCTTTATCGGCCTGACCCTGTGGGTGTTCAACAGCAAGCGCAGCGCGCAATTCGCCGAAGCCCGCCTGCTGCCGTTTGCCGATGAACCCCTGGCCGAAGACGCCAGCACTCAAGAACCCGCAACAAGGAGTACCCGGCCATGACCACCTTCTGGAGTACGTGGATCTGCGTACTGACCATCGGCAGCCTGATCGGCCTGACCTGGCTGCTGGTCGGCACCCGCAAGGGTGAGACCAAGGGCAGTGTCGACCAGACCATGGGCCATGCCTTCGACGGCATCGAGGAATATGACAACCCGCTGCCCCAGTGGTGGTTCCTGCTGTTCGCCGGGACCCTGGTGTTTGCCGTGGGCTACCTGATCCTCTACCCGGGCCTGGGTAACTGGAAAGGCATCCTGCCGGGCTATCAGGACGGCTGGACCCAGACCAAGGAATGGGACAAGGAAATGGCCAAGGCCGACGCCAAGTTCGGGCCGATCTTCGCCAAATTTGCAGCCATGCCCGTGGAAGAAGTAGCCAAGGACCCACAAGCACTGAAGATGGGCGGACGCCTGTTCGCCTCCAACTGCTCGGTGTGCCACGGCTCGGATGCCAAGGGTGCCTTCGGCTTCCCCAACCTGGCGGACAGCGACTGGCGCTGGGGCGGTAGCGCGGAGGCGATCAAGACCACCATCATGGGTGGGCGGATGGCGGCGATGCCGGCCTGGGGTGAAGTCCTGGGCGATGCCGGGGTGAAAAACGTTGCCGCCTATGTGCGCCACGAACTCGCCGGCCTGCCGTTGCCAGAGGACAGCGGTGCCGACCTGGTCGCCGGACAGCAAGCGTACAGCACCACCTGCGTAGCCTGTCACGGCGCCAATGGCCAGGGCATGGAACTGATGGGCGCGCCAAACCTGACGCACCCGGCGGCGTTCATCTACGGCACTAGCCTGGCCCAGTTGCAGCAGACCATTCGCCATGGTCGCCAGGGTCACATGCCGGCGCAGAACGAACTGCTCGGCAATGACAAAGTGCAATTGCTGGCAGCGTACGTCTACAGCCTCTCCCACGGTGCCAGCGCTCAGCCGCTGCAGGCAGAGGGTAAAAGCGAATAACTCGCAACCGCATTACTGTCGCACCTTCCTGGTGCGGCAGTTCCCTACCTCTTTGCGACGCATTGTCGCACCCCAAAAAGGTCTGCCTTTGCGTCCGGCAGATTCACGTCTAAGCTTGCTGCCAAGCGGACTGGCAAAGGCCGGTCACAGGTCAACCGTAAAGGATGGGTTCGACGATTCGGTTCGATGACAGGCCGCAAAGGCCGGTAGACACCGGCTGTCGTCCAAGTTGCCGTCTGTCACCTGCACGCCTCGTTTGAACACACCCCGTTACAACTGACCCGACCCCCTCGCCCTTTTCCCCTGCCGGGACATTTTCCCCCTGGGCAAATTTGTCCCTACGCGGCGCATGGAAAGGCCGCAGAATCAGCTTTTGAAAGCATTGACGCAGGTCATGGCGCGTTGCAATGACCCCCCGCTTTCTCCATACTTGCGGCCGATTTTTATCCCTAATAAAACACCCAAACCGTGGAACCTTAGAATGAGCACAGCAATCAGTCCGACTGCTTATAACTATAAGGTAGTCCGCCAGTTCGCCATCATGACGGTGGTCTGGGGGATCCTTGGCATGGGGCTCGGTGTCTTCATCGCCTCGCAACTGGTCTGGCCGGAGTTGAACTTCGGTCTGCCGTGGACGAGCTTTGGACGCCTGCGCCCACTGCACACCAACCTGGTGATCTTCGCCTTCGGTGGTTGTGCATTGTTTGCCACTTCTTATTACGTCGTGCAGCGAACCTGCCAAACGCGACTGATTTCCGACAGCCTCGCGGCCTTCACCTTCTGGGGTTGGCAAGCGGTGATCGTCGGCGCGATTGTTACCTTGCCGCTGGGTTACACCACCACCAAGGAATACGCGGAACTGGAATGGCCTCTGGCTATCCTGCTGGCTATCGTCTGGGTCACCTACGGTCTGGTGTTCTTCGGCACCATCACCAAGCGCAAGACCAAGCACATCTACGTCGGTAACTGGTTCTACGGTGCCTTCATCGTTGTGACGGCGATGCTGCACATCGTCAACCACGCCTCCCTGCCGGTCAGTTTCTTCAAGTCCTACTCGGCCTACGCCGGTGCGACCGACGCCATGATCCAGTGGTGGTACGGCCACAACGCGGTAGGTTTCTTCCTGACCACCGGCTTCCTGGGGATGATGTACTACTTCGTGCCGAAGCAGGCCGAGCGTCCGATCTACTCGTATCGCCTGTCGATCGTGCACTTCTGGGCCCTGATTACCCTGTACATCTGGGCCGGTCCGCACCACCTGCACTACACCGCACTGCCGGACTGGGCTCAGTCCCTGGGCATGGCGATGTCGATCATCCTGCTGGCTCCAAGCTGGGGCGGCATGATCAACGGCATGATGACCCTGTCGGGCGCCTGGCATAAGCTGCGCACCGACCCGATCCTGCGCTTCCTGGTGGTCTCCCTGGCGTTCTACGGCATGTCGACCTTCGAAGGCCCGATGATGGCCATCAAGACCGTCAACTCGCTGTCGCACTACACCGACTGGACCATCGGCCACGTACACGCCGGTGCCTTGGGCTGGGTAGCGATGATCTCGATCGGCGCGATCTACCACATGATCCCGAAACTGTTCGGTCGTGCGCAGATGCACAGCACTGGCCTGATCAACACCCACTTCTGGCTCGCGACCATCGGTACCGTGCTCTACATCGCTTCGATGTGGGTCAACGGCATCACCCAGGGCCTGATGTGGCGTGCAATCAACGACGACGGCACCCTGACCTACTCGTTCGTTGAAGCGCTGCAAGCCAGCCACCCGGGCTTTATCGTTCGCGCCCTGGGCGGTGCATTCTTCGCCTCCGGCATGCTGTTCATGGCCTACAACGTATTCCGTACCGTACGCGCCTCGAACCCGGCAGAAGCCAAAGCCGCCGAACAGATTGCTGTAGTTGGAGCTCACTGATGAAGCATGAAGCAGTCGAGAAGAATATTGGCCTGCTGGCCTTCTTCATGGTCATCGCCGTCAGCATCGGCGGCCTGACCCAGATCGTCCCGCTGTTTTTCCAGGATGTCACCAACAAGCCGGTCGAAGGCATGAAGCCACGTACCGCCCTTGAACTGGAAGGCCGCGACGTCTACATCGCCAACGGTTGTGTCGGCTGCCACTCGCAGATGATCCGTCCGTTTCGCGCTGAAACCGAACGTTATGGCCACTACTCGGTAGCCGGTGAAAGCGTCTGGGACCACCCTTTCCTGTGGGGTTCCAAGCGTACCGGTCCGGACCTGGCCCGCGTCGGCGGTCGTTACTCCGATGACTGGCAGCGTGCGCACTTGTACAACCCGCGCAACGTGGTGCCCGAGTCGAAAATGCCGGCCTACCCGTTCCTCGTGGAAAACAAGCTCGACGGCAAGGACACCGCGAAGAAAATGGAAGTCTTGCGCACGCTCGGCGTCCCTTACACCGACGAAGACATCGCCGGCGCCAAGGATGCTGTGAAGGGCAAAACCGAAATGGACGCGCTGGTGGCCTATCTGCAAGGCCTGGGCACCATCATCAAAAGCAAACGGTGATTTAGATGGATATCGGGATGATTCGTGGCCTGGGCACCGTTGTCGTGATGGTTGCCTTTATCGGTCTGGCCTTGTGGGTGTTCAGCCCCAAGCGCAAGTCCGAGTTTGAAGACGCGACCTTGCTGCCTTTCGCGGATGATCCCGAAGCCATCAAGCACGTCGAGCAAGCTTCTAGGAGTAACAAAGAATGACTACGTTCTGGAGTCTGTACGTCACAGTCCTCAGTCTGGGTACCATCTTCGCCCTGACCTGGCTGCTGCTGTCGACCCGCAAGGGCCAGCGCAGCGAGCAGACAGATGAGACGGTTGGCCACTCCTTCGACGGGATCGAGGAGTACGACAACCCGCTGCCGAAATGGTGGTTCATGCTGTTCGTCGGCACCATCGTCTTCGCCCTGGGTTATCTGGTGCTGTACCCGGGCCTGGGCAACTGGAAAGGCCTGCTGCCGGGTTACAGCTACCTCGATAACGAGAAGCAGACCCCGTTCGCCAACGGCCAGTCCGGCTGGACCGGCGTTCACGAGTGGGAAAAGGAAATGGCCAAGTCGGACGCCAAGTTCGGTCCGATCTTCGCCAAGTTCGCTGCCATGCCGATCGAAGAGGTCGCCAAGGACCCACAAGCCCTGAAGATGGGTGGCCGCCTGTTCGCCTCCAACTGCTCGGTTTGCCACGGCTCCGACGCCAAGGGTGCTTATGGCTTCCCGAACCTGACCGACGCCGACTGGCGCTGGGGCGGTTCGCCAGCAGAAATCAAGGCCACCATCCTCGGCGGTCGTCACGCCGTGATGCCAGCCTGGGCTGAAGTGATCGGTGAACAAGGCGTCAGCGACGTTGCGGCATTTGTCCTGACCAACCTCGATGGCCGCAAACTGCCAGAAGGCAGCAAAGCCGACCCGGTTGCTGGCCAGAAGCTGTTCGCCGCCAACTGCGTGGCCTGCCACGGCCCAGCGGGCAAAGGCACGCCAGCAATGGGTGCACCTGACCTGACTCACCCGGGCGCGTTCATCTACGGCTCGAGCTTTGCTCAACTGCAGCAGACCATCCGTTACGGCCGTCAGGGCCAGATGCCTGCGCAAGAGCAAATGCAGGGTAACGACAAGGTTCACTTGCTGGCCGCTTACGTCTACAGCCTGTCTCACGGCGAGAAGGCAGCGGACGCCGAGTAAGGCAAACGCTTGATGCAACAACCAACGGCCCCGTCAGTCACCTGACGGGGCCGTTTGGTTTGTGCCCCCTAATACCGCACTTCAATCACCGACTCGAGTTGACGGCTGGGCCAGTTATTGTCTTTGACGCGATGGACCGCCAGTGATTGCCGGTCTGCGGCAAAGCTTGCGATCAGGTAGCTCTGCTGGGAAGCCGAACCGCTGAGAAACACCGGCACCTGGCCAAATTCCTCGGTGGCATACCAGTATTGCCCTGTGTAGCCGTGATAATGCCCGGCAAATACCGCCGTGACTTTGTAGGTCTCGATCATGTTTCTGAACCGGGCGATCTGCTCCTGACTGCCGGCCCAGTCTCGCGGCTTGTGCAGGTTGAGAATAATAATTCGGCCCTGCTCCCGGGCCTTTTTCAGGTCGCCTTCGAGCCATTCCAGCGCATCGCTGATTTCGAACGCCTTGGGACTGATGAGAGGCACTCCGGAGCTGAAGTTCACCGAATAGGTCGGCTCGTTGTGCAGTTGCACCAGATGCACATCACCCTGGTTGCGCGAATACGCCAGGCTGCCGTAATAGATATCGGTGCCCCCCGAGACCCGCACGCCGAAGTCCATGCTGTCGACCTTGCCCCAGTAACGCTGCTTGAGCGCCTCGATACTGTCGGCAGCGCAGCTGTTGAGAAAACAATCGTCGACGTTGTTTTCATAGTCGTGATTGCCCAACCCGTAGTCA
Source organism: Pseudomonas sp. NPDC087626 (assembly GCF_044743405.1). Lineage (NCBI taxonomy): Bacteria > Pseudomonadati > Pseudomonadota > Gammaproteobacteria > Pseudomonadales > Pseudomonadaceae > Pseudomonas > Pseudomonas sp. NPDC087626. The sequence continues at coordinate 66,631 of NZ_JBIUWJ010000009.1, forward strand.
TAGACCCCCTCCAGCCGGGACTCCAGAATCGGCATCAGCACCGAGCGTTGCCAGCCGTGGCCAAACGCCGTGAGGTCGCCATTGATCATCACTGGCACCCGCTGGACACCCCCGAAATTGCGGCGGAAATCGGCAATATCGGCGTATTGGGTATCGATCAGCCACTTCGAACGGGCATCGCGCGCTGAGTCTGATTCGGGCGAGCCGTCATCGGAGCTTTCAGTCCAGGGATACTGCGGGTCGGAGGCAAAGACCAGGTGCACAGGTGATACAGTCTCCTGCGCGCTGAATGCGCCGGGCGCCCCGCAGAAGAGCACCAGCACGGCGGCTAACTTGTAACAATTAATGAGCTTCATAAAATTCCATTTTCATAAAGGGTTTAAGGTGAATGAGCCAGGTCGATCCTGGCTCGCCACCAACTTACTGCCCCTTGCGAAAATGAAACAAACCCCTGGCCGCACTTAATCAAGTGCCGATGTTTCAGCGCCGGTGGTGGCGATGCTGGCCAGGCGTGAGGATGGTGGGGGGAAAATCGTCCATACTGAACAAGTCAATTGACCTGCATCATGATTTGTTACATTTGCTACACCATCCTCCCATTTTTCCCAACGCGACCAAAGGTCGCACCCTTGCGCTAGAGCTTCAGGCGTATCATTGCGCCACTGCAACAGCCTTTTTGACCGCGGTCGGCACGTACTGACCGAGGCATTTTTCCACTGCCGTGGGATGCAATGATGAGCAATCAGATTCCGGTACACGACGTTACACCACCTGCCAAGAACGCGAACAACAGCGTCGACCTTTACGCCTCAAGAGAAAAAATCTACACCCGCGCCTTCACCGGCCTGTTCCGCAATCTGCGGATGATGGGCGGTGCCGGGCTGTTCCTGCTGTATTTCGGTACGGTGTGGCTCAACTGGGGCGGCCACCAGGCCGTGTGGTGGAACCTGCCTGAACGCAAATTCTTCATTTTCGGCGCCACCTTCTGGCCGCAGGACTTCATCCTGCTCTCGGGCCTGCTGATCATTGCCGCCTTCGGGCTGTTCTTCATTACCGTCTACGCCGGACGCGTCTGGTGCGGCTATACCTGCCCGCAGAGCGTCTGGACATGGATTTACATGTGGTGCGAGAAGGTCACCGAAGGCGACCGCAACCAGCGCATCAAGCTCGACAAGGCGCCAATGAGCGCCAACAAGTTCCTGCGCAAGTTCAGCAAACACAGCCTGTGGCTGTTGATCGGTTTCGTCACCGGCATGACCTTCGTCGGCTATTTCTCGCCGATTCGTGAGCTGGTCATCGACTTCTTCACCGGCCAGGCGGATGGCTGGTCGTACTTCTGGGTCGGCTTCTTCACCCTCGCCACCTACGGCAACGCCGGCTGGTTGCGCGAGCAGGTGTGCATCTACATGTGCCCGTATGCACGTTTCCAGAGCGTGATGTTCGACAAGGACACCCTGATCGTTTCCTACGATCCGCGCCGTGGCGAAGCCCGTGGCCCGCGCAAAAAAGGCGTGGACTACAAGGCCCAGGGCCTGGGTGACTGCATCGATTGCACCATGTGCGTACAGGTGTGCCCGACCGGCATCGACATCCGCGACGGCCTGCAGATCGAATGCATCGGCTGTGCCGCGTGCATCGACGCCTGCGACAGCATCATGGACAAGATGGACTACCCCCGCGGCCTGATCAGCTACACCACCGAGCACAACCTGTCCGGCCAGAAAACCCATAAACTGCGACCGCGCCTGATCGGCTATGCGCTGGTGTTGCTGGCAATGATCAGCCTCCTGGTGACCGCTTTCTTCATGCGCCCACTGGTGGGCTTCGACGTCAGCAAGGACCGCGTGCTGTACCGCGAGAACGCCGAAGGGCGGATCGAGAACGTCTACAGCCTCAAAGTCATGAACAAGGACCAGCGCGACCATACCTACCTGCTGGAAGCCGCTGGCCTGCCGGACCTCAAGCTGCAAGGCAAGCGTGAGATCAAGGTCGCCGCCGGGGAAATTTTCAGCATGCCGGTCGAGTTGTCGAGTGCACCGGAGCAACTGCCGTCGAGCACCAACGAGGTGAAATTCATCCTCAAGGATGCCGACGACGACAGCGTCCACATTGAAGCCAAGAGCCGATTCATCGGCCCACAAATTCGTTGAGAGAAGTCATCATGCCTGCAGCAAATGCCACCAGCCCTTGGTACAAGCACCTCTGGCCCTGGATCATCATCGCGATCCTGGCCTGTTCGGTGACGCTGACCCTGTCGATGGTGACCATCGCGGTGAACAACCCGGACAACCTGGTCAACGACAATTACTACGAGGCTGGCAAAGGCATCAACCGCTCCCTGGACCGTGAGCTGCTGGCCCAGACCCTGCTGCTGCGCGCCAGCGTGCACCTGGATGGGGTCACCGGCGAAGTCGACCTGCACCTGACCGGCAACAGCCAGCCCAAGACCCTGGAGCTGAACCTGATCTCGCCGACCCAGCCTGAGAAAGACCGCAAGATCACCCTGACTCGCAGCGAAACCGAACCAGGCCGCTACATCGGCCAGGTGACCGACAAGGTCGAAGGCCGCCGCTTTGTCGAATTGCTCGGCAGCCAGGACGATCACATCTGGCGCATGTTCGAAGAAGAACAGGTCAGCCACGACAAGGACCTGCTGCTGGGTGACGAACCACTGCAAGGCGCCGAAGACCTGAAGAACTAAAAACTGCGCTTCGCGCATTCGCGGGCAAGCCCGCTCCCACAGTTGATCAGCGGTCGTGAGCTCGCCAACGATCCCTGTGGGAGCGGGTTTGCCCGCGAAGCGGCCCTATCCGACGATAGAGATCCAGCGGTACTAGTGATTACCCCATGACCACCAGCCCAATCCCCTGCTACCACTGCGCCCTGCCCGTCCCGTCTGGCAGCCGGTTTACTGCCGTGATCCTCGGCGAAACCCGCGAGCTCTGCTGCCCAGGATGCCAGGCGGTGGCCGAAGCGATAGTCGCCGGTGGCCTGGAGCATTACTACAGCCACCGTAGCGAAGCCTCGGCCAACCCCGAAGCCTTGCCAGTGCAACTGGTCGACGAACTGGCACTGTACGACCGCGCCGATGTGCAGCAACCCTTCGTCCGTCACGACGGCGACCTGGCCGAAACCACACTGCTGATGGAAGGCATCAGTTGCGCCGCCTGTGGCTGGTTGATCGAAAAACACCTGCGTGGCCTGCCTGCCGTGGCCGAGGCGCGGCTGAACCTGTCGAACCATCGCCTGCACGTGCGCTGGGTCGATAGCCAGTTGCCGTTGAGTCAGGTGCTCAGCGAATTGCGCCACATCGGCTATGCCGCCCACCCCTACCAGGCCGACCGCGCCAGCGAACAACTGGCCAGCGAAAACCGCCTGGCCCTGCGCCAACTGGGTGTAGCCGGCCTGCTGTGGTTCCAGGCGATGATGGCAACCATGGCGACATGGCCGGAATTCAACATCGACCTCAGCCCCGAACTGCACACCATCTTGCGTTGGGTCGCGCTGTTCCTGACCACGCCGATTGTGTTCTACAGCTGCGCGCCGTTCTTCAAAGGGGCGATGCGCGACCTGCGCACCCGCCACCTGACCATGGACGTATCGGTCTCGCTGGCCATTGGCGGCGCCTACCTGGCGGGCATCTGGACCTCGATCACCGGCACCGGCGAGCTGTATTTCGATGCGGTCGGCATGTTCGCCCTGTTCCTGCTGGCCGGGCGTTACCTGGAGCGCCGGGCCCGGGAGCGCACGGCCGCGGCCACCGCGCAGCTGGTGAACCTGCTGCCGGCCTCCTGCCTGCGCCTGAGCACCGATGGCCAAAGCGAACGGATCCTGCTCAGCGAGTTACGCCTGGGCGACCAGGTACTGGTGCACCCCGGCGCGATCCTGCCGGCTGACGGGCGGATTCTCGACGGCCAGTCGAGCGTCGATGAGTCGCTGCTGACCGGCGAATACCTGCCCCAGGCCCGCACGCGTGGCGATGCGGTCACCGCGGGCACGCTGAATGTCGAAGGCGCGCTGACCGTCGAGGTCCAGGCCCTCGGCCAGGACACGCGCCTGTCGGCCATCGTCCGCTTGCTGGAGCGGGCCCAGGCGGAAAAACCGCGGCTGGCGGAGATCGCCGACAAAGCCGCGCAATGGTTCCTCCTGCTGTCACTGGTGGCCGCCGCGGTGATCGGCCTGCTGTGGTGGCAACTGGATGCGTCCCGGGCGTTCTGGATCGTCCTGGCGATGCTGGTGGCTACCTGCCCGTGCGCCTTGTCACTGGCCACGCCCACCGCCCTGACTGCCGCCACCGGCACCCTGCACAAACTCGGCCTGCTGCTGACCCGTGGGCATGTGCTCGAAGGCCTGAACCAGATCGACACGGTGATTTTCGACAAGACCGGCACCCTCACCGAAGGACGCCTGGCCTTACGCTCGATCCGGCCCCTGGCCAGCCTCGACAGCGACCAGTGCCTGGCCCTCGCCGCCGCCCTGGAAAACCGTTCCGAACACCCGATTGCCCGCGCATTCGGCCGAGCCCCGCTGGCCGCCGAAGAAGTCCTCAGCAGCCCAGGCCTGGGCCTCGAAGGGCGAGTCGGCGAGCAGCGCCTGCGCATTGGCCAACCGGCCTTCGTCTGCGCGCTCAGCGGCTGTGCGGTGCCGGCCATGCCTGAGGAAGCCGGGCAGTGGCTGCTGCTGGGTGACAGCAGCGGCGCACTGGCCTGGCTGGTCCTCGACGACCGCCTGCGCAGTGACGCCCCCGCCCTGCTCGCCGCCTGCAAGGCCCGGGGCTGGCGTACGCTGCTGCTGTCCGGCGACAGTTCGCCAATGGTCGCCAGCGTGGCCGCCGAGCTGGGCATCGATGAAGCCCGGGGCGGTTTGCGCCCGGACGACAAGCTGCAAGTGCTCAAGCAACTGCAACAGCAAGGCCGCAAGGTGTTGATGCTCGGCGATGGGGTCAATGATGTGCCGGTGCTGGCCGCCGCCGACATCAGCGTGGCCATGGGTTCGGCCACTGACCTGGCGAAAACCAGCGCCGATGCGGTGTTGCTGTCCAACCGCCTGGACGCCCTGGTGCAAGCCTTCAGCCTGGCTCGCCGGACACGTCGGGTAATCATCGAGAACCTGCTGTGGGCCGGGCTGTACAATGGCCTCATGTTGCCCTTCGCGGCCCTCGGCTGGATCACTCCGGTGTGGGCCGCGGTCGGCATGTCCATCAGTTCGTTGACCGTGGTGCTCAATGCCCTGCGCCTGACTCGCCTGCCGAGCGCGCCCGCAAGCACCCCGCCACACACCCCCGCGCTGCCGGCCTGAGCCGCGCGCGCATGGAGTCCCGATGCCAGCTCTCTACGTGATGATCCCGGCGGCACTGCTGATCGTCGCCATCGCTATCTACATTTTCTTCTGGGCGGTCGACAGCGGTCAGTACGACGACCTCGACGGACCGGCCCACAGCATCCTGTTCGACGACCAGGACCCTAACCACCAGGCGGCGATCAACGAAGCCGACGGCCACCCGGCGGATCCGGCCAAGCCGACCGACAAGACCCCACCCCATGCTTGAACTGGCACCCCTGCTGGTCTCGGCACTGATCCTCGGGCTGCTCGGTGGCGGCCACTGCCTGGGCATGTGTGGCGGGCTGATGGGCGCGCTGACCCTGGCGATCCCCAAGGAACAACGCAGTCGGCGTTTTCGCCTGCTGCTGGCGTACAACCTCGGGCGGATTCTCAGCTACGCCACCGCCGGCCTGCTGATCGGCCTGGCGGGATGGGCAGTGGCCAACAGCCCGGCGGCGATGTTCATGCGCATCCTCGCCGGCCTGCTGTTGATCGCCATGGGCCTGTACCTGGCGGGCTGGTGGAGCGGCCTGACCCGCATCGAAGGCCTGGGCCGTGGCCTGTGGCGTTATATCCAGCCAGTGGCCAACCGTTTGCTGCCAGTCTCGAGCCTGCCGCGCGCCTTGCTGCTGGGTGCGCTGTGGGGGTGGCTGCCTTGCGGGCTGGTGTACAGCACCCTGCTGTGGTCCGCCAGCCAGGGCAATGCGCTGGACAGTGCGCTGCTGATGCTCGCGTTTGGCCTCGGCACCTGGCCGGTGCTGCTGGCCACCGGGCTGGCCGCCGAACGAGTCACCGCCCTGCTGCGCAAGCGTAGCGTGCGCATGGCGGGTGGCCTGCTGGTGATCCTGTTCGGCATCTGGACCCTGCCGGGGCCGCATCAGCATTGGTTGATGGGGCACTGAGCACGGCGCCTGCCGCGCGCCCCTTGATACAAGTCAACATGCCCACGTTGGCAACCCCCTAGACTCGCTGTCACTGCCAGCCTATCCGGGGAATGCCCGCATGCTCGACGCCATTCGTTGGGACACAGATCTGATCCGCCGTTACGACCTGGCGGGACCTCGCTACACCTCGTACCCGACCGCGGTGCAATTCCACAGCCAGGTCGGCTCCTTCGACCTGCTCCATGCCCTGCGCGAGAGTCGCAAGGCCCAGCGACCGTTGTCGCTGTACGTGCATGTGCCGTTCTGCGCGAACATTTGCTACTACTGCGCCTGCAACAAGGTCATCACCAAGGACCGTGGCCGTGCGTTGCCGTACCTGCAACGCCTGGAGCAGGAAATCCAGCTGGTGGCCTGCCACTTGGACCCGCAGCAGAAAGTCGAGCAATTGCATTTTGGTGGCGGCACCCCGACCTTCCTCAGCCACGACGAGTTGCGCCAGCTGATGGCGCAACTGCGCAAGCACTTCAACCTGCTGGACGATGACTCCGGCGACTACGGTATCGAGATCGACCCTCGCGAGGCCGACTGGTCGACCATGGGCCTGCTGCGCGAACTGGGCTTCAACCGGGTCAGCATCGGCCTGCAAGACCTCGATCCGGCAGTGCAGCGGGCGGTCAATCGCCTGCAGAGCCTGGAAGAGACCCGTGCGGTGATCGATGCGGCGCGCACTCTGCAATTTCGCTCGATCAATATCGACCTGATCTACGGCCTGCCCAAGCAGACCGCGGAAAACTTCGCTCGCACCGTCGAGGAAGTCATCAGCCTGCAGCCGGACCGGCTCTCGGTGTTCAACTACGCCCACTTGCCCGAGCGCTTCATGCCGCAGCGGCGGATCAACAGCAGCGACCTGCCCGCTCCGGCGGAAAAACTGCAGATGCTGCAGCGCACCATCGAGCAATTGACCGCCGCCGGTTATCGCTACATCGGCATGGACCACTTCGCCCTGCCGGACGATGAACTGGCCATTGCCCAGGAAGAGACCACCCTGCAGCGCAACTTCCAGGGCTATACCACCCACGGACATTGCGACCTGATTGGCCTGGGGGTTTCGGCCATCAGCCAGATCGGCGACCTGTACTGCCAGAACAGCAGCGATCTCAACGAGTACCAGAATGCCCTGGCCAGCTCCCAACTGGGCACCAGCCGTGGCCTGGTCTGCACCCAGGACGACCGGATCCGGCGAGCGGTGATCCAGCAGTTGATCTGCAATTTCCATCTGCAGTTCGCAACCATCGAACAGCAGTTCAACCTCGACTTTCGTGGCTACTTCGGCGAGCTCTGGCCGCAGTTGCAGGCCATGGCCACTGATGGCCTGATTGAACTCGATAGCGAGAAAATCCTGATCCTGCCGGCCGGGCGCCTGCTGGTGCGATCGGTGTGCATGGTGTTCGACGCATACCTGGAACAGCAGAACCGCCAGCGTTTTTCGCGAGTAATTTGACCCAGGCTACGGACAAATAGACTGCGCCATGTTGCCGCAGTCTGGCCTCCGGGTCCTCCCGTGGGGTACCCTTACGTCTTATGTGTGTTTTTCCCACAAGGATCTAAGAAATGTCCGAGCCAGTTAAACTGCGCGCTCACAGCCAGGCTCACTGCAAGGATTGCAGCCTGGCCCCCCTCTGCCTTCCACTATCGCTGAATCTGGAAGACATGGATGCGCTGGACGACATCGTAAAACGCGGCCGTCCGCTGAAAAAGGGCGAGTTCCTGTTCCGTCAGGGTGACCGATTCGATTCGGTATTTGCCGTGCGCTCCGGCGCCCTGAAGACTTTCAGTCTCAGCGACGGCGGTGAAGAACAGATCACCGGCTTCCACTTGCCGAGCGAACTGGTCGGCCTGTCGGGCATGGACACCGAGTCTCACCCGGTGTCCGCCCAGGCGCTGGAAACCACTTCAGTGTGCGAAATCCCTTTCGAGCGTCTCGATGAACTGGCCCTGCAACTGCCGCAATTGCGCCGTCAGTTGATGCGGGTGATGAGCCGCGAGATTCGCGACGACCAGCAAATGATGCTGCTGCTGTCGAAGAAGACCGCTGACGAGCGAATCGCCACCTTCCTGGTCAACCTCTCGGCGCGCTTCCGCGCACGCGGGTTCTCGGCCAACCAGTTCCGCCTGAGCATGTCGCGCAACGAAATCGGCAACTACCTGGGGCTGGCGGTGGAAACCGTGTCCCGGGTGTTCACCCGTTTCCAGCAAAACCAGTTGATCGCCGCCGAGGGCAAGGAAGTACACATCCTCGACCCGATCCAACTGTGCGCGCTGGCCGGCGGCTCTGTCGAAGGCTGAGGAGGCACGGGCGGCCGAGCGAACCTGCTCGGCCGCCGTTATACTGCTGCATTTGCAGCCTGCCAGGACATCTCGACGATGCTCATCGACTCCTTCGACATCAAATCCCTGATCCGCCCCGTGATCGACTTTCCCAAGCCTGGCGTGATCTTTCGCGATATCACTCCCTTGTTCCAGTCGCCCAAGGCCCTGCGCCTGGTGATGGACAGCTTTGCCCATCGTTATGTCGAAGCCGATTTCACCCACATCGGTGCAATGGATGCCCGTGGTTTCCTGATCGGCTCGGTGCTGGCCTATCAACTGAACAAACCACTGGTGCTGTTTCGCAAGCAAGGCAAGCTGCCGGCCGACGTACTGGCCGAGGGCTACCAGACCGAGTACGGCGAAGCCTTCCTCGAAGTCCACGCCGACAGCCTGTGCGAAGGCGACTCAGTACTGATGTTCGATGACCTGATCGCCACCGGCGGCACCCTGATTGCCGCGGCCAATCTGGTCCGGCGCATGGGCGCGAAAATTTTCGAAGCGGCAGCGATCATCGACCTGCCGGAGCTGGGCGGCTCGCAGCGCCTGGAAGACATGGGCATCCCGACGTTCTGCCTGACGCAGTTTGCCTTGTCCGAACAGTAAGCGGTGTTGGCACTGAGATCATCGCGGGCAAGCCGCCATAGCGCAATCTACAGCCCCATCTGCTTGCTGATTATCTCGTTCATCACTTCCCGCGTGCCGCCGCCAATGGACAGGATCCGGTTGTCGCGGTACAGCCGCTCCACCAGGCTGTCGCGCATGTAGCCCAGCCCGCCGAGGATCTGCACCGCGTCGTGGGTGATGCGATCCGCGGTGTCGGTGGCGAAGTTCTTGGCCATGGAGATTTCCTTGATCACACTTTGCCCGGCAGCCATTTTTGCCGCCTGGCGATAGGTGAACTCCCGGGACACCTCCAGCGTCGTAGCCATTTCCGCCAGGCGATGCTTGAGCACCTGGAACTTGCCAATGGGCTTGCCGAACGCTTCGCGCTGGCGGGCCCACTTCAGGCTTTCTTCCAGTGCCAGTTGCGCGGTCATGTTGGCCATGAGGGCCAGGGCCAGGCGCTCACTCTGGAAGTTGCCCATGATGCAGGCAAAGCCCATGTTCTCGGCGCCGATCAGGTTCCCGACGGGCACTGTGCAATCGTCGAAAAACAACTCGGCGGTGTCCGACGCCCACCAACCCATTTTCTTCAATTGACGCCCAACGCTGAACCCTGGGGTGTCGCGCTCGATCAGCAACAGGCTGATGCCGCCGAACCCGGTGTCGCCGGTGCGCACCGCCACCGTATAAAAGTCCGCGCGCACCCCGCTGGTGATGAAGGTCTTGCTGCCATTGACCCGGTAGTGATCGCCGTCGCGCACAGCACGGGTCTGCAGGTTGGCCACGTCGGAGCCGCCGCTAGGCTCGGTGACCGCCAGCGCGCTGATCTTTTCGCCGCTGAGCACCTGCGGCACCACCCGCTCACGCACCTCGGGCCGCGCCCACTTGACGATCGGCGGCAGTCCGATGTCCAGCGATCCCAGCCCCGCCACCAGCCCGCCGGAGCCACAGCGCATCAGCTCTTCGCTGGCGGCGATCTTGGCGAACAGGTCACCCTCGTGGCTACCACCCAGCGCTTCGGGGTAACCGATGCCCAGGATGCCCGCCGCGCCAGCCTTGAGGTAGAGCTCGCGAGGAAAGCCCTCGGCCTCCTCCCACTGGTCGATGTCCGGGATGATCTCGCGTTCGACGAAACGTCTTACGCTATCGCGGACCAATTCATGGCTGGGATCGAAGTATTCCTGGAAGGCAGGCATCGGCGAACTCCACTGAAGGTTCAGCGAAGTTAACCGAGCGCTTGCTTGGTTTTCAACAGATTTATGCCCGTAGGAGCAAGGCTTGCCCGCGAAGGCATCAAACCAGATGCTGGATTACAACGCGATCGGCTTACGCCCGGCAAACGAATGCGCCAGCGTGCCGCCATCCACCAGTTCCAACTCGCCCCCCAACGGTACGCCGTGGGCGATACGCGAGGTGATCAAGCCCTTGTTGGCGAGCAACTGGGCGATGTAGTGAGCGGTGGCTTCACCTTCCACGGTCGGGTTGGTGGCCAGGATGATTTCGCTGAAGGTACCGGCGTCTTCGATCCGTGCCAGCAATTGCGGAATGCCAATGGCTTCCGGCCCCAGGCCGTCGAGTGGCGACAAATGGCCCTTGAGCACGAAGTAGCGACCGCGAAAGCCGGTCTGCTCCACGGCATACACGTCCATCGGCCCCTCCACCACGCACAGCAGGCTGTCGTCGCGGCGGGTGTCGGAGCACTGCGGGCACAGTTCTTCTTCGGTCAGGGTACGGCACAGACGGCAATGACCGACCCCTTCCATTGCCTGGCTCAAGGCCAGCGCCAACCGCGAGCCACCGCTGCGGTCGCGTTCGAGCAGTTGCAACGCCATGCGCTGGGCAGTTTTCTGGCCGACCCCAGGCAAGGTGCGCAGGGCGTCGATCAGTTGGCGAATCAAAGGGCTGAAGCTCATGGGCAAAGGTCCGACAAAACAACGAGACGCGGTTTATACCCGCGCCTCTGGCCAGCGTCAAATGCTCATCGGTCGGTCAGTCCTTGGCCACCCGCACCACCAGCTTGCCGAAGTTGCGCCCCTCCAGCAGGCCAATAAAGGCCTCGGGCGCCTGCTCCAGGCCTTCGACCACGTCCTCGCGGAACTTCACCTTGCCTTCGCGTACCCAGGGCGCCATGGCCTTGGCAAACTCGGAGTGGCGATCACCATAGTCGTCGAACACGATAAACCCCTGCATCCGCACCCGCTTGGTCAGCAACGTGCGCTGCAGCAGCGGCATGCGGTCCGGGCCCGGTGGCGCCTCGTGCGCGTTGTATTGGGCAATCAAGCCGCACACCGGGACCCGCGCCTTGGGATTGAGCAACGGCAGGACCGCGTCGAACACCTTGCCGCCAACGTTTTCGAAGTAGATGTCGATACCAGCACCGCACGCCTGCGCCAGTTGCTCGGCAAAGTCCGCGCTCTTGTGATCGATGCACGCGTCAAAACCCAGCTCATCGACCACGTAGCGGCATTTATCCGCGCCGCCGGCGACGCCGACCACCTTCAGGCCCTTGATCCGCGCCACCTGGCCCACCACCGAGCCCACGGCCCCGGACGCAGCCGCCACGACCAGGGTCTCCCCTTCCTTGGGCTGGCCGATGTTCATCAGCCCCATGTAGGCGGTCATGCCCGGCATGCCGAGCACGCCCAGGGCCATGGACGGACTGGGCAAGCCGGACGGCACCGGGATCAGGGCCCGACCGTCGCTGATGCTGTGGCTCTGCCAGCCGGTGGCACCGACGACCAGGTCACCTTCGTGGAATTTCGGGTTCAGCGAGCGCTCGACCCGGCTGACAGCGCCACCGGTCATGACCTCGCCGATGGCCACTGGGGCGGCGTAGGACGGTGCGTCGCTCATGCGCCCGCGCATGTAGGGATCAAGCGACAGGTACAGCGTCTTGAGCAGCACCTGGCCTTCGGCCAGATCGGGCAGCGCCACCCGTTCCATGCGGAAGTTTTCCGGCGTTGGCGCACCCGCCGGGCGAGAAGCCAGGACAATGCGTTGGTTGAGGGTCATGGCGTCGGACATGGCAGCGTCTCCTGTGATCGTTGAGGTTCAGTGATATAGGGAGCAGACCTTTGTGGCGGTATGGCGTTCGATGTTTATTCAGTTGCATCGGGGTGACTTCATCGCGAGCAAGCTCGCTCCCACAGGTTTTGCGAGCGCCGCGAATCCTGTGGGAGCGGGCTTGCCCGCGATGGCGGCATGTCAGCCACACATATCTGTCAGCCAGAAACAAAAATGCCAAGCGCTATGCCTGGCATTTTTGTAACTCATCTGCCGCCTGAAGGCGAATCAGAATGGCAGTTTCATGCCCGGTGGCAGTTGCATGCCGGCGGTCATGCCGGACATCTTGTCCTGGCTGTTGGCCTCGATCTTGCGCACGGCGTCGTTCACCGCAGCCGCGAACACCGCCTCGAGCATCTCTTTGTCATCTTCGCTCAGGCCTTCTACCAGGCTTGGGTCGATGGTCACGCGCTTGACGTCGTGACGACCGGTCATGACCACGGTGACCATATCGCCACCGGCTTTACCGGTGACTTCGGCGTTGGCCAGTTCTTCCTGCATCTTGGCCATTTTTTCCTGCATCTGCTGCGCCTGCTTCATCAGGCCGGCCATGCCACCTTTCATCATGGGAATCACCTCAAAAGTACGTGGATCAAAACGGCGCCCGGACCAGTGGGCCGAGCACCTTCAGTTTGTTAGCCCTGGCTGACCAGAGCCTCGACAGGTTCAATAGTATCGTTACGGATCACTGCGCCGAACTGTTGCATCATCTGCTGGATGAACGGATCGCCGTGGATCGAATCCTCGGCCTCGCGCTGACGGTTGGCGCGTCGCCGGGACGACGCCTGGGCCGGGGTTTCCTGCTCCGGCTTGATCAGCTCGATGCTGATTGTCAGGGTGCGCTGCAGCAACTGGTTCAGGGCATCGTTGAGCCGCCGTTGCTGGGTGGCGTTGAACAGCGCGCTGTGGGCCGGGTCCAGGTGCAACAGCCACTGGTCGCCCTCCACGGCGATCAGCGTGCAGTTGGCGGCGATGCTGCCGGTCATGCCGGAAATCGGCAGTTTCGGGAACAGTTCCAGCCACTGTAGCGCCAGGCCGGTGGCTGGCATCGCCGCAGGCTCGGGTTCCGGTGCCGGCGCAGGCTCGGCGGTGTGCTCGCTGGCGAGCTCATCGAGGTAGCTGTACGCCGAGTCCATGTCCGGCTCAATGTAATCCTCGTCCAGCGGCGGCTCGTCATCCAGGTCCATACCTGGGGTGGCGGCATCCACCTGGGCCACTGAAGGCTCGGGAATCGGCGCGGCGGCCCATTCCGGCGCATCCAGCACCACGCTATCGGGCACCGGACCGGGCATCGGTGTCAGGTCTGGCTGTTCGGCGACGGTCTCTAGCACCGGCTCGACCGCCGGTTGCAGCGCAGCCGCCGGCTCTACCGGGTCGTTCCAGGGCAGATCGACGACCTCCTCGACAGCGGCCGCCGGCTCAGGCGCCACATGCACCACAGGCTCCGGCTCGACCACCGGCGCAACAGGTGCAACAGGCGCAGGGGTTGGTGCAGGCGCGGCAACCGGCGGCGCAGCGGCCACGACCGGCGCAACAGGTACCGCGCCAGCCACTGAGTGAGCGGAATCAACTGTGGCCTGGCTGATCCCCACTGGCTTTAGCGGCTGCCTCGGCGCATCGGCGGTGTCTGCCGGGCGGAAAGCCAGCATCCGCAGCAGGACCATTTCAAAGCCGCCCCGCGGATCGGGGGCCAGCGGCAAATCGCGTCGACCGATCAGCCCCATCTGGTAATAGAACTGCACATCCTCGGCCGGCAGGGCCTGGGCCAGCGCCAACACCCGGTCGCGGTCGCCCTGTCCGTTGTCGACACCGTCCGGCAATGCCTGGGCAATCGCCACGCGGTGCAGCACATTGAGGATTTCCGAGAGCACGCCATTCCAGTCCGGGCCTTGCTCGGCCAGGTGCCGGACACCTTCGAGCAACGCCTTGGCGTCGCCTTCGATCAGCGCGTGCAGGACATCGTAGACCTGCCCATGGTCGAGCGTGCCGAGCATAGCCCGCACGTCCGCCGCCATGACCTTGCCTTCACCGAAAGCAATGGCCTGGTCGGTCAGGCTCATGGCATCGCGCATCGAACCGTCGGCGGCGCGCCCGAGCAACCACAGGGCGTCGTCTTCGAACGGCACGTTCTCCACACCCAGGACGTGGGTCAAATGCTCGACCACGCGCTCCGGCGTCATGTTTTTCAGGGAGAACTGCAGGCATCGAGACAAAATCGTTGCTGGAAGTTTCTGCGGGTCAGTGGTCGCCAGGATGAACTTGACGTAGGGCGGCGGCTCTTCGAGGGTTTTCAACAGCGCATTGAAGGAATGACTGGAGAGCATGTGCACTTCGTCGATCAGGTAGACCTTGAAGCGCCCACGGCTCGGCGCGTACTGCACGTTGTCCAGCAGTTCGCGGGTGTCCTCGACCTTGGTCCGGCTCGCGGCGTCGATCTCGATCAGGTCGACAAAGCGCCCTTCGTCGATCTCGCGGCACACCGAACAGGTGCCACACGGCGTCGACGTAATACCTGTTTCACAGTTCAGGCATTTGGCGATGATCCGCGCGATGGTGGTCTTGCCCACCCCGCGAGTGCCGGTAAACAAATAGGCGTGGTGCAGCCGCTGGCTGTCCAAGGCATTGATCAGAGCCTTGAGCACATGGGTCTGGCCGACCATTTCGCGGAACGAGCGCGGACGCCATTTACGTGCAAGAACCTGATAACTCATCGAAAACCGTCGCGACTGGGAAGCGGAAGCGGGTAATGCTAGCGGAGCAAGGGCAAAATTGCATCCGGTGTGCTCGGCTAATCTGGCTAAGCTGGTGTTCGGGGGACGTTTTAATCGGCGTCGGGCGGTATTTGCTGGAGTGTTTATGCGGTCAGCCTTGGGGGCATTGTTATTGGTCAGCGCCAGCACTCTTGCCGCGCCCAGCCCTTTACGCTTCGCGATCACCGACAGCTGGGCCATGCCCATGGTGCAAATCGAGCACGGTCGCCCGACCCAGGGCATTCTGCATGACGTGATGCTGAGCCTGGCGACCCAGGTCGGTTTGCCCGCCGAATTCTATGTCCTGGCGCGCGCGCGCGTGCAAAACGCCATGGAGCACGGGGAAATCGACGTCCGCTGCTACGCCGCGCAATCCTGGCTACCCAACCAGTCCGGCGACTACATCTGGAGCATTCCCCTGTGGTTCCAGCGCGACCTGCTGATCAGCAACCAGCACCACCATGCCGGGGTAGTCCCGGCCGACCTCGCACCACAAACCATCGGCACGGTGTTGAGCTACCACTACCCTACCCTGCAGCCGCTGTTCGATAGCGGGCAACTCAAGCGCGACGACGCCCGCAACCAGGACCAGGTCCTGCAAAAGCTGCTGGCCGGGCGCAATGAGTATGGGGTCAGCAACCAGTGGACCCTGGACTGGTTCAATCAACGTCTATTGCCGGAGCGGCAATTGCGCGCCGTCGCGGTCCTGCAGGAGCTGCACGTCGGCTGCTACGTGCGCAACGATCCGGACCTGCCGGTGCAGCGCATTTTGCGGACCCTGCTGCGCATGAAGATGTCCGGCGAGATCGATGACATCATCCGCCTGTATACCGGCTCTCAAGAACCGTCACCCTAGGCTCAGATGGCCTCATCCAGCGCCTGCCACTGGCTGGGCGCGACAAAATCGGCGACCCAGCCCGGCACTTCGCTGGCCGGCATCGGCCGGGCAATGAAATATCCCTGGGCCACTTCGCACCCCAGGCTCAGCAATAGTTGGCCATGCTCCAGGCTTTGCACTCCCTCGGCGATCACCTCTCGACCAAACGCCCTGGCCAGGCCGATCACTGCGGTGGTCAGGGCCAGGTCGTCGCGATCATGCAAGATATCGCGGACAAAGGATTTATCGATCTTGATGGTTTGCGTGTTGAGGCGCTTGAGGTAGCTGAGGGACGAATACCCGGTACCGAAATCCCCCAGCGAGAACCTCACCCCCAGCGCCTGGCAGGCCTGCAGGCAGGTGGTGACATGCTGGATGTTTTCGATCGCCATCGACTCGACAATCTCCAGGTCCAGCAGATGGGGGGCGACCCGGGCGTGACGCTCCAGCACCTGTTTGAGGCGGTCGAAGAAGTCCGTGCGCTGGAAATGCCGGGCCGCGATGTTGACGCTGACCGGCCACTGCTGCCCGACCGCCTGCCACCGTGACAACTGCGCCAGCACCTGATCAATCACCCACTCGCCAATGTCGACGATCAGGTCGGTTTCTTCCACCAACGGCAAAAACTCCCTGGGCGGCACCACACCCTTCTCCGGGTGTTCCCAGCGCAACAAGGCTTCGAAACCGACCACGACACCGCCACGCATATTCACCTTGGGCTGGAAGTGCAGGCACAGCTCGTTGTCCAGCAAGGCCTGGCGCACCCGGGCGACGGTCTGGTGCGTCGCCCTGACCTCCCGGTCGCGTACCACATCAAACAGGTGAAAACGGTTGCGCCCGCTCTGCTTGGCCACGTACATGGCCTGGTCGGCATGCCGCAACAAGGTCTCGGCATCTTCGTTGTCCTGAGGGAACAGGGTCACGCCGATACTGGCATAGACGTGAATGTCCTTGCCCTGGATTGAATAGGCCGCCGAGATCACCCCCAACACCCGGTTCAACGCCGCACGCAGCTCCGCGACGTCATGCACATAGCGCAGGATCAGCACAAACTCGTCCCCGGCCAGGCGTGCCACTACATCCTCGCCACGCACGATACTGCGCAGGCGCTTGGCCACTTCCACCAGCAGCAGGTCGCCACTGGCGTGGCCATAGCCGTCGTTGACCGCCTTGAAACCGTCCAGGTCGAGCATGCACACCGCCAGCGGTACCTCCTCGATGCGCGAACAGTCCAGGGCCTGGTCCAGCAAGTCGGAGAGGAATGCCCGGTTGGGCAAGCCGGTCAACACGTCATGCCCGACCCGCCATTGCAGCGAATGCAGCAACTGGCGCTGCTCGCTGGTATTAAAGCCAATCGACACGTAGCGGTGCACCCGCCCGGTCGCCTTGTCCAGCACCGGCAGCAGGGTACTTTCGACCCAATACAGGCTGCCGTCCCGGGCTCGATTGCACAGCTCACCCTTCCAGACGTTGCCCAGGGCGATAGTGCGCCACAGCGTGGCGAAAAACTCGTCGGGGTGCAGGCCGGAATTGAGCAGCCGGTGATCAACGCCCAGCAACTCTTCCCGGCGGTATCCGGAGACCGCGCAGAACTGGTCGTTGACGTAAGTGATTCGACCATTGAGGTCGGTTTCGGAAAACAGGGCGGCTGCATCCACCGCCCTGCGGTATTTCTCGTCCATGAGTTCGGCCTGTGGTGGCTAGCGGTAGTACCGCTCGACCAGCGCGCAACGCTTGGAAGAGGTATGGGGGGCGTAGCAGAATGGCTCGGCAGGTCGCCGCCGGGGAGGCAGCGCAGGCAAAGTCCTTTTAATCGTGCGGGCTGGCATATTCAGATGCACATTAACACTCCATGAACAGCAGGTGATGGCCCCCGAACGGGCGAAGACCAACTAGCCTTAAAGGCTTCTAACCAGTCAGACAAAAATCCGCACGGTCGACACTCAACCAGCCATCTGGTTCATTTTTGCCGCTTCCCGTACAGAGGAAACCTGCGCAATGATGGCTGTTTCACATCGCCCCAACTGCGGATCTTTAGCCACCCAATGCTCGTATCAAGCGCCAATTCTACGAAATACATCACATATATGAAAGCAAGGTGATGAATCATGCAGTTGTGCAATGTCAAAATCTATCGTTAAGTTCTTGATTCTAAATGGGAATTGAGCGATGCACATTTCAAGTTTGGGTCCAGCCATCAAACGTTATCGCAAGGTAGCGGGGCTAACTCAGGCTGAACTCGGCGAAAGAACCGGTTTTGACCCTAAAACCATCAGCCGCTTCGAAACCGGCACCTATACCCCCAGCGTTGAAGCCCTGTTCATGCTTGCCAGCGCACTGGGAGTGAAGCTCAAAGTGTTTTTCGCCGACTTTGGCGACGAAGACGAACAGCGAGCCTATCTGTTTGGTGTCGTACACAAAGCCCCCCCAAAGGATCTGGGAAAGCTGATCGCAGCGGTTGATCACGCCTTGTCCAAGCCTTAGCGCCACATACAACCAACAGCAGAGGCAGCGGTGATCGCGGCCTCTGCTGTGTCGTTCACGCGCCCGCAAAAAAGCCCGGCACCTGTTAGCGACGACGCTGGGGGCAGACAGCAGAAAACACCCTGGACCGAGAAACGCTCGGAGGGCAACAAACAGCAGGATTCAGGAGAAGAAGCTGACAGCGCGGATGGACTGGCGATTGCCAGCAAGGCTGTAGCAAGGCGTTAAGGTGGTAACCCCACCAGCCACACCCCGGCACACAATGTTCCCGCTGTGGCTGCTTCCTTCCGGATCTGACCAGGTTCACGGGTAATCGTTGCGGGGGGACCGATGGGGTCACCATAACGACACTCACCAGTCGGCGAGCCGCGCCATTGTACCTATCTGAGACGAAGTTACAACCGTTCCCGCGGATTAAAAAAAATGAGCCGCTTCAATGACATGCGATAGCCCTGCAAGATCAGGACGTGTATCCGCTGGCGCAGCCTGCGTTCGGCGGCTTAGCCGTCGTCGCCCCTGCTCACTTGACGGACCTGATTCAGCGCATGGCGGCCGCTGCGCGGCCGAACGCAGCCTCGCGGGCTCGGCAGCTGCTACGGAAATTGCGCGCCCCCCTGTAACGCGGGCTACAGGCTCTGCACTGCCCGGTCGGCGCGGCCGCCCTCTTGCTGGATCACCAGGTGAATGAAGTGCAGTTTGCCGATGACCGCTGGCGGCAGGACGAAGGGGTAGAAGTCCGGCTGGCCCATGCTGCGCGACAGTTCGTTGAGCATGCCTGCCAGTTCGATCCAGGCATTGACGAACGACAGGAACGCCGCGCCGCCAGGGTGCTGCGGGTCATAGAGCACGCTGCAAGGAAATGCCGGGTAGTCGAAGTCCATCTGCCGAGCGCTCATGCCCAAACCCAGCGCCGTGTCCACCGCGTCCATCATGTGCAGGTAATGAGCCCAGGTTTCCGCCCAGTCTTCCCAGGGGTGCATGGTGGCATAGGCACTGACGTGGCTTTGCTGCCAATCCGCCGGGGCGCCCTGCTGATAATGCCGCTCCAGCGCCTCGGCATAACTGGTGCGCTCATCGCCGAATACCTGACGAAAGCCCTCGAGCCACGGACCGTTGGCTATCAGGCGATCCCAGTAATAATGTCCGACCTCATGCCGCAAGTGCCCCAACAGGGTGCGGTAGGGCTCGCCCATCTGCACCCGCACCCGTTCGCGGTGCGCGTCGTCAGCCTCGCGGATATCCAGGGTCACCAGGCCGCTGGCGTGCCCGGTCATCGGCGACTTGCCTTCGAGATCGATGCTGACAAAGTCGAAGGCCAGTCCGCGCTCTTCGTCGATGGACCGGTCGACAACCTGTAACCCGAGGTCGAGCAATTGCGCAACCAGCCGGCGCTTGGCGATCTCCACCTTGCGCCAGTGTTCGTGATTTTGCGCGATGGACAGGTCGGGAATGGTCCGGTTCAGGCGGCAGGCAATGCAGTGCAACTGCGGATCATCGGCCGGCAGCAGCCAGTTGCAGGCTGCCGGGGTATCGAGGTTGGCGCAGCGACGGAACAGCCCAGCCCCAGGGTCGGCGTCCAACTGCCAGGTATCCGGCTGCGGGCCGGGCTGCAGCGACGACAAGCGGCTTTGCTCAGGTTGGTAGCCCAGGGCTGCGGAACAGGCCAGGCACTGGCTGTTGCGAAAAAACAGCGACTGCCCGCACCGACACGGCCAGACCTTGCTGTTGCGTGAACTGTCGCCGATGAAGGGCGCGGCGATCCGCGCACTGAGCTGCTCGAAGAAACGGTACATGGCGATCTCTTCCTGGGGGCTGGCCAAGTCTAGATCCTGGCGCAGCGACTATCGTTCCCTCCGAGCATTCGGGTGTCGCCAAGCACGTCATCGCGGGCAAGCCGCAAGCGGGCGCCCGCTCCCACAGCAACTGGCCCGCGAAGGGGATCACACAGCAATACCGTGCCCAGCCAAGAACCCGACGAATGCCTCTTCATCCAACACCTTGAGCCCTAGCTCATTGGCCTTGACCAGTTTCGAGCCGGCGCCCGGCCCCGCCACCACACAGAACGTCTTGGCCGACACCGAGCCCGCAACCTTGGCGCCCAGGCTTTCCAGCTTATCCTTGGCGACGTCGCGGCTCATCAGCTCCAGGGAACCGGTGAGCACCCAGGTCTGCCCGGCCAGCGGCAAGCCTTCGACGACCTTCTTCTCGCTCTGCCAATGCATGCCGAATTCACGCAACTGCTGTTCGGCCGCCAGGGCTTGTTGGCGATTGTCCTCGATCGCAAAAAACTCGCGCACCGCGTTGGCCTGCTTCTCCGGCAGTGCCTGGCGCATGTCCAGCCAGTCCGCGTCGATCACCGCCTGCAGCGAACCGAACTTGTCGGCCAGCTTCTGCGCCCCGCCCGGACCGACCGAAGGAATGTGCAACTTGTCGAGCAGGCCACCGAGGGTGGTGCTCGCCGCAAACTCGGCGCCTAACTCGCCCTGGTCCTGGATCTCCAGGCCATGCGCCAATAGCTGCTTGATCACCTGCTGGTTGTGGTTGTCGGTGAAGAAGCTGTGGATCTCGTGAGCGACCTCCAGACCGACATCCGGCAAGTACGTCAGCACTTGCGGCAATGCCTGCTGCACGCGCTCCAGCGAGCCCAGCGAGCGCGCCAGGACCTTGGCGGTCTCCTCACCGACATCCGGAATGCCCAGCGCATAGATAAACCGCGCCAGGCTCTGGCGCTTGCTGTCGGCAATGGCCGCCAGCAGGTTCTTGCTCGACAGCTCGGCAAAACCTTCCAGGTCGACGATCTGCTCGAACGTCAGCCCATACAGGTCCGCCGGTGAGCTGACCAGGCCTTCATCGACCAACTGCTCGACGCTTTTTTCGCCCAGGCCTTCAATGTCCATGGCCCGTCGCGAAACGAAATGGATGATCGCCTGCTTGAGCTGCGCCCCACAGGCCAAGCGTCCGACGCAGCGGTACACCGCGCCCTCGCTGACGGTTTCGCGCCCCTTGCTGCGCTTGATCAACTGCGTGCGCTCGACGTGGGAGCCACAGACCGGGCAACTCTCGGGAATCTGCACCGGCCGGGCATCGGCCGGACGCCGCTCGGCGACCACCTGGACCACCTGCGGGATCACATCACCGGCCCGGCGAATGATCACCGTATCGCCGATCATCAGGCCCAGGCGCGCCACTTCGTCCATGTTGTGCAGCGTCGCATTGGACACCGTCACACCCGCCACTTTCACCGGCTTGAGGCGCGCCACCGGCGTCACCGCTCCAGTGCGGCCGACCTGGAATTCCACATCGAGCAATTCGGTGAGTTCTTCCATGGCCGGGAATTTATGGGCAATCGCCCAGCGCGGCTCACGGGCACGGAAGCCCAGCTCACGCTGCGCGGCGATACTGTTGACCTTGAACACCACGCCATCGATCTCGTAAGGCAGTGCATTGCGCCGCTCACCGATATCGCGGTAGTAGTCCAGGCATTCGCCGATGCCCTTGGCCAATTTCAGTTCACGACTGACCGGCATGCCCCAGGCCTTGAGTTGCTGCAGATTGCCGATGTGCGTGTCGGCAATGTCCGCCGACACCTGGCCGATGCCGTAGCAGCAGAACTCCAGCGGCCGGCTGGCGGTGATTTTCGAATCCAACTGGCGCAAGCTGCCGGCGGCGGCATTGCGCGGGTTGGCGAAGGTCTTGCCGCCCGCTTCCAACTGCGTGGCATTCAGGCGCTCGAAACCGGCCTTGGACATATAGACTTCGCCGCGCACTTCCAGGGTCGCCGGCCAGCCGCTGCCCTGCAGCTTGAGGGGAATATTGCGCACCGTGCGCACATTGACGCTGATGTCTTCCCCCGTGGTGCCGTCGCCGCGGGTAGCGCCGCGTACCAGCAGGCCATCCTGATACAGCAGGCTGACCGCCAGGCCATCGAGCTTGGGCTCGCAGCTGTACTCCACTTCGGCGCCGCCGCCAAACAGTTCACCGACCGGCAAGTCCAGGCCTTCGGTGACCCGGCGATCGAACTCGCGCATATCGGTTTCTTCGAAGGCGTTGCCCAGGCTCAGCATCGGTACTTCGTGACGCACCTGGGTAAATGCCGAGAGCGCCGCACTGCCCACGCGCTGGGTCGGCGAGTCGCTGCTGATCAGTTGCGGGTTGGCCGCCTCCAGCGCCTTGAGCTCATGGAACAACCGATCGTACTCGGCGTCCGGAATGCTCGGCTCGTCCAGCACGTGGTAGCGGTAGTTGTGCAGATCCAGTTCAGCGCGAAGCTCTAGAATGCGTTTTTCGGCGGCGTTCATGGGTGTTCTCTCATAAAGCAAAAGAGCAGCCGAGGCTGCTCAATCTGTTGATGCGGACAAATTCACTGCAGGCGCTGAGCTGGCTCAGCGCCTGCAAGGTGCGGGAGGTATCCCACACATTGCCAATTTCAGCGCTTCTGGGTCAGGGCGCGGCGCTCGAATTCGACGATGCGCTGACGGTAGTGTTCGATGGTCTGTGCCGTCAGGACGCTGCGCTGATCGTCCTTGAGCTCGCCATTGAGCTCCTGGGACAACTTGCGTGCAGCGGCGACCATCACATCGAACGCCTGCTTCGGATGACGCGGCCCCGGCAGACCAAGGAAGAAGCTGACCGCCGGGGTGCTGAAGTGGTCGATGTCGTCCAGGTCAAAAATACCCGGCTTGACCGCGTTAGCCATGGAGAACAGGACTTCGCCGTTGCCCGCCATGCTTTCGTGGCGGTGGAAAATATCCATCTCGCCGAAACGCAGGCCACTTTCGAGAATGTTCTGCAACAGCGCCGGGCCCTTGAAGCCACCGGCATCACGGCAGATCACGCTGATCACCAGCACTTCTTCGGCTTGCGGTTGGTCCTTGCTCGCCGCCCCGCTCGAGGCCTTGGTTTCATCCGGGAAATCGCCGTCACGGCTGCTGAAGCTCGGGCCGCCGTCCAGGTCCAGATTGAGGTTCAAGTCGCCTTGCGCCGGCTCGCCGTGGCCACGCTTGCCACGCTTGGAGCCCGACTCGCGGGGCTCACGGGCAGGCATGCTGACCGACGGCAGGTCGTGCTCGTCCAGTTGCGGCTCTTTGTGGTTATCGAGCACCCGCGGCGGGCCCAGCAGTTCGGCACCGCTGTCCTCGTCCGGCAGATTGGACAGGCTGCGGTCCAGGCGAAACTTGAGTTTGCCCTTGCCGCCGCGCATGCGCCGCCAGCCATCAAAAAGAATACCGGCAATGACTATGATGCCGATGACGATCAGCCACTCGCGCAGACCGATTTCCATGTAATCCCGTGCCTCTATAAAAAATGCTGAAAAATAAGGGGTTTACAAGCTGTAAACCGCTTTAAAACGTGGCGCCAACTCTATGTTCTGACAGGCGTTTTGCCCACGTACACGATAAATTGACATTAAACTAGCACGACCAAAGGTAACTTTACACCGTCTGTCACAGTGGCTTCAGCGAATATGTCGATTGGCCAGTAATCCGTACCGGTAAAAATCCTTACTTCCCATAAACATATGGCTTAAACCCAGGACGTCAGGCGTCCACCATCGCCATCGCCTCCTCGACATCCACAGCCACCAGACGCGAACAACCGGGCTCGTGCATCGTCACCCCCATCAACTGGTCGGCCATTTCCATGGCGATCTTGTTGTGGGTGATATAGATGAACTGCACCGTCTGCGACATCTCTTTGACCAGTCTTGCGTAGCGTCCAACGTTAGCGTCATCCAGCGGGGCGTCAACTTCATCGAGCATACAGAACGGCGCAGGATTGAGTTTGAAGATGGCGAATACCAGGGCCAATGCAGTCAGGGCTTTTTCGCCGCCGGAGAGCAAATGGATGGTGCTGTTCTTCTTCCCGGGTGGACGCGCCATGATTGTCACCCCTGTATCGAGTAGATCTTCGCCCGTCAGTTCCAAATAAGCGCTGCCGCCACCGAAAACTTTTGGAAACAAGGCCTGCAAACCACCGTTGATCTGATCAAAGGTGTCCTTGAAGCGGTTGCGGGTTTCCTTGTCGATCTTGCGAATGACGTTTTCCAGGGTATCGAGGGCTTCCACCAGGTCGGCGTCCTGGGCGTCGAGATAATGTTTACGCTCGGACTGTTGCTGATATTCGTCGATGGCCGCCAGGTTGATCGCCCCCAGGCGCTGAATCCGTGCGGCGATGCGCTCAAGTTCTTCTTCGGCGTCGTTCTCGTTCGCCTCGGCCACCAGGGTCGCGAGCACGCCGTGCAGGTCGTAGCCGTCTTCGAGCAATTGCTCCTGCAGGGTTTTGCGGCGCACGGTCAGGGCCTGCCATTCCATGCGCTGCTGCTCGAGCTGGCTGCGGATCAACTGCGACTGCTGTTCCGCCTGGGTGCGCCGCTTCTCGGCCTCGCGCAGCTCACGGTCGGCCTCCTCCAGCGCGACCTGGGCGGTGCGCAGTTCTTCATCGACACTCATGCGCTTGTCGAGCAGCTCTTCGAGCTTGAGCCGCAACTCTTCCAGCGGCGCCTCACCCTCCTCCAGGTTGAGGCTCAGCTGTTCACGCTTTTCGGTCAGGCGCTCGGACTGCAGCTCCAGGCGTTCCAGGGCCTGGCGGGTGGAATCGTGTTGCGCCTTGAGTGAACCCAGGCGCACCGCCAACTGGTGTGCATGATCCTTGTGCTGCCGGGCTTCCTGGCGCACCCGGTCGAGGCGCTCGCGCAGGCTGTCGCGCTGGGCCAACAGCAACTCGCGCTGCTCGGTGTCCAGGGCCATGCTGTCGAGGGCGCCCTGCAATTGCAGGCGCGACTCGCCGATCTGCTCATGTTCGAGCTCGCGCTGCTCGCCCAGCTCCACCAACTCTTCGTCGAGCCGGGTACGGCGCAAGGTCAACTGCTCGGCCTTGGCCTTGCCCGCGGACAATTGCGCCTTCAGTTCGCCCTGCTGGCGCGCTTCGTCCTGCAGCAGGCGGCGCAGGTGTTCGCGGCCGTTTTCCTGTTGCCGCTGCTGGGCGCGCAGGTTCTGCAGGGTGGTTTCAAGCTGTTCGACCGTGGCTTCACGCTCCTCGCGCTCCAGGCCCAGGGCCTGGATTTCCTGGCCACGGGCCAACACCCCGCTTTCGGCTTCGCTGGCGCGACGCACGCGCAAAAAGTGCCGGCCGATCCAGTAGCCGTCGCGGCTGATCAGGCTTTCGCCGGCCGCCAACTGGCCGCGCAAGGCCAAGCCCTGCTCAAGGGTTTCCACCGGCTTGACCTGGCCCAGCCACGGCGACAGGTCGATCTGCGCCTCGACCTTGTCCAGCAAGCTGCCTGCCACCCGCACACCGTCGATGCCCGGGCTGAGCAGGCGCAAATCGCCCTGGGCAAACCCAGCCAGGTCGAGGCCGGCAAAATCATCCACCAGCACTGCCTGCAAGTCGGCGCCAAGCACAGTTTCCACCGCCAGCTCCCAGCCCGCCTGCACGCTCAGGCCCTCGGCCAGGCGCGGGCGCTCGGCCAGTTCTTGCTCACGCAACCATTGCGCCGTGCCGGTACCCGGGTCGAGCGCGGCTTGCTGCAAGGCTTCCAGCGACGCCAGGCGACCATTGAGTCGTTGCAGGTCGCCCTGGGCCTGCTGCTGATTGTGCAAGGCCTGCTGTAGCTCCTGGCGCAACTGTTCAAGGCGCTCGACCTGGGCCTGCTCGCTGGCCTGCAAGTCCTCGAGGGTTGCTTCGCTGGCGGCGAGTTGCTCGCCCAGCTCCATGATTGCCGCGTCTTCCGGGTCCGCCGCGAGCAGGTCGCGCTCCTCGGCCAGGCGGCGTTGGCGCTCGGCCAAGCGCTCGACGCTGGTTTCCAGCTGCTGAATGCGCGACTGCTGCACCTCGGCCTGGCGCCGGGGCTCGGCCGAACTGAGGTTGAAAGCGTCCCACTGCTCCTGCCAGCCATGCATGGTGGTTTCGGATTCTTCCAGCGCGGCCGCGGCTTCCTCGGCCGCGGCGCTGGTGATTTCCTGCTCCGGGTTCAGCATGTCCAGCTCTTCGCCCAGGGTCAGCAGCAGCGTGCGGTCATGGCCCAGGTGGGATTCGGTTTCCAGGCGCGCGCGCTCGGCTTCCTTGAGATCGTCCTGCAGTTGGCGCAAGCGTTGCTGGCCGTGCTGGATACTCTGCTCGACCCGGGCGATGTCGCCGCCAACCGAATAAAAGCGCCCCTGCACCAGATTGAAGCGTTCGGAGAGATCGTGGTGCCCGTCACGCAAGCGTTCGATGCTCGCATCGGCATTGCGCTGCTCGGCCACCAGGGCTTCGAAACTGACTTCCTGATTACCGATGATCGCTTCACGCTGGCCGACCTGCTCGTTCAAGGCCTGCCAACGCAGCGCCGACAGCTGGGCCTTGAGCTGACGCTCCTCGGCTTTGTATTCCTGATACTTCTTGGCGGACTCGGCCTGGCGGTGCAAGCGTTCGAGCTGACGCGTCAGCTCTTCGCGCAGGTCGGTCAGGCGCTCAAGGTTTTCGTGGGTGCGGCGGATCCGGTTTTCCGTCTCGCGCCGACGCTCCTTGTATTTGGAGATCCCCGCCGCTTCCTCGATGAAGTTGCGCAGGTCTTCGGGCTTGGACTCGATCAGCTTGGAGATCATCCCCTGTTCGATGATCGAGTAACTGCGCGGACCCAGGCCAGTGCCGAGGAAAATGTCGGTGATGTCGCGGCGCCGGCACTTGGTGCCGTTGAGGTAATAGGTGGTCTGGCTGTCGCGGGTGACTTTGCGGCGAATCGAAATCTCCGCATAGGCAGCGTATTCACCGAGCAAGGTACCGTCGGAGTTGTCGAACACCAGTTCGATACTGGCCTGGCTCACCGGCTTGCGGCTGGTGGAGCCATTGAAGATGACGTCGGTCATCGACTCGCCACGCAGGTTCTTCGCCGAGCTCTCGCCCATCACCCAACGTACGGCGTCGATGATGTTCGACTTGCCGCAACCATTGGGCCCAACCACCGCCGCCATGTTACTGGGGAAGTTCACCGTGGTCGGGTCGACGAAGGATTTGAACCCCGCCAGTTTGATGCACTTGAGCCGCACGCTCAGGCCGCCGGCAAGGCAGACAGCACCAGGTCGCAACTGCGCTGGGCGTAGGCCGAGAGCACGATGCGGATCTGTGGCAGGTCACGGGCGAGCACGGCGGCGAGCAGGCGTTCGAACAGTTCGAGGAACTCGCTCATTTCCGCCTTGCGTTGTTCCAGGGCCAGGAAATACGCGCGACTCATGGCCGGCTGCAGGTTCTCGACAGTCTCCTGCAGGTAGGGGTTATCGGCGAACGGGTACGCGGCGCGCATCACATTGAAGCTGTCGTCGACGAAGGTGCGGATGTCCTGGCGTTCGTAGCTGGCGTTCAGGCGCTGCTGGATCTGCACGAAGGGCGCCATGTCGGCCTGGACGCGCCAGCCATTGGCCACGGCGTTGCCCAGCAGGATGTACAGCTCGCTCATCAGGGTGCACAGGCTCTGCACCTTGTGCGCGGTGAGCTCGGTGACATGGGCGCCGCGTCGCGGCAGGATCGCGATCAGGTGGCGTCGTTCGAGGATCAGCAAGGCTTCACGGACCGAACCGCGGCTGACATTGAGCGCCAGCGTGACCTTCTGTTCCTGGATGCGCTCTCCTGGCTTCATTTCGCCGCGAATGATGCGTTCGGCGAGGTGTTGAGCAATTTGCTCGGCGAGGCTGTCCGGCGCCTTGAACGTCATGGTTTTCCTTCAAACTCTTCGATCTGTACAAGCGGCGCAGTGTAGCGCACTTGGTAGTGGATGATGCAGGGCCCGGCCAGTGGAAATTGGCACGATTCAAGCAAAAAGCGAGCTGGGCCCAGAGGGTCAATACTCAAAGCATGAGGTTGCTGATCGACAAAAGGTAATTTCCTGACCTTTAAGTCAGAAAACCATTGACCGAAAAGTCAGACCTGATAAATTCAGGTCATAACGGTTAACAACAATAATGAGTCTGCGAGGCCTTCCGTGATCCAGTTTTTACTCAACCAGGAACTCCGTAGCGAGCACGCCCTGGACCCCAACCTGACTGTGCTCAACTACCTGCGCGAGCACTTGGGCAAGTCCGGCACCAAAGAAGGTTGCGCCAGCGGTGACTGTGGCGCGTGCACTGTGGTGGTCGGTGAACTGCAAAGTGATGACGCCGGCCGCGAACATATTCGCTATCGCAGCCTCAACTCGTGCCTGACGTTTGTCTCCTCGCTGCATGGCAAACAGTTGATCAGCGTCGAAGACCTCAAGCATCAGGGCCAACTGCACAGCGTGCAGAAGGCCATGGTCGAATGCCACGGCTCGCAGTGCGGCTTCTGCACGCCGGGGTTTGTCATGTCGTTGTTCGCCCTGCAGAAAAACAGCGACCAACCCGACGCCCACAAGGCCCATGAAGCCCTCGCCGGCAACCTCTGCCGCTGCACCGGCTACCGGCCGATTCTCGAAGCCGCCGAACAGTCCTGCTGCGGCAAACAGCCCGACCAGTTCGATGCCCGTGAAGCCGAGACCATCGCCCGCCTGAAGGCCATCGCCCCCACCGACATCGGTGAACTCAACTGCGGCGACAAACGTTGCCTGGTGCCGTTGACCGTGGCTGACCTGGCCGACCTCTATGACGCCTATCCGCAAGCCCGGCTGTTGGCCGGCGGCACTGACCTGGCGTTGGAAGTCACCCAGTTCCACCGCACCCTGCCAGTGATGATCTACGTCGGCAATGTCGCCGAAATGAAGCGCATCGAACACTTTGCCGATCGCCTGGAAATCGGCGCGGCCACCGCCCTCTCCGACTGCTACGAGGCCCTCAAGGCCCAATACCCGGACTTCGGCGAACTGCTGCAACGCTTCGCCTCGCTGCAGATCCGCAACCAGGGCACCCTGGGTGGCAACATCGGCAATGCCTCGCCCATCGGCGACTCGCCACCGCTGCTGATCGCCCTGGGCGCACAGATCGTGCTGTGCAAAGGCAACACCCGCCGCACCCTGGCCCTGGAAGACTATTTCATCGATTACCGGGTTACCGCGCGCCAGGAAAGCGAGTTCATCGAGAAGATCATTGTGCCGCGCGCCAGTGCCGTGCAGCAGTTCCGCGCCTATAAAGTGTCCAAGCGCCTGGACGATGATATTTCCGCGGTCTGCGCCGCCTTTAACCTGCGCATCGACAACGGCGTGATCGCTGACGCCCGCGTCGCCTTCGGCGGTATGGCCGCCACCCCGAAACGAGCCAAAAGCTGCGAAGCGACACTGCTCGGTTCGACCTGGAACCATGCCACCGTCGAAGCCGCGTGCGCGGCCCTGGCCGAAGATTTCACCCCGCTCTCGGACTTTCGCGCCAGCAAGGAATACCGCCTGCTCAGCGCGCAGAACCTGCTGCGCAAGTATTTCATCGAGCTGCAAACACCGCACATCGAGACCCGGGTGACCGCTTATGTCTAATCATCACGCCGTAGAGAAGACCCAGGCCGAACTGGCTGAACTGTTCGCCAAGGACCTGACCACCGGGGTCGGCCGTAGCGTCAAGCACGACAGCGCCGCCAAACACGTGTCCGGTGAAGCCCAGTACATCGATGACCGGCTGGAGTTTCCTAACCAGTTGCACGTCTATGCACGCCTGTCGGACCGCGCCCACGCAAAAATCATCAGCATCGACACCCAGCCCTGCTACGCCTTCGAAGGCGTGCGCATTGCCATTACCCATGCAGACGTGCCGGGCCTCAAAGACATCGGGCCGCTGTTGCCGGGCGATCCGCTGCTGGCGATCGATGACGTGCAATTCGTCGGTCAACCGGTGCTCGCCGTCGCGGCGAAAGACCTGGAAACCGCGCGCAAGGCCGCCATGGCCGCGATCATCGAATACGAAGACCTGGAACCGGTGCTGGACGTGGTCGAAGCCCTGCGCAAACGCCACTTCGTACTCGACAGCCACACTCACCAGCGCGGCGACTCGGCCACTGCGCTGGCCACCGCCGAGCATCGCATCCAGGGCACGCTGCACATTGGCGGCCAGGAACACTTCTACCTGGAAACCCAGATTTCCTCGGTGATGCCGACGGAAGACGGCGGCATGATCGTCTACTGCTCGACCCAGAACCCCACCGAAGTGCAGAAGCTGGTGGCCGAAGTCCTCGACGTGTCGATGAACAAGATCGTGGTCGACATGCGCCGCATGGGCGGCGGTTTCGGCGGCAAGGAAACCCAGGCCGCCAGCCCGGCGTGCCTGTGCGCGGTGATCGCCCACCTGACGGGCCAACCGACCAAGATGCGCCTGCCGCGGGTCGAAGACATGCTGATGACCGGCAAGCGCCACCCGTTCTACGTCGAGTACGACGTCGGCTTCGACAACAGCGGGCGCCTGCACGGTATCGCCCTCGACCTGGCGGGCAACTGCGGTTGCTCGCCGGACCTGTCGGCCTCCATCGTCGACCGGGCGATGTTCCACTCCGACAACTCGTACTACCTGGGCGATGCGACCATCAATGGTCACCGCTGCAAGACCAACACCGCCTCGAACACCGCCTACCGTGGTTTCGGCGGCCCTCAGGGGATGGTCGCCATCGAAGAAGTGATGGACGCCATTGCCCGTCACCTGGGGCTCGATCCGCTGGCCGTGCGCAAGGCCAACTACTACGGCAAGACCGAGCGCAACGTCACCCACTACTACCAGACCGTCGAGCACAACATGCTCGAGGAAATGACCGCGGAACTGGAAGAAAGCAGCCAGTACGCCGAGCGTCGCGAAGCGATCCGCCGCTACAACGCCAACAGCCCGATCCTGAAAAAGGGCCTGGCGCTGACCCCGGTGAAATTCGGCATTTCCTTCACTGCCAGCTTCCTCAACCAGGCGGGCGCACTGATCCACGTCTACACCGACGGCAGCATCCACCTCAACCATGGCGGCACCGAGATGGGCCAGGGCCTGAACATCAAGGTCGCGCAGGTAGTGGCCGAAGTGTTCCAGGTGGAAATCGATCGCGTACAAATCACCGCGACCAACACCGACAAGGTGCCGAACACCTCGCCGACCGCAGCCTCCAGCGGTGCCGACCTCAATGGCAAGGCGGCGCAGAATGCCGCAGAAATCATCAAGCAGCGCCTCGTGGAGTTCGCCGCGCGCAAGTATGAAGTCAGTGAAGCCGACGTGGAGTTCCACAACGGCCACGTGCGGATTCGGGATCACATCCTGACCTTCGAAGCGCTGATCCAGCAGGCGTATTTCGCCCAGGTCTCGCTGTCCAGCACCGGCTTCTACAAGACTCCGAAAATCTTCTACGACCGCAGCCAGGCCCGCGGCCGTCCGTTCTACTACTTCGCCTTCGGTGCGGCCTGCTGCGAAGTGCTCATAGACACCCTGACCGGCGAATACAAAATGCTGCGCACCGACATCCTGCATGATGTCGGCGCCTCGCTGAACCCGGCCATCGACATCGGCCAGGTCGAAGGCGGCTTCATCCAGGGCATGGGCTGGCTGACCATGGAAGAGCTGGTGTGGAACAACAAGGGCAAGCTGATGACCAACGGCCCGGCCAGCTACAAGATCCCGGCGGTGGCCGACATGCCGCTGGACCTGCGGGTCAAGCTGGTGGAAAACCGCAAGAACCCGGAAGACACGGTATTCCACTCCAAGGCCGTGGGCGAGCCGCCATTCATGCTCGGCATCGCCGCCTGGTGTGCGATCAAGGACGCGGTGGCGAGCCTGGGCGACTACCGGCATCAACCAAAGATCGACGCCCCGGCGACCCCGGAGCGGGTGTTGTGGGGCTGCGAACAGATGCGCCAGTTGAAGGCGGTGAAGCCAGTCGAAACTGAGTCTGAGTTGGCTCCGCTTTGAGACCGCGTCGCGCCCTTCGCGGGCAAGCCCGCTCCCACAGGGTCATGTGCTGACTGATGGACCGGTACAAATCCAATGTGGGAGCGAGCTTGCTCGCGATAGCGGACTAACAGACACACAGATGTCGAGGTGAACATGTACAACTGGATCGACGCCCTCGCCGACCTGCAATCCCAGGGCGAAGCCTGCGTCCTGGTGACCATCATCGAAGAGCTCGGCTCGACGCCGCGCAACGCTGGCTCGAAAATGGTCATCAGCGCCACGCACACCTACGACACCATCGGTGGCGGGCATCTGGAATACAAGGCGATGCAAATCGCCCGGCAGATGCTGTCCAGCGGCAAGCAGGACACCCACCTGGAGCGCTTCAGCCTCGGCGCTAGCCTCGGCCAGTGCTGTGGCGGCGCCACCGTGCTGTTGTTCGAACCCATGGGCCAGGTGCAGGCACAGATCGCCGTGTTTGGCGCCGGTCATGTCGGCCGCGCCCTGGTGCCCCTGCTCGCCAGCCTGCCCTGCCGGGTGCGCTGGATCGACTCGCGGGATGCTGAGTTCCCGGAACACATTCCCCATGGCGTGCGTAAAATCGTCAGCGAAGACCCGGTGGACGAAATCGACGACCTGCCGGCGGGCAGCTACTGCATCGTCATGACCCACAATCACCAGCTCGACCTGGAGCTCACGGCCGCCATTCTCAAGCGCAACGACTTCGCCTACTTCGGCCTGATCGGCTCGAAGACCAAGCGCGTGAAGTTCGAACACCGCCTGCGCGATCGCGGATTCGACACCAGCACCGTGCAACGCATGCGTTGCCCGATGGGCATCGGCGAAGTCAAAGGCAAATTGCCTGTGGAAATTGCCATCTCCATCGCCGGCGAAATCATCGCCACCTATAACGCGAATTTCGGCCAGGGCACCGCTCGCGCCGAACCCATTGCCAAACTGCTGCCCGCCTCACGCCGCAGTCAAGCCACGAACTGAGAACCCCCATGCCTTCGACTCGCAAAGCCTACCGCGCCGCCATCCTGCACAGCATCGCCGACCCTGCCGTGGTCGGCATTGAAGCCTCTTACCAGTATTTCGAAGATGGCTTGCTGGTCACCGAAAACGGCCGAATCAGCGCCCTCGGCCATGCCAGCGAGCTGCTGGCCAGCCTGCCGGCGGACATTGAAGTGGTCCACCACAAAGACGCCTTGATTACCCCTGGCTTCATCGACACCCACATCCACCTGCCGCAAACCGGCATGGTCGGTGCGTATGGCGAACAATTGCTGGACTGGCTCAACACCTACACCTTCCCTTGCGAAAGCCAGTTCGCCGACAAGGCCCACGCCGAAGAAGTCGCCGGGATCTTCATCAAGGAACTGCTGCGCAACGGCACCACCACTGCCCTGGTGTTCGGCAGCGTGCACCCGCAATCGGTGGACTCGTTCTTCGAGCAGGCGCAAAAACTCGACCTGAGGATGATCGCCGGCAAGGTGATGATGGACCGCAACGCGCCGGAATACCTGACCGACACCGCTGAATCCAGCTACGAGCAAAGCAAGGTGCTGATCGAGCGCTGGCACGGCAAGGGCCGTCTGCACTACGCAGTGACCCCACGCTTTGCGCCGACCAGCACCCCGGAGCAACTGACCCTCGCCGGCCAGTTGCTCAGCGAGTACCCCGACCTGTACATGCAGACCCACATCAGTGAAAACCTGCAGGAGATCGAATGGGTCAAGGAGCTGTTCCCGGAGCGCAAGGGCTACCTGGATGTCTACGACCATTACCAGTTGCTGGGTGAGCGCTCGGTGTTCGCCCATGGCGTGCACCTGTGTGACGACGAATGTGCACGGCTGGCCGAGACCGGCTCGGCGGTGGCGTTCTGCCCGACTTCCAACTTCTTCCTCGGCAGCGGCCTGTTCAACCTGCCGATGGCCGAGAAACACAACCTCCTCGTCGGCCTTGGTACCGACGTCGGTGCCGGCACCAGCTTCTCGCTGCTACACACCCTCAACGAAGCCTACAAAGTCATGCAACTGCAAGGCGCACGCCTGAGTCCGTTCAAGTCGCTGTACCTGGCGACCCTCGGCGGCGCCCGCGCGCTACGCCTGGAAGACCGGATCGGGACCCTGCAACCGGGCACCGACGCCGACTTCCTGGTGCTCGATTATCACGCCACACCGCTGCTCAGCTACCGCCTGCAACAGGCGAACAACATCGCCGAAACCCTGTTTGTATTGATGACCCTGGGGGATGACCGGACGGTGCTGCAGACTTATGCGGCGGGTAATCTGGTGCATCAGCGCTAGGTTTCCACAGGCATAAAAAATCCCCCTGCGCTTTGCAGCCTGGGGGATTTTTCTTGTCTGTCAGATTGCTATCGTCGGAACGCCGCCCGGAGCAAGCCCGCTCCCACAGTGATCTTCGGTGATTACAAAATTCCAGTACACCACAGACCTTGTGGGAGCGGGCTTGCCCGCGATTGGCGCGACACAATTTCGGATCAGAGCTTGGCGGGTGAGCGGCCTGGCTTCTTGGTCTGCAGCAGATGGGAGAACACCGCGTGCAGGTCGTCCGAGGCGCTTTCTTCGTCGAGGTTGAGCTTGCTGTCGATGTGATCCATGTGATGCATCATCAGGTTCACCGCCAGCGTCGCGTCGCGGGCTTCGATGGCATCGATCAACTGGGTGTGTTCGTCGTAGGAACAGTGCGAGCGGTTACCGCTTTCGTACTGGGCAATGATCAACGAAGTCTGCGACACCAGGCTGCGCTGGAAGCTGATCAACGGCGCGTTTTTCGCCGCCTCGGCCAGCTTCAGGTGAAACTCCCCGGAAAGGCGGATACCCGCACCGCGGTCACCGCGCGAAAAGCTGTCGCGCTCGTCGTTGACCATCTGGCGCAACTCGCTCAGCTCTTCGGCGCTGGCGTGTTCGACCGCCAGTTCAGTAATCGCCCGCTCCACCAGACGTCGGGCCATGAACACCTGGCGCGCTTCGTCGACACTCGGGCTGGCAACCACGGCGCCACGATTCGGGCGCAACAGCACCACGCCTTCGTGGGCCAGACGCGACAGGGCGCGGCGAATGATGGTGCGGCTGACCCCGAAAATCTCTCCCAGCGCCTCTTCGCTCAATTTGGTACCGGGCGCCAGGCGCTGTTCGAGGATGGCCTCGAAGATATGCGCATAGACAATATCGTCCTGGGTTCCGCTGCGGCCGGCTTTGCCTGCTCGCGGTTGTTTCTTGAGGGGCTGCAACTGTTCGTTCATGGGCACTCGAGTTGGGAGAACTGCGGCGAAGAGACCGTGACTGTAATACGTCACAGTGGGTCGCTGGCAAGTATCGCGTAAAAAACACGGCATATTGTACACAACTGCAGGTGGCAACACGACTGTACGGCCATATACGCCCCCGGCTGTATTGCAACGATCAGTTACGTTTGAGTTTAGGCTTGAACTCGCAAAACGCCTGCCCGCTTCACTCGCGGCCTACAAGACACAAGGAACAGCGCTGTCATGAACGACGCCACCCGCACCCAGCTCCGCCCGCTGGCCGATACCTCACCCTCGGCCATTGTCGCCGGCTTCATCGCAATGATGACCGGCTATACCAGCTCCCTGGTGCTGATGTTCCAGGCCGGACAGGCCGCCGGCCTGACCAGCGGGCAGATTTCCTCGTGGATCTGGGCCATCTCGATCGGCATGGCGGTGTGCTCCATCGGCCTGTCCCTGCGTTATCGCACCCCCATTACCATTGCCTGGTCGACGCCGGGCGCTGCGCTGCTGATCACCAGCCTGTCGGGGGTCAGCTACGGCGAAGCGATTGGGGCCTACATCACCTGCGCGGTGCTGGTAACGATCTGCGGCATGACCGGCAGCTTCGAACGCCTGGTGAAACGCATTCCGGCGTCGCTGGCCGCAGCCTTGCTGGCCGGGATCCTGTTCAAGATCGGCAGCGAGATCTTCGTCGCTGCCCAACACCGTACCGGCCTGGTCCTGGGGATGTTTTTCACCTACCTGGTGGTCAAGCGCCTGTCGCCGCGCTACGCGGTGCTGGCGGCGCTGTTGATCGGCACGGCCTTGTCGGGGTTCATGGGCCTGCTGGACTTCAGCGGCTTCCACCTCGAAGTAGCGACGCCGGTATGGACCACCCCGCACTTTTCCCTCGCCGCGACCATCAGCATCGGCATCCCGCTGTTTGTGGTGGCCATGACCTCGCAGAACATGCCCGGCATCGCGGTGCTGCGCGCCGATGGCTATGACGTGCCGGCCTCGCCGCTGATCACCGCCACTGGCGTTGCCTCGCTGCTACTGGCGCCGTTCGGCTCCCACGGGATCAACCTGGCGGCCATCAGCGCAGCAATCTGCACCGGGCCGCACGCCCATGAAGATCGCAACAAGCGCTACACCGCGGCGGTCTGGTGCGGGATTTTCTACGGCATTGCCGGGGTCTTCGGGGCAACGTTGGCGGCGCTGTTCGCGGCCCTGCCCAAGGAGTTGGTGCTGTCGATTGCCGCACTGGCGCTGTTCGGTTCCATCATCAATGGCCTGAGCATTGCCATGAGTGAAACCCGGGAGCGTGAAGCGGCGCTGATCACCTTCATGGTCACGGCATCGGGGCTGACGCTGTTTTCCATTGGCTCGGCGTTCTGGGGGATTGTCGCGGGGGTGGTGACGCTGATGATTCTGAATTGGCGCAAAGCCTGATAGATAAAAAACGGCGACCCGAGGGTCGCCGTTTTTTTCAACTTATTCATGTAGCTCCAGGGAGTAAAAACTGTATAAACACTCTGACCCAATGCAATAAAAAAATTCACACGAAGCAGCAGAGTGTTATTACCTTTTTGAGTGGCTAACAAGTCGCTCGACAAAAAACTCTACATGCCCTCTTGGAGCGCCCAGCAATGGCCACGCGTCAGCCTTGAGTGCTACCTCCTGAAAGGCTTTACTGCATTTGCATCGCGGATGTCTCTCGTAAACCGCCCGCCGTGTCTGCGCCGCATTACGTACATATTCGTCGTAAGGAATTGCTCCCGCATACTCCAGGAAAACATCCAGGAAGTGGTCCGTGAGCTTAATAAGCTTGGCAAACAAATTCTGCCCTTCCAGAGGGTTGATCTCCATGTTGGCCAACACCCTGAAGCGCTTCATTCCGTGCTCATGATTAAGTACTTTGATCAACGCGTAAGCCCCGGAGATGGACGCCGGCTCATCGCATACAATCACCAAGACTTCATGGGCAGCTCGAATGAAGCTGACTACCGGTTCGCCAATACCCGTGGCGGTGTCGATCACCAGCACGTCCAGGCTGTCCGCTATCTCGCTGAATGCCTGTATCAGGCCTGAATGCTGAGCCCGCGACAGGCGCACCATACTCGGGACACCTGAACCAGATGCGACTACGCGCACTCCTCCCGGCCCGTCCATCAAGGTATCGGACAATTCACAGCGGCCCTCGATCAGATCGACAAGCGTATACCGTGGCACAAGCCCCAATTGGACGTCGACATTCGGGAACTCAAGGTTTGAATCCAGCAAAACGACGCGGCGCCCAAGCTCCGCCAGCGCCAATGATAGATTCACCGCCACAGTAGTTTTGCCTACACCGCCCTTACCGCTGGCGATAGCGATAACTTGTACAGCGTGCTCGGTATCCATACTGACTTTTCAACTCCATATTTAACGCTGACAAGCAATTGAATTCCTTAAATCATCAAGTTCCAAGTCTTCCAGAATCAGCCATTAACGACTGCTCAGCCACAACCACCGCACATAAGTTCGCGCTCGCCGATCAGGCGTCCTGATCGCCGAATGGATGGCTAATATCCAGAAAAAAACAGACTGAAAAAATTGAATACTGTAAAGACCGACGCACCAACCAAGATCAAAGCGGACACTATTTTCTTTTTTAACAACGGTAAACGTCCCTGTTATCGATGTATAAAACTGAAACGGGGATAGCACACCCGGACATGCCCCGATTATGCGCCAGGTGATAGCACTGCGCTATGCCAAGCAACGTTCAAGCGCTGCTTTGAGCAGCACCTGACGTGCATCGGTAATCAGCCAAGGGGTCGGTGTGCAGGGATCCACCGGCTGACCCGGGTGCTTTGGCTCAAACGCCGACCACCAGCTTGGGTGCCGGCAGCGCCTCGCCAGTCCGCCCATAGACATCCTCCAGGCGCTCGATGTCGTCCTCACCGAGGTAGCTGCCGGACTGCACCTCGATAATCTCCAGCGGGATTTTCCCGGGGTTGGCCAGGCGGTGCACCGAGGCGATCGGGATGTAGGTGGACTGGTTTTCGGCCAGCAGGAACACCTTATCGTCACACGTCACCTGGGCGATGCCGGATACCACGATCCAGTGCTCGGCGCGGTGGTGGTGCTTCTGCAGCGACAGCTGCGCGCCGGGCTTCACGGTGATGCGCTTGACCTGATGGCGAGTACCGTTGTCCACCGAGTCGTAGCAGCCCCAAGGTCGATTGACCGCACAATGGCTCTGGGTTTCCGAGCGGCCCTTCAGATCCAGGCGGTTGACCAGTGCTTTGACGTCCTGAACCGAGTTCTTGTGGGTAATCATCACCGCATCCTTGGTTTCCACTACCACCAGATCGTCCACACCGACCAAGGCCACCAGCTTGCTGCTGCTGTGGACGAAGCTATTGCGGCTGTCGTGGATCATCACATCGCCCTTGAGCACGTTGCCGGCCTGGTCCTTCTCATGCACGTCCGACAGAGAGGACCAGTTGCCCACGTCGCTCCAGCCGGCGGCGAGCGGCACCACGCAAGCGCGGGTGGTCTTCTCCATCACCGCGTAGTCGATGGAGTTGTCCGGGCAGCACTCGAAGGTGCCGCTATCGATGGTTATGACATTGCCGGTGCGGTGGCTGCGTTCCAGGGCCAGCGCACAAGCGTCGTAGATGCCCGGCGCATGCTTGAGCAACTCGTCCAGATAACGGCTGGCACGGAACAGGAACATGCCGCTGTTCCAGTAATAGCCACCCGTGCGGACGAGCTCGCGGGCCAGTTCTGCATTGGGCTTCTCGACGAAGTGGCTGACCCGGTAGACGCCGGGATGCATCCCGCCGGCGTCACCGGCACGGGTCGCCTTGATGTAGCCGAAGCCGGTCTCGGGACGCTCGACCGGGATGCCGAACAACACCATCTCCCCTTCCTCGGCCACCGCGCGCGCCACTTCCAGTGCCTCGCGCAGCGCCGGTTGGTCCTCGATCACATGGTCAGCGGGCAGCACCAGCATCAGTTCGTCGCGGCCCTCGGCCAGCAGTTGCAAGGCGGCCATAGCCACGGCCGGCGCGGTATTGCGGCCGAAGGGTTCGAGCAGTGTCGAGTGCCCCTCGACGCCGATCCGCTCCAGTTGCTCGTTGACGATAAAGCGGTGCTCAAGGTTGCACACGATCAGCGGGCTCTGCATACCTTCGAAGTCCAGGCGCTGCAGGGTCTGCTGGAACAGCGAATGCTCGCCGGTCAGGGCGAGGAACTGCTTTGGATACTGCTTGCGCGAAAGGGGCCACAAGCGCGAACCACTACCACCAGAAAGAATTACCGGAATCATGGGAGAAGCCTCATTAAAGTTCCATTTCAAATTAATACTTGTCCCCGCCGAGGCCCTGCCTCGGACTACCGGGAGAGTGAATGCATCGATGCGATCAAGGGTTGAACAACTGGGTGATATCCCCTCCTAGCCGATAGGTCTCCAGCGGCTCCAGAGAGCGCCGCCACGAATCGGTCTCGGCCGAGCAGCGATAAAGTGCGCAGTAGGGCTCCAGCCAGGCGAACTTGCCGTCCTCCTGCATATCCTCCAGTTCCTGCGGGTAGCCGGACCGGGCCTCGAAAAGGCGCGGGTTGTGCACGCCACTTTCGACCCGCTGGGCGAGCCGCTGCAGGGCACCACCGTTGTCGCCACGCAGATCCAGCCCGTTGGCCTCGGCGAATGCCGCGATCATTACCAGCGGCCCCAGGCTGTAGTTGTGGTAGGCAAGCGCCCGGGTCTGCCGGGACAGCTCCAGCGGCAGGTAGCCATCGGCGTCGACCTGCTCCATACCATGGCGGTACTGCTCGACCGCCCAGTCGAACAGGTCCTGGCGGTCGAGCACCACGGCGCTTGCCATCACCGCCCAGGCAGCCCAGTACTGGTGGTTGTTGCGCCGCTCACGCGGTTGCTCGTTCCAATCGTGCACCACCTGATCGGCGAGCTGGGCGAACCACTGTTCGATGGCGCGAGTTTCGGCCTCATGCCCACGCAAGGGTTCTGAGCCGGAAAACTGTAGCCGCAGATAGGCGGAAGACAGGCTGCCCAGCGCCCATTTGCGCACCGACTTGCCGGTGTGGTTGTAGGTTCGGCTGAGCAGCGCGTCGGCTTCGGCCCATGTGCTCAACCAGGTCAGGGCGCAGTCGGCGTATTCCTGACGGCCATCCTCCAGATACTTGCCGACCAGTTTGCTCACGCCGCTTTCCAGCGTACGCACATCGCCGGTCAGCCGCTTGTAGCGCGCAGCGGCTTGCGGGTTGAGCTTGTCCCTGGCCGAGTCCGAGCCTTCGTACTTGCTCGGGAACAGCAGGTCGCCCGAATAGGGCGCGGGTACCTCGGGACAGGCCGACACCTTGTCCTTGGGGGACGGAGCGGCCAGGTAGTAGCCGCTGGGCGGCACCAGGTTGGCGCCGGCGTTGCGCTCCAGGGGCTTGCTGCAGCCGCCGGCCAGCAACAGGGCCAGGCCGGTGAGCGCCATCCGCGAGCAGATCTGCCAGGGTTTCATAGCCATTCCTCAGTTGGTCGCAACCGGACGCTTGACCCAGGCCGGAGACAACTTGTCGGCGGAACCGGTGACGAACAGGCTGACCACTTCGCCACGCTCCAGCACCAGCGGGTCGAGGTCACGAATCTTGCGGTCGCCAGCGAACAGCGTCAGGCGCACCTTGACCGGGTTGATCTCGCGCTCGCCACGGGCGTTAGCCGAGACCGGGCGGATGACCTCGGTACGACCGTCGGCGGTTTTAATCGACAGGGCGGTATCGGATAGATTCTGCAGGCGCAGCAGGGACTTCTGGCGATTTTTGAACGGCGGCTCCTCCACCAGCTCCAGCGCCCCATCCGGCATCTGCACCAGTGTGTAGTAGCGCTCGGCGTCGAGCTTCACCGCCAGGCTCTTGC
This sequence comes from Pseudomonas sp. NPDC087626, assembly GCF_044743405.1. Lineage (NCBI taxonomy): Bacteria > Pseudomonadati > Pseudomonadota > Gammaproteobacteria > Pseudomonadales > Pseudomonadaceae > Pseudomonas > Pseudomonas sp. NPDC087626. Next base: position 107,935 of record NZ_JBIUWJ010000009.1, read on the forward strand.
TATCTGCGCTGACGGTGTATTTACCGGCCGGCAGGAAGGCGAAATCGCTGCTGCTTTTGGCGCCCAGGTCATTGATGCGGACAGGGCCGAGGTTAGCGTCAAAACTGCTGTTTGCGGCGTTGAAGCCGCGTACGAAAGCCGAGCCATGCGGTGCCGCCGGACCATAGAGCGCCGCTTCGTCAGCCATCACCCACGGGGCGGACAGGCCAAGCAGCAGGCTGCCCAAGCGCAGGGTGTAGGACATCGAGGAAAAAAGGGACATACAGGTACTCCTAGAATTGCAGGACGGGCTCAGTGGAGGTGGAGGTGGCGGTGTGCAGCGCGCGGCTGACCGGCTCCTCGCCGTTGTGCAGCCGGGCGAGCCAGGCCGCGTCGAATCCGGACAGATCGCTGGGTAGCATCAGGTAGCGCTCGGGGAACTCCCAGATCACCAGGCGCAGCCCGGCGAGCTCTTTATCCCCCTGCTGCAGCAGGTTCAGCATGGGCACCAGTGGGCCCTTGCCCTCTTCGGCGTAATTGAGCAGGTCGCTGCCCAGGGCCTGTTTCAGGGCACCGGCGAAGTTCCAGTCCGGGTTGGCGCTGTAACTGGTCCCGACCAGCGCGATCGATGGCAGGGCGTCGACGAACAACTCATCCTCGGCGCTCGCCTCCTGTCCCTCGGCGGCCCGGGTCAGACGTGGGCGCAGGTGCTCGGCCGGTAGTTGCAGGTCGGCGAAGTACGGCTCCAGGGGCAGGAAGCTCAACAGGTCGCCTTTGTGCTCCCGGCTGGCGACAGCCTCGGTGACGAAGGTCTGGTCGCCACGCTGCCAGATACCCTGCCGCGCCAGATGCTCGGCCAGACTCCTGGCCGCGACCTCTGCGCCGAAGGGGGTCCAGTGGCTGTCGGTACGCAGGAACACTGGCTCCTGCGCCTTCGCCTGCTGCAGCGCAGGCAACAGATCCGGCCCGCTCAACCCGGCTTGGCGCATCATGTCGAGGACCTTCGGGTACAGGCTCTGCTGAGTCAGCACGGGTCGCTCGTCATCCAGATGCTCCGGATAGAGTCGAGCCTTGGCTGGCAGGAGCGCCAGCACCAGCGTCACCCCACGACGCTCGAACTCGGCCCGTACGGCGTTCACCAACCGCCAATTGTCCTGCAACTGATCGGGTTTGCTCGCCGGCTTGAACTCCTCGTCCGAGAACAGCCAGCCGTCCTGGCCGATGACCACGCCCTGGCGGCCTTCGCCGAAAAGCGTGTAGTCCGCCAGCGCCCAGAGATTGGTGCCCAGTTGCTTGACCGGAAACTGGGCGTCGTAGTGTTTCTCGAAGGCCAGCGCCAGTTTGCCGTCCAGCACACTGGTTTCACTGGCTGCGGAGAAGCCGAATACCGCGCGCAGGGACCACAGGCAGAGCGCCAGCAGCAGGCTGCAGAAGAGCACGCTGTAGAGCAGGTTCAGGGTTCTGTTCATAGTCGGTTCCCCTCAGAACTGAAAGTACAGGAAGGGCGAAAAGCTTTGCGCCGAGAGCTTCAGCACCGAGACGGCGAACAGCAGGAGCACGGCAGCGTGGAAGGCCACGGCGCCTATCCGCAGGCGCGCCACGGCGGCTGCGCTGTTGGCGTTGATCATCATGCCGTGGTCTTCGCTGGCGCGGTCCTTGGCTCCGCCGGCCAGCGGCTGGGCGTAGAACTGACGGATGCCGAAGATGGCCAGCACGACATAAGCCAGCACCAGGGTGGCGATCTGCAGGCTGGTGAGCTGAGCGTGGTTGAGCTCGGAGAGCCGCCAGTCGGCGAAGCTGAACATGGCAACGTACATGCGCCAGGCCACGTCGAGGTTCTCGGCGCGGAAAATCACCCAGCCGATCACCACCAGCATGAAGGTGAAGATCCACTTCAGCGGGTTGAGCACCCGTGGCGCGGCGTTCACGCCCCAGAAACGCTCAATGGCCAACCAGACGCCGTGCCAGGCGCCCCAGAGGATGTAGGTGAAGTTGGCGCCATGCCACAGACCGCCCAACAGCATGGTCAGGAACAGGTTGCGGTAGGTCTGGAAAGCGGTTCCGCGGTTGCCGCCCAGGCTGATGTACAGGTAGTCGCGCAGCCAGGTGGAAAGGCTGATGTGCCAGCGTCGCCAGAACTCGGTAATGGACTGGCTGATGTACGGCTGCTTGAAGTTTTCCATGAAGCGGAAGCCCATCATCAGGCCCAGGCCGATGGCCATGTCGCTGTACCCGGAAAAGTCGAAATACAGTTGCGCGGTATAGGCCAGCGCACCCAGCCAGGCGTCGCCCGTGGTGGGGTCGGAAAGCGCGAAGCAATGGTCGGCGATGGGCGCGATGCTGTCTGCGATGAAGACCTTCTTGATGAAGCCTTGCATGAAGCGCGTACAGCCCTCGGCGAACTTGTCCACCGTGTGGGTACGGTGGTTGAACTGGTCCACCAGGTCGCGAAAACGCAGTACCGGGCCGGCAATCAGGTGCGGGAAGATCGCCACAAAGGCGGCGAAGTCCACCAGGTTATGGGTGGCTGGGGTGTCGCCGCGGTAGACGTCGATGATGTAGCTGATGGACTCGAAGATGTAGAAAGAGATCCCGATCGGCAGCAGGATGTGCGTGAGCACAAAGGGCTCCATGCCGAACGAGGTGATGATGGCGTTGAGGCTGTCGACGCCGAAATTGGCGTACTTGAAATAGCCGAGTACGCCGAGGTCCACCACCACGCCGAGGAGCAGCCATTTCTGCGCAGTTTTCGTACGCACTCCGGCCGCGCCGATGCGCAGGCCAATCCAGTAGTTGAACACTGTCACGACAGCGAACAGCACCAGGAAGTCGATGCGCCACCAGGCATAGAAGATGTAGCTAGCGACCAGCAACAACAGGTTTCGATAGCGCGTTCCGACCAGGTAGTACAAGCCGAGGAAAATCGGCAGGAACAGGAACAGGAACACGTTGGAAGAAAAAACCACGCTCTCAATCTCCTTTTGAATGATCGTCGTTGCCCTAAGGAGTCCATGCGCCAGGTGCAGCCCGGCGCATGGCTCAATCAGGTCAATCGGCCTTGGCTTGCATCACGCTTGCGGGTTTGTCCGCCCTGCGGCAGATCTTCGCCTCGACCTGCAGCCCCGGGGGCATGTCTGCCGGCATATCGATTTCCAGGGAGAGCAGCGTCTGCCCCCCCCACTCGGCGTCCTCACGCAAGCGGAAAACAAAGCGGCCGTTCGACTCGACTTCCCGCGACCGGCTGATCAACAGGTTTTCCCTCGAGCCGCTCATGTACCAGACGGTACTGCGCAAATCGCTGATCTCGGGCTTGCTGAACTGGATCTCGACGACCGCGTCCTCACTGCGGATCGGCTTGACCCCAGTGTTGACCAGCACCTCGTTCTTGCCTGGCCGCAGGGTCAGCTTCTGGTCTATTTGCGCCGTTACATTCCGGCAACCGTTATCCAGCAGGGGCATGGCCTGGCGATAGAACGTCGCCATGGCCAGGTCGTAATAGCTGTTGACCTCCCAGATCAGTACCTTGGGCGGTTTGTCCTGGAAGTCCTGGGTGCCGAGGTACTGCAGCATGGCACTGTGGAAGCCCCCGCCTGTCACCGAGCGGTTATCCACGTCGACGTTGGCGTACTGTTTGAGGAAGCCGTCGAAGTTGTACTGTGCGGAACTGAAACTGGTGCCGACCAGCACCACGTCGGGCCGCTCGGTATCACCAAACAGCTCGGTGCTCTCTTCTTTGGGCTCGGTCACGGCGCGGGTGAAATATTCATTGGCGTACCCGCTGCCACAGATTTTGCCGAATGCCTGGTTGAGAGAGCCGGCCTTGTACAGGCTGCCCTCGGTGCGCGTGGCAAATTCCTTGCGCGCAATCCCCTCGAAGACCTTCGACTTCCTGAGCTCGGCGGCCAGCAATTGCGCGGTCAACTCAGCGCCTTGCGGCGTCCAGTGGTTATCGCGTTTGAAGAAAAATTTGCTGCGCACGTCGGCCGGCAGATCCAGCAGTGCGGTGAGATCCGGCACGCGAATACCCAGGCTGCGCAGGCGCTCGATGGTCGCCAGGTAATTGCTGCGCGACAGTTCGGCATTGAAGCTGCTGCGCTCCTGCGGGTTGAGCATTTCAGTGACGAGCAGGCCCCGCGGTGGCAGGTAGACCATCACCAGTTCCACGCCCCTGGCTTTCAATGCATCACGCAGATCTTCCAGCAACTTGAAACCTTCGGGCGTGGTGCCGATGTTGGTCATCAAGTCGATCTTGCTGCGAAACAGCCAATCTTCCTGCCCCTGCGCCAGTCGGCTGAAATCGCCCAGATCACCGGTGTAGCTGCTGTCCTGCAGCGCCTGCGGGCAGATCTGGCAGCAGCGCTCGATCTCGTAGACGGGCGCCTCGTCGGCCAGGCTCAGGGAACTGGTGAAGAGCGTCGCAACCGAGGCGCACGCCAGCCACCCTTGGGCTAAGCGGCCCATTGAACTCCGTTTCATTGTTTGTCACTCACTTGAAGTTGCGCCAACTTGTCGAGCGGCAGGACCAGCACGGCCTGCTTCTGTCGCACCAGCAGGTCGATGATTCGGCTCTGCTCCTTGGCAAGCGCACCGAATATGCCGATGCCGCTGGGCTGGGTCGGCATCAGCATTTCCACACCGTAGAGCTTCACGCTTTGCGGTGACACGACGGAGATGGCGCCCGACTGGTTACCGATCAGGCGACCGCCGACCACGGTCATGGAGAGGTTCATGTCGAAGGGATCGAGTATCAGGTCGCGGGGAGTGCCGACGAGGTCCTTGACGTGCCCGTAGATGCCGAGCAGACCGTTGGCCACTGCGAGGTTTTCATAGAGCCCGACATTGGCGCTGTTGCGCACACGAATGCCGTGCCGCGCGTTGTTGAACGCCCGGTTGCCCCACAACAGGTTGTCGCCGCTCTCGTAGATGGTGATGCCATCGGAGCCGTTGCGATAAACCTCGTTGTTGGCCAGCACGTTATTGACGCTGGAGCGGTCGACCACGATCCCGGAGAGGGTGTTCTCGTAGGAGCGGTTGTTGAAGATCCAGCTGTCATTCACCTCGCGGGAGACGATGATGCCGTGCTTCTCGCGGGTGCCATAGGCGGTGTTCTCGGCGATGATCAAGCGTCGCGAGCGGTCGTGCGGGTCGATACCGTAGACCAGGTTGTTGCGGTAGGTATTGCCCTTGAGTACCACGTCATAGGCTTCGTAGCAGTAGAAGCCGTACCACATGTCGTCGAACATCGAGTCAATCAGCCAGCCGCTGGGATGGTCGCGCTGCATGGTCGGATGCATCGCCGGGCTGTACTGGGAGATCGATACGCCATAGGACTTGCTCGCGGTGTAACCAAGACTCGAGACCACCGAGTTGACGATGTAGGTCTCGGTACCGCCCCAAGCGTTGAGGAAGGGGCGGAACTTGCCCTTCTTCTTGAACCAGTCCTGTTGGTTTTCCGTCTCGCTCCAGGCGGTAAGGCGGGTGTACATGATGAACAGCTTGCCGTCGTTGATCAGGAACGCGCCGCGCTCGCTGGATAGGCGCAAGTCGCGGGTTTCGGCACCAACGTGCAGGGTCGCGCCCTGGCTGACGACGATCGGCAGGCGAGCGATGTAGATACCCGGCTCGGTTTCCTCGAAATACTTCTTCGGCAGGCTGCGGGCGAGATCCTTGAGCGTGACATAACCACCCTCGATGAAAATCGCCTGGGGCATTTCACCCTGGCGCTTGACCCACTCACGCAGACGCTCGTCGCCACCGGTGAACTCCACCAATTGGTTCGGGCCGATCATGCGCTTGAGCACCACGTTGCCAGCGGGCTTGCGAACGATCCGGGCATTGGCCGCCTCGGCCGTATAGGGCGACAGATCGGGCAGCTTCGGCGGCTCGATCAGCAGCGACTCGACGGGAATGCTCGAGACCTGGTAAGCGGGTGCGGCGTCTTCCCCGGCCGGTGCCACGAGCGCCCACGCGAGGCTAGCCGCGAGGACCATGCCGGCGACCCAGCGGTGCCTGTTTCTTGTGTGTAAATACATAGCGTCCAACTCCATGGTCAGCTCGGCAGGCGGCATTCAGTAGCGCCAGACAAAATCAACGAATGCGCGGTGCATACTCGAATCCGTGCCTTTGCCGAAGGCATCGCCCGGAAAGAACAGCCCGCCCCGGAAGCGGACCAGCGCGGAGGATGCCTTCAGCCACTCCATCCCGGCCGGTATCTGCCCGCGGTTCAGGTAGCGCGTCACCACCAGGTCGACTTCCTGCCCGATATCTTTCTCGCCAGGCACCAACTGGGCCTTCAGGCCGCTGCTGCTGTCGGCCTGGTCATCCACCCGCCAGAAGCGGTGGTAAACCAGGCTGGCGTCGTAGTCCTCGGCCAACTGCCAGCCACTGAACACGCTGGCCGCCTGCAGGTTGTTCATCTCACCGCGATAGGCTTCGCCGAAGCGGTTGATGGCACTGCCGGTGCCGGTGAATTTGGAGCGGTTGCTCTCCAGCCCGGTCTGTTGGAACTGCTCGGAGTCGTCGCCGTCGGAGCCGCCGCTGGCACGCATGTAGGTGGTACCGACGCGCCAGTTCTGGTCGATGTTCCAGCGCAGGCCAAGGTCGACCGCCCAGGCATCGACATCCTGGCTGACCTGGCCGTTGGCCTGGCGCCGGCCGTTGACGGTGTTGGTGCGCAAGGTGTCGACATTACCGGTCAGCCACGTGGCGGCGACCCAGTAATTGAGCGGCAGGTTGCTGCGCTCGTTGTAGAAATCGCCATTGAGTTCAGCCCCCAACCAGGTGAGGTCGCCGGTCGTGGTCTTGCTCATCTGGTCCACCGACTCACCCACCCCCGGCAGGTTGCCGCCATCATCGCTGTGATGGAGCTTCACTCCGGCCCAGTGACCCGGCTGCCACTGCCAGGACAGGTCGGCGAGCAGGTGCAGGCGATCCTCGTCCTCGGGCGCCAGTTCATCCAGGTCCGTGCGGTAGTCACTGAAACGTTCGGCAATGCCGACGTGGGCACTGAGCAGGGTTGTCTCGAAATTCCAGCGCAAGGCTTCGATATTGCTGTCCCACCACAGGCCGTCGGCACTGCGGATCTTCTGCCGACCGAGTCGCAAGGACTCTCCCGGATAAGCGCTCAGACCGCCATAGTCGACCCAGAACTCGTGCATGGCGAGGAACTGGTCCTCTCGCTCGCGGGCGTCGTTGGGGTCGAAGGTGTCGGATTCGCTGGTGTCCGACTCGATGGTGTCGGTGGCGAGGAACGCCTCGCCGAGCGCGAAGGCGCTCCAGTCGCCCTGGCGGTTGTAGACCCAGGGCCGCACGCTGAGACCGACGCCATTGAAGTCGCCACCGTCGCGGGTACCCAGATCGAGGTCATCGATCGACTGCGCGGTGAGTTTGAGATTGGCGCCATAAGACAAGCCGGGTTGCGGCTGCGCCCCAAGGACGACGGAGCTGGCCAGCAATCCGGCCATGCAGGCCAGCGTGGTGACTGGACGGTATTTCGAAGTCATAGCACTTCCTGCGCTTGATCAGCTTGATTCCTGGCGGTGACCTGTTGGCCACCGCGAGCCTCGATTTCACGGGCCAGCAGGCTCTCCACCTGCTGGTAGTCCTGCGCTTGCAGCCTCGGCGCCAGGCGCTCCATCAGGACCTGCCCCTGGGCCACGCCCTGACGCGACGCGAGCGTGGCGAAGGTGTAGCTGTAGACGGCGTTGATCCGCACGCCCTTGCCCTCGCCAAACAGCTGGGCCAGCGCGATGTTGGCGCTCGGGTCGCCCGCACGGGCGGCAATCAGCAGATGCTCCAGCGCCTTTTCCGGCTCGATGTCGCCCAGCGCGCCATCCCGGTACAACCGGCCCAGCAGCAGGTGCGCTTTGAGGTGGCCGGGCGCGGCCTGTAGCAGGTACTGCTCCGCCGCCCGCGGATCGGCCGGTACGACTTGGCCCTTGAGGTACAGCTGCCCGAGCATCAGTGCCGCGCGGCTGGAACCCGCCTCGATACCCTTGTTCAGGTATCCGGTGAGTACGGCCCCATCCCCCAGGTCGGGGAAGCGCAGGACCAGTTCGGCCAAACCGCACCAGGCATCCGGGTAGGCCGGCGCAATACGCGTGTAGAGCACCTGGGCAGCCTTTGGATCAGCTTCGCCCAGGCTGCTGTCGGCCAGGACCTTGGCAACGCTCATCACACGTTCAGGCGACACCAGGCCGGCCTGGTAGGCCGAGTCCAGCCGCGCCAGCAACTGCTGCTGACGGTCTTTGTTGCCACGCCGCTGGAAGATCTCGGCCAGTTCGACATAGCATTCGCTGGCCTGGTCCAGCCAGCCCTCACAGATGGCTTCGATCTCGTCCAGCTTCTGCTCGTAGTTGCCGCGCACACGGTACAGAAGCACCTTGCCGAGCCGGGCTTCGCTGATGCCTTGCGCCTGCCATTGCTCCAGCTCGCGTTCCAGCTCGCCGCTGGCAAGCTTTTGCGGATCCTGCAGTTGCAGCTGCACTAGTGGCAGCAGTGCACTGTTGTCGCCGGCCGCCAGGCTCTGACGCAACAGCTGCTCGGCCTCCCGGCGCTCGGCAGGACTCGCCTGCGGCTTGCTCGCCAGCCATTTACCCAGCCGCGCTGGCGCCGCCGGAGAGCGATCGAGGGCCTGGCGGTACAGCGTCTCGCCCTGCATCCGCTGCTCGATCAAAGGACTGCGTATCAGCAGGTCGGCGAGACCGATCTGGGCCTCGACGTAACCTTCGCTGGCGAGGACGCGGTAATTCTGTTCCGCGGTCGCGAGGTCACCACTGCCCTTGGCCGTCTTGGCCAACTGCAGGTCGGGCAACGCCACGCAACCGGCCAGCAGACCGAGGCTGAGCGAGCTCAGCAGCCCGCATGCTAGTCCGGTGCTCTTCATTTTTCGAACACCAGGCTGTTCAGGCTGTTATTGGCGAAGAAGCCGTTCAACGGGCGAATGCGCACGTCCACCGGACGCTTGGCCAGATCGCTGGCAAGCGGCTCGTCTGGCTGGATGTGCACGCGGATGTCCGAAGCCAGGCCGCCGTCCTGCAGGGCGATGCTGGCGATCCGGCCGCTGCGTTCAGTGGTTTCGCCACCCACCAGGAAGGTCAACGGAGTGCCTGGTTGCAGCTTGTTGAAAGCGCGGTACGGGAAGCGTGCTTCGACGGTGGCGACGCTGTCCACCGGCGCCAGCATGAACACCGGAGTGCCCTTGGGCGCCACCTGGCCATCACCCACCAGTTGGCTGACCACTTTGCAGTCACAGGGGCTGGTCAGGGTGCCTTGGAAGCGTTTGTTGAAGAGGCGCTCCAGGTTGTCCGGGGTCATCTCCGATTCCGGCAGGGCGCCCTTCAGGGCATCCAGCATGTTCGCCGTAAAGGTGGCCACCGGCGCGCCCTTGCTGACCGTGCTACCAACGGTGACCAGGCTTTGCACAGTCCCTTCGCGCGGCATCGCGACCTGCGTGCCGGGCACGCTGACTTGGGCCGAGTCCGCGTGAGTAACAAAGTAGATGTCGTAGAACTGGTACAGCACGTAGGCGAAGGCGCCCAGGCCAACGACCAGGATCACCAGGGTTAAACTCATGGCGCGCAGGCGGCCGAGCAGGCTGAGCCTTTCATTGCCCTTGCCGCCACGGGCCTTGGTGAAGTTCTCGCGCTGGAGAATGCTGATCAGGCCACCGACATTCACCAACTCGCCGCCGATGAAGGAGCTGATGATGTAGCGCAGCGCCGACATCTCGCGCGGACGCAGGTTGTGAAATTCACAGCCAACGCGCTTGCCGCCAATGATGGACCGCACCTGGAATTCGACATCCATGGCGAAGCCGATGCCCTCCACTTTGAACATCAGCTTGCCGCGATAGAGTTTGCCCTCGACCACCGACTGGCTGCCCTGCTCGAAGCTGAAACCGCCAGCGGACAGGTCTATCAGTTCGACTTCCTGGACGCCCCCCTGCTGGCCTTGGAACCGGATCTTCGCCGGCAGCTTCAGGCGCGCATGCTGACGCTGCGCCTCGGACTCATGCACCATATTGGCGTTGCCCACCGGGCTGATCACTGCACTCATAATTTTTCTCCTTTCAAATTAGTAAGTTGAACCTGGCTTCAAGGTATTTGGGTCCTTTTCGCCGATCACACCACGAACATCAGCAGGGCAAGAAAGACGCTGCCCGCGGAGAAGGTCATCGCGCGCGAAGACCAGGTGTTGAACCAGCGCGAAAAGCTCGCCAGGTCGCGATTAAGCTTGGTGTTCTGCCGGGTCCAGGACTGCCGGTCGAGGCGGAAGAAGACGTACACCTTCACCAGCGCGCCCATGATCTGGTTGTAATAGAGGATCAGCGGATAAGCCGGCCCCACCTTGTGCCCCGAGGCCAGCAGCAGCAAAGTCAGCGCCAGGCGAGTGAGGCCGATCCACAGCAGGTACACCATCAAGAAGGCGAAGCCGTACTTGAGGCTGGCGATGATCGCCACGGTGGGCCCCAGCAGGCTGGTCCACATGGATACGCGCTGGTCGGCCAGCACCAGGCAGGTGAACCAGCCCAAACGATTCGGGCCAAGGCCCAGGGCACGGGAGTTCTGCCGCAGGTTGTTGCCGTACCAGCGGAACATCAGCTTGCGACTGGCCTTGATGAAGCTTTTTTCCGGCGGGTGCTCAACGGTGTTGATGGACGCGTCCGGCACATAGAAAGTGTCGTAGCCCAGGCGCATCAGGCTGTACCAACTGGACTTGTCGTCGCCAGTGAGGAAGCGGAAGCGGCCGAGGCGCCAGTGTTCCAGGTGGTCGGTCTCGACGTCAGCGATGAAGCCGGGATTGGTCACCACGCTGGTGCGGAATACCGACATGCGCCCGGTCATGGTCAGCACACGCTTGGAGAGCGCCATGGAGCACATGTTGAGGTGGCGCTGGGCGAAGCGCAGCTTGTGCCACTCGCTCATGATGTAGCTGCCGCGCACTTCGCAGAACTCGTTGGTGGTCAGGCCACCGACATTGGGGAAAAGCTTGAACCAGGGCACGGTTTTCTTCACTACGCCCTGCTCCAGTACGGTATCGCCATCGATCACCGCCACCACCGAATCGTCGTCAGGCAGGTGCCGGGAAATGGCGCGGAAGCCGTGGGCCAGGCCATCGCGCTTGCCGGTTCCGGCGATGCGCACGAAGTCCAGACTGACCCGCTGCGGTGGGTTCATCTGCCGCCACAGGCTCTCGATCAACAGTTCGTCCGAACGCTCAACGATGGAACACACCACGGTGGTCGGGTAGCCGCAGGCGATGGCCTCGCGGATCACCGATTGGTAGACCTGAGCGGTGGTTAGCGCTTCGATGCGAAAGCTGGTGACCAGCAGGAACACGTGGGACGGGGCCGCTTGCGCACCAAGCTGCCGCACTTTGCGCCGATACCAGGGGAACACCAGATAGAGGAAGATCATCCCCCGCACGAAATGCACGGCGCCCATGGAATAACGCCAGATGCCAATAACACCCAGCAGAAGAATGAAATCGACGGACTCCGGGTCGAATGTGCTGCGCGGCAGCAGCATTGCCATCCCCATGAGCGTGATTACCAGCAGTAACCACCCTGCGGCGGTGCGCAGGCGACTCTGAAAAACATCCATGTCTCGGACCTGTATGACTTATCAACAATATGGCAACAGGAGCGCCGTGCCTGTTGTCAGGGCGCCCCACGAGCATCACTGCAATGGCTCTACCAGCAGATACCCTCTAACCCGCCACCGCTGGACTGGCGCATAAACCCCACCAGGTCGAAGACCTTCTTGTCGGCGAAAGCCCGTTCTACCAGGGGCGCGAAGGCTTCATCGCCGTTGCCCAGGACGATCACGTCGGCATTGGCGACCACTTCGTCGAAATTGGATCGCAGCAACGACGAAACATGGGGAATCTTCGACTCGATGTAGTCGCGGTTGGCGCCGTGAACACGGGCATACTCGACGTTGCTGTCGTAGATGCTGAGGTCGAAGCCCTTGCCGATGAGCATCTCGGCCAGCTCCACCAGCGGGCTTTCACGCAGGTCGTCGGTACCGGCCTTGAAGGACAGCCCCAGCAGCGCGACCTTGCGCTTGTCGTAACTGGCGATGATGTCGAAAGCTTTGCGCACCTGCGCGGAGTTGCTGCGCATCAGCGACTCGATCAGCGGCGACTCGACGTCCAACTGGCCGGCGCGGTAGCTCAACGCGCGCACATCCTTGGGCAGGCAGGAGCCGCCGAAGGCGAAGCCCGGGCGCATGTAGTAACTGGACAGGTTGAGCTTGCGATCCTGGCAGATCACCTCCATCACCTCGCGGCCGTCGACGCCGACCGCCTTGGCGATGTTGCCGATCTCGTTGGCGAAGGTGACCTTGGCCGCGTGCCAGACGTTGCAGGTGTACTTGATCATCTCCGCGACTTCGATGGTCTTGCGGATGACCGGCGCATCCAGCTCGCGGTAGATCTCTTCCAGCAGGTCGCCAGAGGTGCTGTCCAGCTCGCCGATCACCGTCATCGCTGGAAAATCGTAGTCCTTGATCGCGGTGCTCTCGCGCAGGAACTCGGGGTTCACCGCCACGCCGAAGTCGACGCCGGCCTTGAGCCCGGAATACTGTTCCAGGGTCGGAATCACCACATTGCGCAGAGTGCCCGGTAGCACCGTGCTGCGTACCACTACCGTGTGACGGGTGGTCTTGAGCGGTAGAACCTGGCCGATCTGCCGGCACACCTCTTCGATGTAGGACACATCGAGGTCGCCGTTGCGCTTGCTCGGCGTCGGCGGTGCGAGGAAGGAAATATCGGTTTCGAGGACGGCCTCGCGAACATCCAGGGTGCCACGCAGCATGCCGCTGGCGACCCCTTGCTGCAGCAACTCTCCCAGACCCGGCTCGACAATGGGCGATTTGCCACTGTTGATCATATCGATCTTGAGAGCCTGAACATCGACCCCGATGATCTGATGCCCTCTTGCCGACAAGCATCCGGCACATACCGCGCCGACGTAACCCAGACCAAATATGCTGATTCGCATGCTACGAACGCTCCTTGCAACTTAAGGTCATGGAATGTCCCTATAACATTCCCATATCCACTTACAGGTAACTTGAATCCACGACCTGTAACCAGTAGGGCGGCAGCTATTGGCAGCGCCCTATATAAATCAACTTTAGAAACTTCAATATCTCTTGCGAAAACCCACGCGAAAGCAACTTGCCGTCATAACAAACAACGGCACTAGCAAGCACAAGACAGACGATAGAACAGTGAGTACAGCATTCCCAAAGCTACGAAACCCTTGGTCCGTAGCTCCAAGCCGGACACATGGTGAGCACTTGGACAACGCAAAGCAATAGTGCAATTAAAAATAAACCACAAATAATGATTTTGACTTAATGGCGCCAAAACAACGGCAGCAAGGGAATTGAATAATAAGACAAAGTTAGTTGTCAGCTTTATGACGACAATATATTTACGGCAGATAAACCGTTTAAGCGCTGCAAGTTTATCGCCATATTAATGACGACTAAAATATGACGCACGATGCTATTTTTATGGCGCCGCCCTTTCGTCAACCCTTCAAGGGCTCGCCTGCGACGTGAAATGCTCGGCTGTCGAGTTGATGCGCATCGCTGCAGGGCTGAGACAAGCCGCCAACGAGGCTGAGGCTTACAGGCTGCTCATTGTCCGGGCACAGACTTCTGTATCGGTGCTGGAATGCTCTCGTGCTTGCGACATACTAATCGGCAGCAACTTTTATACTTTCAGCCAATACCGGTAAATAGCTGTATCTGGTAATGCGGGGCGATTCAGGCAGGGCAATTAACGCCTTTCGATGCATACCAGGATGCTGATTAAGCACTTTGTTAACAGATAGGTAAGTGCTGCAGCGATTGAAGGCTCGAGCACGCTACGAACCTCCGAGACAGATGTCATTGTTCCCAAACGATTTTTATTATCTGCACTCATCTCTAAATCCCTTGGATCGTTTCCCGCCCAGACTCCAGACAGTTTTTCGCGGTACGTGGGAATGCCGCTATCGGCGCAGATACTTCGATCGACAACGTTGATAGGTGAGTCCGCGGACAGTACAAACCGCAGAATCGAGTATTCTCCCCCCGGCATTCCTTGCGGGAGCTAAATCGAATGCACGCACAGAATCAGGACCGAATTGAGTTGCGCGCCATAACTAATCTCGAAAGCCATCGCCAACGCGGTCTTGGTGCTGGTGACCATGAACATCTGCGCCACCAGCAACCGGCCATCCTCGAAAATGGCGGAGCTAAAATGCGAGGGAGCAACTGCTTCGCGTGGCCAGCGCCTCACTCAATCAGGCAGAGGTGCCGCGTAGCTGATAAGATGCGCGGCGTTATTACTCAAGAGGATTGTTTCATGGCCACTAACCGCTCCCAGCGTCTGCGTAAAAAGCTCTGTGTAGACGAGTTCCAGGAATTGGGCTTCGAGCTGAACCTGGACTTCAAGGAAGATTTGGCTGACGAGGCAATCGATGCATTCCTCGACGCGTTTTTGAAAGAAGCGATGGAAGCCAACGGCCTGGGCTATGTTGGCGGCGACGACTACGGTCTGGTTTGCCTGCAGAAGCGTGGCTCGGTTTCCGAAGAGCAGCGTGCTGCTGTTGAAGCCTGGCTCAAAGGCCGCAGCGAACTGACTGAAGTCACCGTCAGCCCGTTGCTGGACGTCTGGTACCCGGAAAAGCCGATCAATCCGGTAGCTTGATGTTCAAAGGGCCATCCATCGTGATGGCCCTTTTTGATTCTGGTTCAAGAAAAGAACCCTTATCGTCGATTTGAGTCCTCCCCCCCCCCCCGAAATCTCTCCCCTATTCAGCTCCCTCACTGTCCGTGATTAAGCATGGGGAACGATCCTCATAAGTAACTCTCTGGGCGCCCGCCTTGGTTCCGCTAAAAAAAATAGCCGATTAGCTCACCTGCTTGCGGCACAAAGCGCTATACCTTGGGCATAATGCCGACAATTTCGTGACCACTGAGGGAATTTATCTTCATGCCCTCATCTTTTTTCCCCTCGGCTGTAGGGTTTTATTTCATATGATCAGATCTTTGCGTCCATTGTTGCTGGCCGGCCTGCTTATCCCCCTGGCCTTTACCGTTTCTGCTGCACCCGTCAATACCGCCCTCACCCCCAACGTCGAAAAAGCCCTCAAGGCCAGCAAGCTGCCCGACAGTGCGCTGTCGCTGGTGATGATCCCCCTGAACGGCCCGGGCACCCCGACCGTGTTCAACGCCGACGTCTCGGTCAACCCGGCGTCCACCATGAAACTGGTGACGACCTACGCGGCCCTGGAAATGCTCGGCCCCAACCACCAGTGGAAAACCGAGTTCTACACCGACGGCACCCTCAGCGGCGGCATCCTGCGCGGCAACCTGTACCTCAAGGGCGGTGGCGACCCGAAACTGAACATGGAAAAACTCTGGTTGCTGATGCGCGATCTGCGGGCCAATGGCGTGCAGCAAGTCACCGGCGACCTGGTGCTGGACCGCAGCTTCTTCAATCAACCGCAATTGCCGCAGTTCAACGATGACGGCAATGACGACAACAAGCCGTTCCTGGTCAAGCCCGACGCGGCCATGGTCAACCTCAAGGCCCTGCGCTTCGTGGCCCGTAATGATTCGGGCCGGGTCCTGGTATCGGTCGAACCGCCGATTGCCAGCATCCGCATCGAAAACCAGGTCAAGGCCGTCAACTCCAAGCAGTGCGCCGGCGGCGTGCGCTACAACCCGGTAACCCAGGCCGACGGCAGCGTCACCGTGACCGTGGCCGGCCAACTGGGCGACGGCTGCAGCTCGCAGACCTACCTTTCGCTGCTCGACCACGCCACCTACACCGCCGGCGCCGTACGGGCGATCTGGCAGGAACTGGGCGGCAGCATCCAGGGCAAGGATCGCCAAGGCGCGGTGCCCAAGGACGCCAAGGTCCTGGCCCGGGCATTCTCCCCGGACCTGGCGGAGATCATCCGCGACATCAACAAATACAGTAACAACACCATGGCCCAGCAATTGTTCCTCAGCCTGGGCGCGAAATTCCGCACTGGCGCCGACAGCGACGACGCCATGGCTGCCCAACGGGTCGTACGTCAGTGGCTGGCGAAAAAAGGCATCACTGCGCCGCATCTGGTGATGGAGAACGGTTCCGGCCTGTCCCGTGCCGAGCGCGTCAGCGCCCGTGAGATGGCAAGCATGCTGCAGGCCGCCTGGAGAAGCCCGTACTCGGCCGAATTCGTCAGCTCGATGCCGATTGCCGGCATGGACGGCACCATGCGCAAACGCCTGAAAACCACGGCGATGCGCGGTGAAGCCCACGTCAAGACGGGCACCCTGAACACCGTCCGGGCGATTGCCGGCTTCAGCCGCGACAACAATGGCAACACCTGGGCCGTGGTCGCGATCCTCAACGACAAGGCGCCCTTTGGTGCTTCGTCGGTACTCGATCAAGTGTTGCTGGACCTGTATCGCCAGCCAAAACTGGCAGCCACCGCGTCGGTCCTCTAGGCCACGAGTAAAGGCTGCGCGCCGCAGGGTGCGCAGCCTTCGACAACTACGGCAACTCCTCGACCACCCGATCCCGGCCCGCCTGCTTGGCCGCATACACCCCTGAGTCGGCGCGCAGCAGCAAGGCATCGGCGCCCTCCCCCGGGCGCCAACTGGCAATCCCAAAACTGCCGGTCACCGTGCCCAGGCCGTCGATGGGCGTGGTGCGCAGGCTTTGCCAGAGTTCAACCGCCAAGTGATACGCATGCTGGCCGTCGGTGTCCGGGCACAGCACCATGAACTCCTCGCCCCCCAGGCGACAGAACACATCGGTACAGCGCAGACGATGGGCAATCCGCTGGCACACCGCCTGCAACACCCGGTCGCCCGCGGCATGGCCGTAGCGGTCGTTGATTCGCTTGAAGTGATCGATATCCAGCATGATCACCGCCAATTCACCATTGCCCCGCGACACCCGGGCCATTTCCAGGGTCAGGCGCTCCTGGAAGTAGCGCCGGTTGTGGATCCCGGTCAGGGCATCGGTCACCGACAGGGCCCGCAACTCCTCCTCGACTCGCTTCATGTCGGAAACGTCCGAGATGTAGCCATGCCACAGCACCCCACCACCGGGCAATTCTTCCGGCGTGGCTTCGCCCCTGACCCAGCGCAGGCCACGCACCGGCAGCAGCACCCGGTACTCTTCCCGCCAGGGGCTCAGCCGTTGCGAGGAAGTACGGATCGAGGCCCGAACCCGACTCACATCCAGCGGATGGATACGCTCGAAAATCACCTCGGCGTTCTCCAGCAACGCCTGCGGATCGAGCTCGTAGATATCGCGAATGCCGTCGCTGGCGTAGATCACACTGAAGCGCCCGTCCGCCGCCATCTTGAATTGATAGATGCCACCCGGTACGTGGGCGCTGAGTTTTTTCAGCAACAGGTCGCGTGCCGCCAGGGCTTCGTGCACACGCTTGCGCTCGGTGATGTCAATGCAGATCGCCAGGTGCCCGACCCACAACCCCAGGTCATCGAGCACTGCGGTGGCGAGCATGTTCACCAGCAGATGGCTGCCATCGCGGCGCACCAGCGTCCACTCCCGGGGCTCATGTGCGAGTTCCTTGGCGTCCGGCACCAGCATCGCCTGGCACGCCGGCACCGGCTTGCCATAGCGCAGGCTCAACTCGGCCGCTCGCTCTTCCAGTTCTCGGGGCAGATGCAGGCTTTCCAGGGTGACATGCCCCAGCACCTCGCTGCCGGGATAACCGAGCATGTGTTCGGCACCGGCGTTGAAGGTGGTGATCACGCCACGCAAGTCGGTGACAATCACCGCCACCTCGGTCGCGGCATCGAGCACTCCGCGCAATTGCGCGTGGGCTGCGCGCAATTCCTGCTCGCGGTCCCCCAGTTCCCGGGTGCGCTGCTCCACCAGGGACAAGGCGCGCTGGCGCTGGCTGACCAGGATATAGAGCAAGGCGCTGAGCAGCAGGCTCAACAACCCGCCCATGATCACCAGGCTGGTGATGGCCGAACGGTTGGCTTGCTCGAAGGCAGCGCTGGTGCGGACCTCCAGATCGTAGATGCGATCCCCCAGGCGCAAGAGCGAACGCTCGTGCAGCGGCTGGTGCGCCGGCGCGTTGGCCGACTGGTAGAGCCGCTCGGGCTGCTGGTCGAGGTTGCGCCCCGCGATCTCCACCACCAGGTTGTCCTGGTTCTGCTGGGTAAACCCGTCGGCCACCAACTGCCCGATACTGAGCACCGCCAGCACATACCCGCGCAACGCAGGACTGCCATCGGCAGTTGCGGCCTGGCGCATGACGGGCGCTGCCAGCAACACACCGCTGGCGAACTCGGCGGCGACACCTGGCAACTGCAGCGGTTGCGACACCACCATCACCCCCAGCTCGCGGGCCTTGTCCAGGGTTGCCTGGCGTGCGGGCTGGGCCAGCAAGTCCACGCCCAGGGGTGCGCCCTGGATGCCTGAAGTCTGCTTGTACAGCAGCGGAGCGTACTGGGCGCGCCACTGGGCCACGTGCGTGCCGCCTGCAGGATCGAGGTCGAGAATGGAAAAATCGTCGAGGCCTTGCTGTCGTACCTCGCGCTCGAAGGCCACGCGTTGGTCGCCGGCGATCAACGGCGCCCAGCCATAGGCCAGGGTGCGTTGCAACAAGGGATGGGTGTAGCCGTCGAACTCTTCGCGGGAAACCGCAGTGGAGTTGAGGAAAAAACGTCGCAGGCTATCGAGGCGCTGTTCCTGATCGGCGAAACGCTCGGCGATCCGGCTCTTGCGTTCACTGGCCAGCAACTGAAAACGCTGCGCCACCTGTTGCTGGTGGGCATTGAGGGCCGTCCAGGCGAGCAGGCCCGTGAGCACGCCACCGGCCAACAACGCCAGCAGTGCTACCAGCCAGGCCGAGACATCTTCATTGATGAAGCCCAGGATTTTTGGTCGTGCGGCATGCAACGGCATAAGCAAAACTCAAACGCCAGCGAGCTTCGGCGTCACCTGGGCCTTGTCTGAAGTTATAGCTATTCGCCATTAGCTTTGCCAGCCGAACACCCATAGAACCGAGACGCATCAAGGCTCTATGGGGCCCGTCGAACCTTAGCGCGCCATGATTTTCCAGGCGCGGTGGATCTTGCCGTTACGGGCAAAGTCCGGGTCGATGGTTTGCGCGGTTATTTCCTCGACGGCATAGCGCGCCGTGAGGTTGTCTTCGAGCTGGAACTTGCGGAAGTTGTTGGAGAAGTACAGCACCCCGCCCGGCGCCAGGCGCGCCATGGCCAGGTCGAGCAACTGCACGTGGTCACGCTGGACGTCGAAGATGCCTTCCATGCGCTTGGAGTTGGAGAAGGTCGGCGGATCGATGAAGATCATGTCGAACTCATCACGGTTGGCTTCCAGCCAGGCCATGACATCGCCCTGCTCCAGGCGGTTCTTGTCGGAGAAACCGTTGAGCGACAGGTTGCGGCGCGCCCAGTCCAGGTAGGTCTTGGACAGGTCGACGCTGGTGGTGCTGCGCGCGCCACCCTTGGCCGCATGCACGCTGGCGGTCGCGGTGTAGCAGTACAGGTTGAGGAAACGTTTGCCGGCCGCCTCTTTCTGGATGCGCATGCGCATTGGACGGTGATCGAGAAACAGCCCGGTGTCGAGGTAGTCGGTCAGGTTGACCAGCAGTTTGACCCCGCCTTCATTGACTTCGACAAATTTGCCCTGGGCACTCTGGCGCTCGTACTGCTTGGTACCGCTCTGGCGCTCGCGACGCTTGACCACCACACGGCTCTTGTCGATGTTCAAGGCCTGGGGAATGGCAGCCAGGGCATCGAACATCCGCGCCGAGGCTTTTTCCGGGTCGATCGACTTCGGTGCAGCGTATTCCTGCACATGCACCCAGTCGTGGTACAGGTCGATGGCCATCGAGTACTCAGGCATGTCGGCATCGTACACGCGGTAGCAGTCGATCCCTTCGCGCTTGACCCACTTGCCCAGGGCCTTGAGGTTCTTCTGCAGACGGTTGGCAAACATCTGCCCACCCTCGCTCAGGCGGGCCTGCTCGACCACGGGTGCCGGGGCCGGGGCGGGTTTGATCGGATTGCCATTCTTGTTGTACTGGCGCTCTTGCGGCTCGACCGGTGCCTGATCGTAGATCGCCTGTTCCCGCTCGGCCTGGCGCTGCTCGGGTGTCCGGCGCTCGCCGGTGACGAACTGGTCGGGCAGCACTTTGATCAGCAGCAGCTTGCACGGCAAAGCACCGTTCCAGAAGGCATATTGCTTGTGGCTGCGAATGCCCATGCGCTTGCCCAGGTCCGGCGCGCCGGTGAACACCGCCGCCTCCCAGTTCAAGCAGGCCTGGCGCAGGCGCTCGCCGAGGTTCTGGTAGAGGTAGAGCAGGCTCGCCTCGTCGCCCAGGCGCTCGCCGTACGGAGGGTTGCAGATCACCAGGCCTTTCTGGTTCTGGTCCGGGCGCGGCTCGAAGGTGGCCACTTCGCCCTGGTAGATCTTGATCCACTCGCTCAGGCCCGCACGCTCGACGTTGTTGCGACCTGGCTGGATCAGGCGTGGATCGGCTTCGTAACCGCGGATCCACAGCGGCGGCTTGGCCAGGCCGGCAGCGGCACGTGCGCTGGCTTCTTCATGGAGTTTTTTCCACAGCGCCGGCACGTGGCCGAGCCAGGCAGTGAAGCCCCATTGCTCACGACGCAGGTTGGGTGCCATGTCAGCGGCAATCATCGCCGCCTCGACCAGGAAGGTACCGACACCGCACATCGGGTCAGCGAGGGCGCCGCCCTCGGCTGCAATGCGTGGCCAGCCGGAACGGATCAGGATCGCCGCCGCGAGGTTTTCCTTCAGCGGGGCCGCACCTTGCTGCAGGCGATAGCCGCGCTGGTGCAGGCTGTGCCCGGACAGGTCCAGGGACAGGATCGCTTCGCCACGGTCCAGGCGCAGGTGAATGCGCAGGTCCGGGTTGAGCTTGTCGATCGACGGACGTTCGCCCGTTGGCGTGCGCAGTTTGTCGACAATCGCATCCTTGACCTTCAGGGCGCCGAAGTGGGTGTTGTCGATGCCTGAACCGTGGCCGCTGAATTCCACCGCCAGGGTGCCATCCGCCAGCATGTGGTCTTGCCACTCGATATCCAGCACGCCGTGGTAGAGGTCTTCGGCGTCCTTCATCGCGAAGCGCTTGAGGACAAACAGCACGCGGTTTGCCAGGCGCGACCACAGGCACAGGCGATAAGCGGTTTCCATGGTGGCCATGCCGCGCACAGCCGAGGTGTGCTCGCGCGCTTCCTCAAGGCCAAGCCCGACGGCTTCCTCGATGAGCAGGCCTTCAAGGCCTTTTGGGCAAGTGAGGAAGAGTTCGTAACGATCCGACATGGGAATTCCAGGGCCTTTAGCAATAAGTGAACGGGCAACGCATTGACCGCTCGGTTTTCAATCAAGCGCTTTTCTAAAAGAGCGCTCGCGTGGCACGAAGGTGTGCCGTCCCACCCTGGCGGCTATTCCAGCCAACCGGCTGGAATGAGCTTAGATGCCCGGGCAGATAAAAAATTCGATGCAACAAAATGTCATAACTCGACCCTTCGTCGAATAGTAACTGAGTGCATCGGTTGGACATGAGGCTGGAAGCATTAGCCTCATCATTCTTTGAGAGCCTGATCATAGCGGGGTTTGGCCAACCACCCGGCAAAACCCTCGATGTTTCTTATGGCCTTAACATCTTTATCGTTACGTCCTTATGACAAAACGATCATTCCCTCGATGTGACGCATTGGTTAGAACTCAACACAGGTTGACGCCGCAATGACGTCAACACCTTGGCTCGCCACGCCGGCAGCGAGCCGCCATTGGCAGAGCGTTTTCTGCCTGACCTCGATAGAGGTCGACGCGACACATACAGTCAACAAGTGAGGGAAACACCCTATGAGAAGACTTAAGCGTGATCCGTTGGAAAGAGCATTTTTGCGCGGATATCAATATGGCGTTGGTGGCAAATCCCGTGAGCTTTGCCCATTTACTCTACCGTCGGTACGCCAAGCCTGGATTAACGGCTGGCGAGAAGGACGCGGCGACAACTGGGACGGTATGACCGGCACTGCGGGAATCCATAGACTCAACGAACTTCACGCCGTCGGCTAAACAGGGCACACACTCCGACACGACAACTTGATTACGTAACGACTTAACCATGCACGTCCTCTCCGGACGGCGGGCTTCGGCCCAGGGGCTCCCTTGAGGGGCCCTTTTTTATTGCTGTCTGTAGCAGCTGGCGCAGCCTGCGTTCGGCGCGGTATTAGCGCAAAGCAGCGATGGCGTCGACCGATTCACGGATCAGCGCCGGGCCCTTGTAGATGAAGCCCGAGTAGATCTGCACCAGGCTGGCACCCGCGGCGATTTTCTCAGCCGCGTGCCGTCCTTCGGTAATCCCGCCCGCCGCGATGATCGGCAAGCGCCCAGCCAGTTCCGCCGCCAACACCTTGACCGTGTGAGTGCTCTTCTCGCGCACCGGAGCGCCCGACAGGCCGCCCATCTCGTCACCGTGTTCCATGCCTTCGACGCCCACGCGGCTCAGGGTGGTGTTGGTGGCGATGACCGCGTCCATGCCGGTTTCGATCAGCGCCTGCGCCACCTGCGCGGTTTCTTCGTCCGTCATGTCCGGGGCGATCTTGATCGCCAGGGGTACATGCTTGCCGTGTCGCAGGGCCAACTCGGCGCGGCGCGTGGCCAGGTCGGCCAGCAGTTGCTTGAGCGAATCACCGAACTGCAGGCTGCGCAGCCCCGGGGTATTGGGGGAGCTGACGTTGACCGTGACATAACTGGCGTGGGCGTAGACCTTGTCCAGGCAGATCAGGTAATCGTCGACCGCACGCTCGACCGGGGTATCGAAGTTCTTGCCGATGTTGATCCCCAGCACGCCCTTGTACTTGGCCGCCGCGACCCGGGCCAGCAAATGATCGACGCCGAGGTTGTTGAACCCCATGCGATTGATGATCGCCTCGGCTTGCGGCAAGCGGAAAATCCGTGGTTTGGGATTTCCCGGTTGCGGGCGCGGGGTGATGGTGCCGATTTCGACAAAACCAAAACCGAGTTGGGCAAAGCCGTCGATGGCCGCGCCGTTCTTGTCCAGGCCTGCAGCCAGGCCGACCGGGTTGGGGAAGTCCAGGCCCATGACATTCACCGGCACATGGGCCGGCGCCTTGCACAGCAAGCCGTTCAGGCCCAGGCGTCCGCCCGCGCCGATCAAGTCCAGGGACAGATCGTGGGAGGTTTCCGGGGAGAGTTTGAACAGCAGTTGGCGGGCCAGGGTATACATGGGCGGGCTTGACTCGGTCGGCGGCGAAATAAGGCGGCGATTATAGCCGGGCATCGGGGTCGCAGGCGAGGTACATGTACAAATCCCTCGGCAATGGCATATGCCTTGCACCATGAACCCTATCCGTACTCATGCCAGCGCCGGGATGAGTCGAAAGACCATGGCGTCGTCATCCGACTTGGCTTGCACAGGGGCCCGGGGCGACGCTTTTTTTTGCAAGGTGCACTCTCCATGAACGAACCATCAGTCGGCCCGCTGGCCTGGGTCAACGGCAGCGACGCGCCGGAAAAGACCTCGATCAACCTGGGCTTCATGGCCCTGAGCGATTGCGCCTCGGTGGTCGTAGCCGCCACCCAGGGCTTCGCCCAGCCTTATGGCCTGACCTTGAACCTCAAGCGCCAATCGTCCTGGGCCAACCTGCGGGACAAGCTGGTCAGCGGAGAGCTGGACGCCGCTCATAGCCTCTATGGCCTGGTGTACGCGGTACACCTGGGCATCGGCGGCGTGGCCGCCACCGACATGGCCGTGCTCATGGGCCTGAATCAGAACGGGCAGAGCATCAACCTTTCCCACGGCCTGCAAAGCCTGGGCGTGACCAGTCCTGAGGCGCTGGATCGGCACGTGCACCAAACTCGCCCAAAACTCACCTTCGCCCAGACCTTCCCCACCGGCACCCACGCCATGTGGTTGTATTACTGGCTGGCCAGCCAGGGTATTCATCCACTGCAGGATGTCACCAGCGTGGTGGTGCCACCGCCGCAAATGGTCGCGCACCTGCAGGCCGGGCGGATCGACGGGTTTTGCGTGGGCGAACCCTGGAGCGCCAGTGCGGTGCAACAGAACCTCGGCTTTACCCTGGCGACGAGCCAGGCCATCTGGCCTGACCACCCGGAAAAAGTCCTCGGCTGCACGCGCGCCTTCGTCGAGCAATACCCCAATACTGCCCGGGCGCTGGTGATGGCGATCCTGGAAGCCAGCCGGTTCATCGAACAAAGCCCGGAAAACCGCCGCAGCACCGCACAGTTGCTCAGCGCCGCCGACTACCTCGACACCCCGGTGGACAACATTGCACCGCGCTTGCTGGGCGATTACGCCGACGGGCTCGGCAATCGCTGGCAGGACCCGCACCCGTTGCGTTTTCACGGCCATGGCGAGGTGAACATGCCCTACTTGAGCGACGGCATGTGGTTCATGACCCAGTTCCGCCGCTGGGGCTTGCTGCGCGACGATCCGGATTACCTGGGCGTGGCACGCCAGGTCCAGCAACTGGGCCTGTACCGCGACGCGGCCGGGGCCCTGGGCATAACCGCGGACAGCCATGAGATGCGCAGCAGCCAACTGATCGACGGCAAGATCTGGGACGGTGTGGACCCGGCGGCCTATGCCCGCGGTTTCAGCCTGCACGCCATGACCGACACCCCCACTCTGCGCGCCCAGCCCTGACAGGAGAGCATGAGCATGTTGCGAATCCTGCTGATCAACGACACCGCAAAAAAATTCGGACGCCTGAAGTCCGCCCTGACTGAAGCCGGGTTTGAGGTGATCGACGAATCCGGCCTGACCATCGACCTGCCCGCGCGCGTCGAAACGGTGCGCCCGGACGTGATCCTGATCGATACCGAGTCACCCAGCCGCGATGTGCTGGAACAAGTGGTGCTGGTCAGCCGCGACCAACCACGGCCCATTGTGATGTTCACCGACGAACATGACCCCGGCGTGATGCGCCAGGCGATCAAGTCCGGCGTCAGTGCCTACATCGTCGAAGGCATCCATGCCGCCCGCCTGCAGCCGATCCTGGATGTGGCCATGGCGCGCTTTGAAAGCGACCAGGCCCTGCGCGCCCAACTGTTTGCCCGTGACCAGCAACTGGCCGAGCGCAAGCGCATCGAATTGGCCAAGGGTCTACTGATGAAAATGAAGGCCTGCAACGAAGAACAGGCCTACACCCTGATGCGCCGCCAGGCTATGAGCCGCCAGCAGAAGCTGATCCAGGTGGCCGAGCAGATCATTGCCATGAGTGAACTGCTGGAATGAACGCGCGCTGAATCAGGCTTGGCGCGTCATCGTTGACGTCCATCGCGAGCAAGCTCGCTCCTACAGTGGTTTACCTCGCTCAAACATGTTGGCACAGATATCGCTAAGTAATCGGTACAGGTAACCAACGGCGGTTGCCCCACCTACGACAACGACGTCGCACACCCCTTTCGCGCAAGCGCAGCGGGTTGCGGCGTTTTTTCGTTTTGGCCCCACAGCCCGGGGCCGGTGGTGCGGCCGTCGCGGCGCGCCACCGCCAAGCTCACGACTTCCTTCGAGACTCTTAACCGCTGAGGTGCGCGATGAATTCAAGCTTCTGGAAATCCGGTCATACCCCGACCCTGTTCTCGGCATTCCTGTATTTCGACCTGAGCTTCATGGTCTGGTACCTGTTGGGCCCCCTGGCGGTGCAAATTGCCGCCGACCTGCACCTGACCACCCAACAGCGCGGGCTGGTGGTGGCCACGCCGATCCTCGCCGGGGCCTTGCTGCGTTTTGTCATGGGCTTGCTCGCTGACCGCCTGTCGCCCAAGACCGCCGGCCTGATCGGCCAGGTCATCGTCATCTGCGCGCTGTTCGGCGCCTGGAAGCTGGGCATCCACAGCTACGAGCAAGCCCTGCTGCTGGGGGTGTTCCTGGGCATGGCCGGGGCTTCGTTTGCCGTCGCCCTGCCCCTGGCCTCGCAGTGGTACCCGCCGCAGCACCAGGGCAAGGCCATGGGCATTGCCGGTGCGGGCAACTCGGGCACCGTGCTCGCCGCGCTGATCGCGCCGGTGCTGGCAGCCGCGTTTGGCTGGAGCAACGTATTCGGTTTCGCCCTGATCCCGCTGATCCTGACCTTGATCGTCTTCGCCTGGCTGGCGAAAAACGCGCCGCAACGGCCCAAGGCCAAATCCATGAGCGACTACTTCAAGGCCCTCGGTGATCGCGACAGCTGGTGGTTCATGTTCTTCTACTGCGTGACCTTTGGCGGTTTCATCGGCCTGGCCAGTGCCCTGCCCGGCTACTTCAACGACCAGTACGGCCTGAGCCCGGTGACTGCCGGCTACTACACCGCCGCCTGCGTGTTTGGCGGCAGCCTGATGCGCCCACTGGGTGGCGCCCTGGCCGATCGCTTCGGCGGGATCCGCACCCTGCTGCTGATGTACGGCGTCGCGATCGTGTGCATTGCCGCCGTCGGCTTCAACCTGCCCAACTCCTACGCGGCACTGGCGCTGTTCGTCTGCACCATGCTTGGCCTTGGCGCCGGCAATGGCGCGGTGTTCCAGTTGGTGCCCCAGCGTTTTCGCCGGGAAATCGGCGTGATGACCGGGTTGATCGGCATGGCGGGCGGGATCGGCGGGTTTGCCCTCGCCGCCGGCATGGGGGCGATCAAGCAGAGCACCGGCAGTTATCAACTGGCCTTGTGGCTGTTCGCCAGCCTGGGCGTCCTGGCGTGGTTCGGCCTGCACGGGGTCAAGCGCCGCTGGAGAACCACCTGGGGCTCGGCTGCCGTGACCGCCGCGCGGGTCTGAGGCGTCGATGAGTCTGCAATTGAGCTTTGCCGAAGCCAGCGCCATCGGCCCGCGCGAGGAAAACCAGGATGCCCTGCGCCTGGTTACTCCCGCCGCGGAGCTGGCCGCGAGCAAGGGGTGTCTGTTCGCCATCGCCGATGGCGTCAGCCAATGCGCCGATGGCGGGCTGGCGGCACGTACCACCTTGCAGGCGCTGGCGCTGGACTACTACGCCACCCCGCAGACCTGGGGCGTGGCGCAGTCCCTGGACCGCCTGCTACTGGCGCAAAACCGCTGGCTGCAGGCCAACGGTGGCGGCTTGCCGCTGCTCACCACCGTCAGTGCGCTGGTGCTGCGCGGACAACGCTTCACCCTGGCCCACGTCGGCGATTGCCGGGTGTATCGCTGGCACGCCGAGCAATTGCAACGCATCAGCGAGGACCACGTCTGGGAGCAACCGGGCATGCAGCATGTGCTCAAACGCGCCCTGGGCCTGGACCAACACCTGGTGCTGGATTTTCTCGATGGCGAGTTGCGCGCCGGCGAGTGCTTCGTGCTGCTTAGCGATGGCGTCTGGGCAACCTTGGGCGACACCACGATTGCCGCGATTCTGCGCGATCAACCGGACCTGCACAGCGCGGCACAGACCCTGGTCAATGCCGCGCACCTGGCCGGCAGCCAGGACAATGCCAGCGCGCTGTTGGTGCGGATCGACGCCCTCGGCGAAGCGAGCATCGGCGACGCGCTGATCCACTTGCAGCAATGGCCCTTGCCGCCTCCCCTCAAGCCCGGCCAGCGCTTCGAAGGCTGGCAGGTCGAGAAACTGCTGGGGCAAAGCCAACAGTCACTGATCTATCGGGTCCACGACAACCAGCAGCAACCATGGCTGCTGAAAACCTTGCCGGCGCAGTTGAGCGACGACAGCCAGGCCGCCCAGGCCCTGCTGTCGGAGGAGTGGTTTCTCAAGCGCGTCGCCGGACGCAGTTTTCCCGAGGTCCATCCGGCTACCCAGCGTCAGCACCTGTATTACCTGATGCGCGAATACCCGGGACAGACCCTTGCCCAGGCCTTCGCCCAGACCGGTCCCCTGCCGCTGGCGCAATGGCAGGCACTGGCCGAGCGCCTGTTGCGCGCGGTGGGCCTGTTGCATCGGCGGCAGATTCTGCACCGCGACATCAAGCCGGAAAACCTGCTGCTCAGTGAAGACGGTGAGTTGCGCCTGCTGGATTTTGGCCTGGCGTACTGCCCGGGCTTGTCCGAAGACCAGGCCAACGCGCTGCCCGGCACCCCGAGCTACATCGCCCCGGAAGCCTTCAACGGTGAGGCGCCGTCTGCGCAACAAGACCTGTATGCCGTCGGCGTGACCTTGTATTACCTGGCCACCGGGCATTTTCCCTACGGCGAAATCGAAGCCTTCCAGCGTCCGCGCTTCGGCCAGCCAGTGAATGCCCAGCGCTACCGCCCGGACCTGCCGGACTGGCTGGGACAGAGCCTGGAGCGCGGGGTAGATGCCGACCCGGCCCAGCGCTATGAAACCGCCGAGCAATGGCTGCTGATTCTCGAACACGGCGAGCGCGGCAGCTTGAGCGTGCGACCCAGACCGCTGCTGGAGCGTGAGCCGGTGAAAGTCTGGCGGACCCTGGCGTTGGTGTTGCTGATGATCAACCTGGTGCTGCTGTTTTCCCTTGTTCGCCACTAACCCTGGGCCGCGCAAACCCAGGAGCGTCGCGCCATTGCTGTGCGCCGCGCCTTCAATCGGTGCAGAAAACCCCGCCGGCAGCGCCCGAACACCGCGATGGGCCCGATAAAGCGGCGGCCTACGCCACTTGGCACAACCACTGCATTAGCCCTTTCACCACACATAAAGCCCAGCCTTCAACGACGAAGGGTGCGCTGCCCGAGAGAACGGGACCAGGACAAAGGCGTCCTCGCTAGGCCACTAGCGGGACGCCTTTTTTTGTTTGCGCGAAATACACCGAGCCAGTCCTATCGACCCGATGACGCTGGCCTGAGCTTGCGGAGAACCCGATGAAAAAATTGAAACTGGTGATGATCGGCAACGGGATGGCCGGGATCCGCACGCTCGAAGAACTGCTCAAGCTGAGCAGCGACCTGTATGACATCACGGTTTTCGGCGCCGAACCCCACACCAACTACAACCGCATCCTGCTCTCCCCGGTGCTCGCAGGTGAACAGACCTTCGAAGATATCGAGCTCAACGACCTCACCTGGTACCAGGACCACAACATCACCTTGCTGCTCAACCGCAAAGTGGTGGAGATCGACCGGATCAAGCGCCGGGTGATCGCTGCCGACGGCAGCAGCGCCGAATACGACCGCCTGTTGATCGCCACCGGCTCGACGCCCTTCATGCTGCCGATCCCGGGCAACACCCTGCAGGGGGTGATTGGCTACCGTGACATCGCCGACACTCAGACCATGATCGACACCGCCCGGACCCACCGTCACGCCGTGGTCATCGGCGGCGGCCTGCTGGGCCTGGAAGCGGCCAACGGCCTGATGCTTCGCGGCATGCGCGTGACCGTCGTGCACATCGGCGAGTGGCTGCTGGAACGGCAATTGGACAAAACCAGCGGCCAGTTGCTGCAAGCCGCCCTGGAACAGCGTGGCCTGCACTTTCGCCTGGGCGAACAGACCCAGGCCCTGCTCGACGCCGGCAACGGTCGGGTCGGCTCAGTGCAGTTCAAGAACGGCGACATCATCCCTGCCGACCTGGTGGTGATGGCCGCCGGGATCCGCCCGGCCAGCGAGCTCGCAGAGCAAGCCGGCCTGCCCTGCAACCGCGGCATCCTGGTCAACGACACCCTGCAGACCTATGACCCGCGCATCTACGCCATCGGCGAATGCGCCAGCCATCGCGGCATTGCCTATGGCCTGGTGGCGCCGTTGTTCGAGCAGGCCAAGGTCTGCGCCAACCACCTGGCACAGCTGGGCTTTGCCACCTACAAAGGCTCGGTGACCTCGACCAAGCTGAAAGTCACCGGCATCGACCTGTTCTCCGCTGGCGACTTCATGGGCGGCGAAGGCACCGAGACCATCACCCTGCGCGACCCGATCGACGGGATCTACAAAAAACTGGTGATCAAGGATGACGTGCTGGTCGGTGCCTGCCTGTACGGCGATACCGTCGATGGCGGCTGGTATTTCCAGCAGATCCGCGAACAGCAGGGCATTGCCGCGATCCGCGATCACCTGATGTTTGGCGAACCAGCGTTGACCGCTGCCGGTGACCAGGACCTGACACTGCAGGAAGCGTCATGATGAAGCGCCAGACGACTGCCTCGACCTGCTGCTATTGCGGGGTGGGCTGCGGCGTCCTGATCGAGCATGACGGCGAGCAGATCCTCGGCGTCAGCGGCGACCCGACGCACCCGGCCAACTACGGCAAACTGTGCAGCAAGGGCTCGACCCTGCACCTGACCGGTGACCTGGCGGCCCGCGCGCTGTACCCGCAGTTACGGCTGGGCAAGGGCCTGGCCCGCGCCCGCACCACCTGGGACAGCGCCCTGGACCACGCCGCCAGCGTGTTTGCCCAAACCATCGCCGAGCACGGCCCGGACAGCGTGGCGTTCTACATCTCCGGGCAACTGCTGACCGAGGACTACTACGCCTTCAACAAGCTGGCGCGGGCGTTGGTGGGCACCAACAACATCGACAGCAATTCGCGGCTGTGCATGTCGTCGGCGGTGGTGGGCTACAAGCGCAGCCTGGGCGCCGATGCACCGCCCTGCAGCTACGAAGACCTGGAACTGAGTGATTGCGTGATGATCGTCGGCAGTAACATGGCCTACGCCCATCCGGTACTGTTTCGCCGCCTTGAGCAAGCCAGGGCCCGTCGGCCACAGATGAAGGTGATTGTCATCGACCCTCGACGCACCGACACCTGCGACCTGGCCGACCTGCACCTGGCGATTCTGCCGGGCACCGATGTCGCGCTGTTCCACGGAATCTTGCACCTGCTGCTGTGGGAAGACTGGATCGACCGCGACTTTATCCAGGCCCACACCGAAGGCCTGGCCGAACTGAAGAACCTGGTGCGCGACTACACGCCCCCCATGGTGGCGCAACTGTGCGGCATCAGCGTCGCGCAGTTGCAGCAGTGCGCGCAATGGGTCGGCACCTCGCCGAGCTTTCTGTCGCTGTGGTGCATGGGCTTGAACCAGTCCACTGCCGGCAGCGCGAAGAACAGCGCACTGATCAACCTGCACCTGGCCACCGGACAAATCGGCCGCCCAGGCGCAGGCCCCTTCTCCCTTACCGGTCAGCCGAATGCCATGGGCGGGCGAGAAACCGGCAGCCTGGCCAATCTGTTGCCAGGCCACCGCGAGGCCAGCAATGCCGGGCATCGCGCCGAGGTAGCCGCCTATTGGGGCGTGCCCACGCTGCCGGAAACCCCCGGGCTGAGCGCCATCGAACTGTTCGAGCAGGTCAACAACGGCACAATCAAAGCGCTATGGATCGCCTGCACCAACCCGGCGCAGTCCCTGCCCGACCAACAGAACGTGCGCGCGGCCTTGCAGGCGTGCCCGTTCGTAGTGTTGCAGGAAGCCTTTAGCACCACCGAAACCGCGCCCTTCGCCGACTTGCTGCTGCCAGCCGCCAGTTGGGGGGAAAAGGAAGGCACGGTGACCAACTCCGAGCGGCGGATTTCCCACGTTCGCCGGGCCATTGCCCCACCCGGCGAAGCACGCCCGGACTGGGCCATCACCGTGGATTTCGCCCAACGCCTGGAGAAATACCTGCGTCCGGGTCAGGCCAGCCTGTTTGCCTTCAATCACCCTGGGCAACTGTTCGATGAATTCAAACAGCTGACCTGCGGACGCGACCTGGACCTGTCGGGCATCAGCCACGCCTTGCTCGACCGCCTGGGTCCGCAGCAATGGCCCTTCCCACAAGGCGCCACCCGCGGTACGCCGCGCCTGTACGTGAACGGGATATTTCCCACGGCTAGCGGGCGGGCGCAGTTTATCGCCGAGCCGTTTTGCGCGGCCAAGGAACAACGCGACGCGCACTTTCCCCTGACCCTGATCACCGGACGCCTGCGCGATCAATGGCACGGCATGAGCCGCACCGGCACCGCGGCGCAGCTGTTTGGCCATGTCAGCGAAGCGCTCCTGAGCCTGCACCCGGATGAACTGCAGCGCCAACACTTGAATGCCGGCGACCTGGTCAACCTCAAGAGTCGCCGCGGCAGCGTGATCGTCGAGCTCGCCAGTGATGACTCGGTCCGCCCGGGGCAGGCCTTTCTACCCATGCACTGGGGCGACCGCTTCCTCAAGGGCGGCGTGAACGTGCTGACCCAGCCGGCGTTCGACCCGCTGTCCAAACAGCCCGAGCTGAAACACAGCGGCGTACGGATTGAAGCCGTTGAGTTGCCGTGGCAGTTCTTCGCCCTGGTCGAGGGCAATGTTCAACAGCACTTCGAGGCGCTGCGTCCGCTATGCGAGGACTTTGCCTACGTCAGCCTCAGCCTTGCCGGGCGTGAGCGGCCGGCACTGCTGATACGCGCCGCCTGCGCCCAGGCGCCGACCCCGCAACGGCTGCAGGAGATCGACCTGCACCTTGGTTTGGACCAGGGCCCGGTATTGGCCTACGACGATCCGCGTCGCGCCATTGGCAAGCGCGTGCGTATCGAACAGGGGCGCATCACCGCGATCCGCCTGGCCGGGGAAACGCTGGCCCGGCACTGGTTGCAGAACCTGTGGCTGGAAGGTCGCGTCGATGCGCAACTGCGGCCCTGGCTGCTGGCCCCCCTGAGCGCTCCGCCGGGCGCTGCCGGTGCCGACTCTGGCGCGCAGAAAACCCTGTGCAACTGCAAGAACGTCAGCCACAGCGCAGTGTGCGCGGGCATTCGCAGTGGCCTGGACCTGCAAGGCCTGAAACAACAACTGGGTTGCGGCACGCAATGCGGCTCCTGTGTCCCGGAAATCAAGCGTCTGCTGGCCGCCCAAGTGCGGCCAGCCGCAATCACCTCGTGAGGAATGCAACATGAGCGCAAAAGTCTGGTTGGTGGGTGCAGGCCCGGGTGACCCTGAATTGCTGACCCTCAAGGCGGTACGAGCATTGAGCGAAGCACAAGTGGTGTTGATCGACGACCTGGTCAACCCAGCTGTGCTGCAACATTGCCCCCAGGCGCGGGTCATTGCCGTGGGCAAACGCGGTGGCTGCCGCTCGACCCCACAAGCATTTATCCATCGGTTGATGCTGCGTTATGCCCGCCAGGGCAAGTGCGTGGTGCGGCTCAAGGGGGGCGACCCGTGCATATTTGGCCGGGGTGGTGAAGAAGCACAGTGGTTGCGCGAACGGCAGATCGAGGTCGAACTGGTCAATGGCATCACCGCCGGCCTGGCGGGGGCCACACAGTGCGATATTTCCTTGACCCTGCGCGGCGTTGCGCGGGGGGTGACCCTGGTGACAGCCCATACCCAGGACGACAGCGAGCTCAATTGGCGCGCCCTGGCCCAGGGCGGGACCACCCTGGTGATCTACATGGGTGTGGCAAAACTCGGGGAAATTCGCCAGCAGTTGCTGGACGGCGGGATGGCAGTGGATACGCCAGTGGCAATGATTGAAAACGCTTCAATGCCGAACCAACGCGAATGCCGGAGCAACCTTACAGCCATGCAAGAAGATGCCTACAGCTTCCAGTTAAAAAGCCCAGCGATCCTGGTGATAGGTGCCGTGGCCGCCTCTGCAGCCCTGGATCAGAGCCTGCCGGCGTCCGTGACACAGTTGCCATGGCCGTCCAGCGCAGCGTTGTAACCCCAGGCAGTAAATCGCAGGCAAAGAAAAGCCCGGCCTAAGCCGGGCTTTTCGCGAGCTGCGAGCTAATTACTTAGCTTGAGCTTCAACCTGCGCTTCTACGCGACGGTTAACAGCACGGCCAGCGTCAGTTGCGTTGTCAGCAACTGGGCGGGATTCGCCGTAACCAACGGAGCTAACGCGGCCAGCGTCGATGCCGTCTTTGACCAGAACTTGCTTAACAGCGTCAGCACGACGCTGGGACAGCTTCTGGTTGTAAGCGTCTGGACCTACGGAGTCAGTGTGACCTTCAACCACGGTGGTGGTCTGTGGGTACTGCTTCATGAAGTCAGCCAGGTTCTGCACGTCAGCGTAGCTGTTTGGCTTAACAACAGATTTGTCGAAGTCAAACTTGACGTCCAGCTCAACGCGTACCACTTCAGCAACTGGAGCTTCTGGCTCTGGCTCTGGAGCCGGTGCCGGAACTGGAGCTGGAGCTACTGCGCCGGCGTTGCCGCCGAAGTTCACACCCAGACCAACCAGGGCGGAGTAGTCCCACTTACCGTTGTCCATTGCGTAGTCAGCTTCAACGCCGGCACGAGCGAACAGGTTGTCGGTGAAGTAGTACTTAACGCCGGTACCAACGATAGCCAGAGTCGACTGATCGCGACCGCTGTGACCGTCAGCTTTGACGCTGGTGCGGCTCTGGTGACCGAAACCACCGGAAACGTACGGACGCAGGGAATCTACGCCAGCCTGACCGAAGTGGTAGGTACCCAGCAGGGAGCCGGTGTCACCTTTGATCTTCTGGTTGCCAGTACCGTCGTTCGAACGGGTGTGGTGAGTCTGATCGTAGTTCAGATCGATCGAAACGTCGTCGGTCAGGAAGTAACCGATACGAGCGCCTGGGTTGAAGCCGTCTTCGATGTGCTTGACGCTATCGTTGTACTGCTTCTTGTAGAACAGCTCGCCTTCAACTGCGCCTTGGCCTTGTGCCAGAACGCCGAAAGAAGTAGCGGCAATAAGAGAACCAATGGCCAAGCCCAAGGTGTTTTTCAGTTTCATCCGTTAAATCCCCATCTGGTGATTGTAAAGCAGTCCCGCAAACCGGGGGACAACTCGGCGGCAAGTCTATCAGAACTTGCCTACACGTAAGAGATATTTGCGCCGAACTAAGTTTCAGCAATGCCTGCAAATTTCTCACGCAATTTATCTAGAGCGCGTTTGTACCGCATTTTTGTTGCACTCAAGCCCATATGCATGATGTCTGCGATCTCCTGAAATTCCAGCTCTGCGACAAATCGTAGCACCAGAATTTCCCGGTCAATCGGGTTCACATGCACCAACCAGCGATCAAGTCCACCCTTCTCCTCAGGTTTCGGCGTCTTTTCTTCCGACGCTTCCTCGAGGGGGTCCAGACTCAAAGCGTCCATCAAGCGACGCTTACGCCGTTCCTTTCGATACTGTGTGATGCATTCGTTGTACGTGATGCTATATAGCCATGTCTTGAACTTGGATTTACCTTCGAAGTTCTTCAGACCGTACAGCACCTTCAACATCACTTCCTGACAGACATCGTCCGCGTCGCGATCGTTCCCAAGATATCGTGCACAGACGTTAAATAAAGTTCTCTGGTAACGCCGCATCAGCTCTTCGTAAGCGCGCGTTACGTGAAACAGCTCGGTGTGCGAGCGCGCGACCAACTCCTCATCAGAGAGCTCGCGGGGGTCGTAGCGCGTGGATAGCGATTGGGGTTTATTCAAAACAAGTCGGGCCGACAGTCAGGTCAATGTCCGCCGCGGCCCAAGGGTATCGGGCATTTCGCGGCGGCATACATTAGCAGGGTTTGCCGGGTTAGCGGCTACTAACATGCTGTTCCAGGAGGATCCGATTGGAGAGTGATACTAGCTCACCCTCGTCGGTCAGCAATGTAGTTTTAACCGTGCCGATCTCTTCGATCTGGCCTTCGACCTCACCAACACGCACTTGTTGCCCAACCTGATACAACTCACGCACATAGATTCCCGCAAGAATCTGGCCGGCGATTTCCCGGCTACCCAATCCCATGGCCAAGGCGACTGCCAGACCAACGGTTATCAAAACTATCACGATCACATGGTTCAGCAAGTCGGTTTTGACTTCGAGCTGACTGATCGCCACCGAAATACTGATGATGATCACCAGGCCCTGGGCGATTCGCCCCAGGCCCGCAGCATAGTCCAGACCGACCCCTTCTGCAGCGCCGCGCACCAAGCCATTGGCCAGTTGCGCCAGCAATACCCCTACCAGCAACACCAACGCGGCACCGAATACTTTCGGCAAATACAACGCAAGCATATCGAGCGTAGCCGAAACTCGCTCCAAGCCAAGGGATTCTGCAGCAGAAACCAGAAAAATAAGTAAAACGAACCAGTAGACGATTTTTCCGATCAGGGTCGAGATCGGAACCTGCAGACCCGCCCGAGACATCAACTTGGTCAAACCGGTACCGCCCATCAAGCGATCCAGGCCCAGCTTGGCCAACAATTTGGACAGCAAGGTGTCCAGCAACTTGGCAACGACAAAACCCAGCAGCAGCACGACCAGGGCGCCAAACAGATTGGGAATGAAGTTCGCTACCTTGGTCCACAACGCAGTCATTGCCGTGACGAGGCTCTGAGTCCAGAGATCAAGTTCCATATTCAATCAGCCTTATCAGCAGTGCTTGCGGTAGGTTTACGACGGGAAACCGGCGAGACATGGGCCGATCCGTTATTCAGGGCAATCATCAGTGCCGGCACCCAGCGGCCCAGCAGACTGAACAGATCACCGGCACCCACCTGGCGGTTGGCGGTTTTCAGTACACGACCCAGGCACGCATCATCGTCGCGGGTGGACGGGGATGCCTGGAGCATGTCACGCAAAGACTGTTCAAACGGATCGTGCATACGCACCTCTCGTGATATCTGTGAAAGACGCGATCAAAATTCCCCGGGTCACATGACGCTCCTTCATACCCAGCGCAAACGCCGGAACAACCACCACTGCCCCAACGCCACCGAGACCATCAACAGGCAGGCAACCAGGAAGCCATAGGGGCTCTCGGAGAACGGAATGCCACCGACGTTGATGCCCAGCAGACCGGTCAGAAAACTCATCGGCAAAAAGATCCCGGTGATGATCCCGAAGCGGTACATGGTGCGACTCATTTTCACGCTCAGACGCCGGTCTTCGGCCTCCAGCACCAGCCCCACCCGCTCGCGGGTCAATTCCAGCTCTTCCAGATAACGCGTCAGACTGTTGTTCAATTCGTTCCAGTAATCGCCATCATCCTCGACAAACCAGGGCAGTTTGATCCGCGTCAGTTGTCCGAAAATATCCCGCTGCGGCGCCAGAAAACGCTTGAGCCCGGCGGCACGCCGACGGATCTGCAAAATGGAGCCGTGCTCGGGGGTATACCGTTCGTCGGCATCCAGTTTTTCTTCTTCGACATCGACCACTTCCGAGAGATCGCCCACCAGGTCCTGGACCTTGTGAGTGAGGTACTGGGCCATATACAGGATCAGTTCGGAAGCCGTCCGCGGCCCCTTGCCCTCAGCCAACTGCACCAACAATTCGTCGGTGGCGCGCAGTGGGCGCAAGCGCAGGGAAATGACCCGCTGGGCCGAGGCGAAGATACGCACCGAGACCATGTCTTCCGGCTCGGCACCAGGGTTGAGGTTGACCCCGCGCAAAAACAGCAGCAATTCGGAGTCCGGCAGTGCCAGCAAGCGCGGCCGGGTGTTCTCCTCCAGCAGCAGGTCGCAACTGAACTCACTCAGGCCACTGGATTTACGCAGCCAGGTCTGGGTTTGCGGGTGACTGCGATCCCAGTGCAGCCAGAGGCTTTCGTGGGGTTGCAGTTGCAGGTCATCCAGTTCAGTCCGGGCAATCGAACGCGCACCGCCTTTTCCATCCAGCACCAGGGCATGGACCAGCCCCCACTGCGCGTTTTCTTCCTCGAACATCCTCACCCCTGTCTGGTCGCCGTTTATTCAGGCATTTGCAACGGACTCGGCGAGATGATCACGCCGTTATTGTCCGCATAAATGTATTCGCCCGGACGGAACGTCACACCGGCAAACGTCACCGGTACGTTGATCTCGCCAAGACCACGGCGGTTGGACTTCTTCGGATGACTGGCAAGGGCCTGCACCCCCAGGTCGGTCTGTGCGATGACATCGACATCGCGGATGCAGCCGTAGATCACCAGGCCTTCCCAGCCGTTCTTGGCCGCTCTCTCGGCAATCATGTCGCCCAGCAGCGCGCAGCGCAGCGAACCGCCGCCATCGACTACCAGTACCTTGCCGTTCCCCGGGAGCTCGGCATGCTCCTTGACCCGCGAGTTGTCTTCGAAGCACTTGATGGTCACGATTTCACCGCCGAAGGAATCACGGCCGCCAAAATTGCTGAACATCGGCTCCAGGACCTGTCCCAGTTCCGGATAGGCATCGCACAGGTCGGGAGTGAGGTAATGATTCATCGAGAAACTCCTGTAAAGAGGAAGACAATCGAGGATGTCACCTTAAAGGAAACGAGCGCTGAGGGTTGCGGTTTAAAGCCGTTTTTCCGCGAACACCGCCACCAGCATCGCCACGTAAAGTGACCAGAAAAGCTCAATGCGTCATATCTTAGCCGTAAGCGGACAGGAACGAAACGCCCTTGATAGAGCGTTCACGTCAGTCTGCGCCGACCGTGGCGAGCGTCTGCGCCTGCACGGGTGCCTGCGGGTCTGTCAGCCAACGCTGGACCAATGGCCAGACTTCGACTTGCGCGGCTTTGCTGACCAGCATTTGCACATGCCCGAAGTCATCGGCAAAGCCCTGGGCGCGGCCCAGGCAAATGTATTGCTTGTGCGTCGAGCCCATTTGCTCGAACAGTTTGCGGCACGCCCAGTCGGGGTCCTGGTGATCGTTGCTGGCGCTGACGGCCAGGACCGGCACCTGCACTTCGGCCAAGCCCGCCCACCAGTCCTTGTCGGCGTCTCCAAAACGTCCGAACAGACCGAACCAGCGCATGCTTTCCAGAGCCAGGCCAATCGGTTCGTCCTCCGGGCCACGCTTGAGGCGAGACCCCGACAGTTGGGCAAAACGCTTGAGGATGAAACGTCCGCTCCATTCCACCGGGGGAATTTTCAGCGGCCAGTAGGTGCGACTCACTTGCGTGCCGAAAAATGCGGCGCTGGCGACATCGGACGCTTCCAGGTAGTGCCCCCCGAGCGCGGCGGCCAGGGTGATGCCGCCCAATGAATGGCCGAGCCAGTGCGGAGCCTGCCCACTCTGTTCGCGGACGAACGCGGCGATGGCCGGTAGGTCGTAGCGGGCATAGTCGGCCACGCGGTTCTTGCGGTAGTGCTGATTGCGCTGCGACAGGCCGTGCCCGCGCATTTCCGCAATCCACACATCAAAACCGGCGCGTGCCAGGTACGCCCCCAAACCCAAGCCCTTGGGGGAAAACCAGAAACGCCGGTTGGAAAAACTGCCGTGCAGCAAAATCACCGGAACCCCGCGCATGGCGGGTTCATCGGCCATGCCCAGGCGGGTCACTGCCAGCTCAACGGTGCCGTCCGGGCTGTTGCCCGGTTTCAGGCGATAGACGTCCTCACTCAGATCGCCGCGACGTTCGGCGCTGAGCAAGGCGACAGGAAACAGGTTACTGCTGCTTTGCATAATGCTCTTGCACAAAAAAGGGCGGCATCCGGAGGAGCCCGCCCTACTTGAATCTCAAAAACAGGTCGCTCGCTCTTATTCCTGTAGGAGCGAGCTTGCTCGCGATGGACGTCGGGACAACGCGTTTGTCCAGCATGTGCGCGTTATCGTTAGCGACCATCGCGAGCAAGCTCGCTCCTACAGGGATGGACGCCAGGGCAACGCGCCTTGACGACCATCGCGAGCGAGCGACCTGTTCACACCATCAAGCCGAAGCTTGACCCTCAGCCAGGAAGAACCAGGTTTCCAGTACGGAATCGGGGTTCAACGAAACGCTTTCGATGCCCTGCTCCATCAGCCACTTGGCCAGGTCCGGGTGATCGGATGGGCCCTGGCCGCAGATGCCGATGTACTTGCCGGCCTTGTTGCAGGCGGCAATGGCATTGGCCAGCAGCTTCTTGACCGCCGGATTACGCTCATCGAACAGGTGCGCGATGATCCCGGAGTCACGGTCCAGGCCCAGGGTCAGCTGGGTCAGGTCGTTGGAGCCGATGGAGAAACCGTCGAAGAATTCCAGGAACTCTTCAGCCAGGATCGCGTTCGATGGCAGTTCGCACATCATGATCACGCGCAAGCCGTTGTCGCCACGGGCCAGGCCATTCTCGGCCAACAGATCGACGACCTGGCTGGCTTCGCCCAGGGTCCGCACGAACGGCACCATGATTTCGACGTTGGTCAGGCCCATCTCGTTGCGCACACGTTTGAGGGCGCGGCACTCGAGCTCGAAGCAGTCACGGAAGGCTTCGCTGATGTAACGCGAGGCACCGCGGAAGCCCAGCATCGGGTTCTCTTCTTCCGGCTCGTAGAGCTTGCCGCCGATCAGGTTGGCGTATTCGTTGGACTTGAAGTCCGACAG
This sequence comes from Pseudomonas sp. NPDC087626, assembly GCF_044743405.1. NCBI lineage: Bacteria > Pseudomonadati > Pseudomonadota > Gammaproteobacteria > Pseudomonadales > Pseudomonadaceae > Pseudomonas > Pseudomonas sp. NPDC087626. Next base: position 148,069 of record NZ_JBIUWJ010000009.1, read on the forward strand.
GCGCACGATGACTTTTTTCGGCCAGAACGCGGCAGCCAGGGTGCTGATGCCCTCGACCAGCTTCTCGACGTAGAAACCGACCGGATCGTCGTAGCCAGCGATACGCTTGTCGACGCTTTCCTTGATTTCCGCAGGCAGGCCGTCGTAGTTCAACAGCGCCTTGGGGTGCACGCCGATCATACGGTTGATGATGAACTCCAGGCGGGCCAGGCCCACACCGGCGTTCGGCAACTGCGCGAAGTCGAAGGCGCGGTCCGGGTTGCCGACGTTCATCATGATCTTGAACGGCAGGTCCGGCATGGCGTCCACGGAGTTTTTCTTGACGTCGAAGCCCAGTTCGCCTTCGAAGATGAAACCGGTGTCGCCTTCAGCGCAGGAAACAGTCACGCCCTGGCCATCTTTCAACAGCTGGGTAGCGTTACCGCAGCCCACTACCGCCGGGATCCCCAGCTCACGGGCGATGATCGCCGCGTGACAGGTACGGCCGCCACGGTTGGTGACGATGGCGCTGGCGCGCTTCATGACCGGTTCCCAATCCGGGTCGGTCATGTCGGAAACCAGCACGTCGCCCGGCTGGACCTTGTCCATCTCGGACACGTCCTTGATGATGCGGACCTTGCCGGCGCCAATGCGCTGGCCGATGGCACGGCCTTCCACCAGCACGGTGCCGGTTTCTTTCAACAGATAGCGTTCCATGACGTTGGCCGAAGTGCGGCTCTTCACGGTTTCCGGACGGGCCTGCACGATGTACAGCTTGCCGTCGTCACCGTCCTTGGCCCACTCGATGTCCATCGGGCACTTGTAGTGCTTCTCGATGATCATCGCTTGCTTGGCCAGCTCGCTGACTTCCGCGTCGGACAGGCAGAAACGCGCGCGCTCGGCCTTGTCGACGTCGACGGTCTTGACCGAACGACCGGCCTTGGCCTCGTCGCCGTAGATCATCTTGATTGCTTTGCTGCCCAGGTTGCGGCGCAGGATCGCCGGGCGACCCGCGGCCAGCGTGCCCTTGTGGACGTAGAATTCATCCGGGTTGACTGCGCCCTGGACCACGGTTTCGCCCAGGCCGTAGGCGCCGGTGATGAACACCACGTCACGGAAGCCCGACTCGGTATCGAGGGTGAACATCACGCCGGCGGTGCCGGTTTCCGAACGCACCATGCGCTGCACACCGGCCGACAGGGCCACCAGCTTGTGGTCGAAGCCCTGGTGGACGCGGTAGGAAATGGCACGGTCGTTGAACAGGGAAGCGAACACTTCCTTGGCCGCACGAATGACGTTCTCGACGCCACGAATGTTCAGGAAGGTTTCCTGCTGACCGGCGAACGAGGCGTCCGGCAAGTCTTCGGCGGTGGCCGAAGAGCGCACGGCCACGGCCATGTCCGGGTTACCGGCCGACAGGGTGGCGAACGCGGTGCGAATCTCGGCGTTGAGCTTCTCCGGGAACTCGGCTTCCATGATCCATTGACGAATCTGCGCGCCAGTACGGGCCAGCGCGTTCACGTCATCCACGTCCAGCGCATCCAGCGCGGCGTGGATCTGGTCGTTCAAACCACTTAATTCGAGAAAATCACGATAAGCCTGAGCTGTCGTGGCAAAGCCACCCGGGACCGACACACCGGCACCTGCAAGGTTACTGATCATCTCGCCCAGGGATGCGTTCTTGCCCCCCACATGCTCTACATCATGGACGCCGAGCTTATCGAGGGAAACTACGTACTCTACCAAGGTGATCTCTCCACTAACTGTGTTGGAAAAGCTCAGGGTACTGGCCGCTCAAGGGAGCATTTGCCAGCTATATGGCCTGGACCTGGAAAATAAGTGAGAATGCCGGCCAATCCGGGCCGCCAAATCGCGCCTATCATATCCAAGAATCGTCACCAGCTTAAGGCCCAAGGCGCAAATGAAACGATCTGCTTTCTTTATCTCCGATGGCACGGGCATTACGGCCGAAACCCTGGGTCAAAGCCTGTTGGCGCAGTTCGAAAACATTACCTTCGGCAAATTCACCCGGCCGTACATCGACAGCGTCGATAAAGCGCGGGCCATGGTACAACAAATCAACACGGCCGCCGAAAAGGACGGCTTTCGTCCAATCATCTTCGACACGATCGTCAACCAGGACATTCGTGAGATTCTCGCCACGTCCAATGGTTTCATGATCGACATTTTTTCGACCTTCCTCGCCCCGCTGGAGCTGGAGCTGAGCGAGCACTCGTCCTATTCGGTCGGCAAGTCGCATTCCATTGGCCACAACTCCAATTACATGGAGCGTATCGAGGCGGTGAACTTCGCCCTGGACAACGACGACGGCGCGCGCACCCACTATTACGACAAGGCCGACCTGATCCTGGTGGGCGTGTCGCGGTGCGGCAAGACCCCGACCTGCCTGTACATGGCCATGCAGTTCGGCATCCGCGCAGCCAACTACCCACTGACCGAGGACGACATGGAGCGCCTGCAACTGCCGGCCGCCCTGCGCGCCCACCAGCACAAGCTGTTCGGCCTGACCATCGACCCGGACCGCCTCACCGCCATCCGCAACGAGCGCAAGCCCAACAGCCGGTACTCGAGCTACGCCCAGTGCGAGTTCGAGGTGCGTGAAGTGGAAAACCTGTTCCGCCGCGAGAACATCCCGAACATCAACTCCACGCATTTTTCCGTGGAAGAGATTTCCGCCAAGATCCTCGTGGAAAAAGGCGTCGAGCGCCGCTTCAAGTAGCCAGCCGAGTCGCCAGCGCAGGCGCGCCGGGCTCTTCGCAGGAGCCTGGCTTGCCCGCGCGGACCGACTACCCGACCTCCCGCAATGCCGACACCACCGCCTCGACCCCCTCGCGCAACAACCGATCATCCCCCACCGAATTGCACACGCTGACGCGGATCGCCTGCGGCACGGCCCCATGCCCTACCGCGAACGCTTCGGCGGTGGCAATCAGGTAGCCGCTGCGCTTGAGCTCAGATTCGACCTGGGACGCGCGCCACGGCTCGGGCACGTCGATCCAGAAATGCGGGCTCTGTGCGTGCGTGCGGTACTGCAAGCCCTGCAACACGCCCTCGACCAGCGCTTTGCGCCGGCTGATTTCGATAATTTGCTGTTCCAGCAACTGCCGGGCGACACCGCTTTCGATCCACTGCGTGGCCAACTCCAGGGCCAGGGGCGTGGCCATCCAGCACGAAGCGCGCACCGCTGCCGACAAACGGCTGAGCAAGGCCTGGGGCGCATACAGATAGCCGACCCGCAAGCCCGCCGACACCGCCTTGCTCAGGCTGGCGATCAGCACCGTACGCTCCGGAGCAAAATGGCTCAGGGGTAACGGCCGCTCCTGGACCAGCACGGCGTGGGCCTGATCCTCGATGATCAACAGATTGTACCCCCGGCAGACCTCCACCAGGGCCTCGCGACGCGCGGTGGACATTACCGCGGCCGTCGGATTTTGCAGGGTCGGCGTGCAGTACAGCGCCGTCACCCGGTGTTGGCGACAGACCTCGTCCAGAGCCGCTGGCAGCAACCCCTCGGCGTCCATGGCCAGGCCAATCAGCTTGATCCCCAGATTGCGCGCCACGCTGATCAAGCCTGGGTAGGTCAACTGCTCGGTGACCAGCGTATCGCCGGCCTTGAGCAGCGCCATCAAGGCACACAGCAAACCGTGCTGGCCGCCGTTGACGCAAATCACCTGCTCAGCCCTGGCGACAAATTCGCCGTGCCCGAGCCACCGCGCGCCCGCCGCCCGATACTCCGGCAGACCGGCGTCCGCGGTGTAGCCGCTGATCCGCTGCATGGCCTGGGGATCACTCGCCAGGGCCTGCAGCCCCTGGCTCAGGCACAACGCCTGGCGTCCGGGAATCGGCTGATTGCGGCTCATGTCCAGGCACAGCGGTGGTTGCTCGCTGACATTGCGGAATCCACCGTCACGCGGGCGCTCCATGCCCTGCTCACGGACATAAGTACCGTCACCGACCCGGGCGACCACCTTGCCCAGGCGCTCAAGCTCGGCATAGGCGCGACTGACCGTGCCCACCGTTACCCCGAGGCTGTCCGCCAGCAGGCGATGGGGCGGCAATTTGCAGCCAGGCGCGAGCACGCCGTCAGCCATGCCCTGCTCTACCCCGTCGCTGAGGCGCTGGTACTTCATGCCGGTTCCATGGCTGAGCGCATCCCGCAGGATTGACACCATGGCAATACTTACTTTGACAGCCATTACCACCCCGAATAGCGTGCTGAAAACAGGTTCAATCAGGGATAGACCTTTTCCATGACCCGGTCAATTCCCATCACACCAAGGTGCCCGAGCATGCCCACCGCCATCGCCGTCGATACCCCGCAAAGACACCCCCGCCGCTGGCTGGCTGGATTGATCACCAGCGTGCTGTTTCTGATTGTCTGCCTGAGCTGGGGCACGACCTGGCTGGGGATCAAGATCGCCGTCGAAAGCGTGCCGCCGCTGACCGCTGCCGGCCTGCGTTTTCTGATCGCCTTCCCGCTGTTCCTGAGTTTTGCCGCGTGGCGCCGCGAACCCTTGCTGTTCCCCAAGGGCAGTCGCTGGTTCTTCCTGTTCGTTACGCTGACGTATTTCAGCCTGCCGTACTACTTGCTCAATTATGGCGAGATGCACGTTTCGTCAGGGCTCACGGCACTCCTGTTCAGCTGCATGCCGGTGTTTATCCTGGTGTTCTCGGCGCTGTTCCTGCGGGAAAAAATCTACGCCTCCCAGGTGCTCGGCATCGCCATCGGGTTTGCCAGCCTGTTCATGATCATCCGCAGCCAGGGCTTGCACCTGGACCACGCCGAACTGTTCGGCGTACTGGCGATTCTCACGGCGGCGATCCTGCATGCGCTGTGTTATGTAGTGACCAAGAAACACGGGAGCGCCATCAGCGTCATCACCTACAACACCTTGCCAATCGGTATCGCCGGGCTGCTGCTGTTTGTTACGGGACTGGCGGTCGAGACCCCGGCATTCGCGGCCATCAGCGCGCGTTCGTGGGGTGCCCTGCTCTATCTGGGACTGGTGGCGTCGGTGGGCGGGTTCATCGTGTATTTCATCCTGCTCAAGCGCTTGAGCCCGATCATCCTGTCTTTCGTGTTCATCATTTTCCCGGTGTTCGCGGTGATGATTGGCGCCTGGTACGAAGGACAGGTGATTTCGCGGGAATTGATCGGCTACTCGGCGGTGCTGCTGATGGGGTTTGCGATCACCAAGTTGCCCGTGGAGAAGTGGCTGGCCAGGTAACAGCCAGCCACGGCATCCAGCGGGACAGGATTAGCGGTCAGATCACGAAGAGATCCATGAAGCGGTTCACCGGTGTCGCTTCAAGGGCTGCCTGATCCTTGCACAGGGCAAAGATCTGCGCCGAGCGCTGGGCAGTGAAGCGGGTGGCGAGGTTGGCCTTGAACTTGTCCTCGAGTAACGGAATGCCCTCGGCGCGCCGGCGGCGATGGCCGATCGGGTACTCCACCAGCACTTGTTCGGTACTCGAACCGTCCTTGAAAAACACCTGCAGGGCATTGGCGATCGAACGTTTGTCGGCCTCCAGGTACTCGCGGGTGAAACGTGGGTCCTCGACTATGACCATCTTCTCGCGCAGGACATCGATGATCGGGTGCGCGGCGTGGAACTGATCCTCGTACTGCTCGGCCACCAGGTTACCGAACGCCAGCGGTACGGCGGTCATGTACTGGATGCAGTGGTCGCGGTCGGCGGCGTTGGCCAGTTGCCCGACCTTGGAGATGATGCGGATCGCCGATTCGTGGGTGGTGATGACAATCCGGTCGATCTCGTGCAGGCGATTACGCACCTGCGGATGCAGGGTCACCGCCGCCTCGCAGGCGGTCTGCGCATGGAACTCGGCCGGGAAGCTGATCTTGAACAGCACGTTTTCCATCACGTAGCTGGCGTAAGGCTGGGAAAAACTGAAGGCGCGCTGATCCGCAGGCTTGAGCGCCAGGTCCTTGTTGGTGTGGCTGAACAGTACGTCGTAGAACCCCCATTGCGTGGCAGTCAGCGCGCCCGGAATGCCCATCTCTCCGCGCAGGGCGATGTCTGCCAGGCGTACCCCGCGACTGGACGCATCACCGGCGGCCCAGGATTTGCGTGAGCCGGCGTTCGGCGCATGCCGGTAGGTGCGCAAGGCCTGGCCGTCGACAAAGGCGTGGGACAGCGCCGCCAGCAATTGCTCGCGGCTGGCGCCGAGGAGTTTGGCGCTGACGGCGGTCGAGGCGACCTTGACCAGCAGCACGTGGTCCAGGCCGACCCGGTTGAAGGAGTTCTCCAGGGCAATCACCCCTTGAATCTCGTGGGCCATGATCATCGCGTCGAGCACCGCGCGCATGGTCAGCGGCGAGTCGCCATTGGCCAGGCGCTTTTGCGACAGGTGATCGGCCAGCGCCAGGATCGCCCCGAGGTTATCCGAGGGATGACCCCATTCCGCAGCCAGCCAGGTGTCGTTGTAGTCGAGCCAGCGGACGATGCAGCCGATGTCCCTGGCCGCCTTGACCGGGTCCAGGCGAAAACTCGTGCCTGGCACCCGGGCGCCAAAGGGCACGATCGTGCCTTCGACCATCGGCCCAAGGTGTTTGGTGCATTCGGGAAAACGCAGGGCCAGCAGGCCGCAGCCGAGGGTATCGAGCAGGCAGTTGCGGGCGGTGTCCAGGGCCTCCCGGGACTCGATCCGGTAGTTCAGGACGTAGTCGGCGATGTCCTGCAGGACCTGGTCATAGTCAGGACGGTTGTTTAAGTCAACGTTGGCGCTCATGTTCGATTCACTCGGGCAGTGGTTCGTAAATGGGACCTCGGTTCAGGGCTAACACGGACAACCTATTCTTATGATATTCCCCCCTGTAGGAGCGAGCTTGCTCGCGATGAACTCAAGAACAACGCGTTTAATCAGACGATACGCGTCATCGTTAACGTCCATCGCGAGCAGGCCGCAAGCGGGCGCTCGCTCCCACAAGGGGCTATGTTTCAAGGTTAGAACGAATCCCCCGGGACCCGCACCCAGCCTTCCATCAGCACTCGCGCGCTGCGGCTCATGATGGCTTTGGTCACGGTCCATTCGCCGTCCACCAGGTTGGCTTCAGCGCCGACCCGCAAGGTGCCGGATGGGTGGCCGAAACGTACCGCGTTGCGCTCGACGCCGCCGGCCGCCAGGTTGACCAGGGTGCCGGTGATGGCCGCCGCCGTGCCGATGGCCACTGCTGCGGTGCCCATCATTGCGTGGTGCAGCTTGCCCATGGACAGCGCCCGCACCAGCAGGTCGACATCGCCCGCCGCCACGGGTTTGCCGCTGGAGGACAGGTAATCGCTGGGCCGCGCGACGAACGCTACCTTGGGGGTGTGTTGGCGCTTGGCCGCTTCGTCGAGGTTGGCGATCAAGCCCATGCGCAAGGCGCCGTGAGCGCGGATCGTCTCGAACATGGCCAATGCCTTGGGATCGCCGTTGATCTCGCCCTGCAATTCGCGGCCGGTGTAACCGATATCCTCGGCATTGACAAAGATCGTCGGGATGCCCGCATTGATCATGGTCACCTGCAAGGTGCCAACACCCGGCACATGCAGTTCATCCACCAGGTTGCCGGTGGGGAACATCGAACCGCCAGCGCCCTCTTCCTCGGCCGCCGGGCTGATGAATTCCAACTGCACTTCAGCGGCCGGGAAGGTCACGCCGTCGAGTTCGAAATCACCGGTTTCCTGCACCGCGCCCTGGGTAATCGGCACATGGGCGATGATGGTCTTGCCGATGTTGGCCTGCCAGATGCGCACCACGGCCACGCCGTTGTCCGGCACCCGGGCAGGATCGACCAGGCCACTGCTGACGGCGAACGAACCGACCGCTGCCGACAGGTTGCCGCAGTTACCGCTCCAGTCGACAAACGGCTTGTCGATGGAGACTTGGCCAAACAGGTAATCCACATCGTGATCGGCCTTGAGGCTCTTGGACAGGATCACCGTCTTGCTGGTGCTCGAGGTCGCGGCGCCCATGCCGTCGATCTGCTTTTCGTAAGGGTCCGGGCTGCCAATCACCCGCAGCAACAGCGCGTCGCGCGCCGGGCCAGGAACCTGCGCCGACTCGGGCAAATCTTCAAGACTGAAGAACACGCCTTTGCTGGTGCCACCACGCATGTAGGTGGCGGGAATCTTGATCTGAGGTGCGTGAGCCATGATGGTCCTTAATGGGCCGGCGCGGGACTGACGCCCCGCGCGGCACGTTCTGTTAAACGGCGACAGCCGATTCGAGGAAGTCCTGGGCAAAGCGCTGCAGCACGCCGCCCGCCTCGTAGATCGACACCTCTTCAGCGGTATCCAGGCGGCAGGTCACCGGCACCTCGACCTGCTCACCGTTCTTGCGAGTGATGACCAGGGTCAGGGTTGCACGCGGGGTGCGAGCGCCCACCACGTCGTAGGTTTCGGTACCGTCGATACCCAGGGTCTTGCGGTCGGTGCCCGGCTTGAACTCCAGCGGCAACACGCCCATGCCGACCAGGTTGGTGCGGTGGATACGCTCGAAGCCTTCGGCCGCAATGGCCTCCACACCCGCCAGGCGCACGCCCTTGGCCGCCCAGTCGCGGGACGAGCCCTGGCCGTAGTCGGCACCGGCGATGATGATCAGCGGCTGCTTGCGCTCCATGTAGGTTTCGATCGCTTCCCACATGCGCATGACCTGGCCTTCCGGCTCGACCCGCGCCAGCGAACCCTGCTTGACCTTGCCGTTTTCCTGGACCATTTCGTTGAACAGTTTCGGGTTGGCGAAGGTCGCGCGTTGCGCGGTCAGGTGGTCACCGCGGTGGGTGGCGTAGGAGTTGAAGTCTTCCTCCGGCAGGCCCATTTTCGCCAGGTATTCGCCGGCGGCGCTGTCGAGCATGATCGCGTTGGACGGCGACAAGTGATCGGTGGTGATGTTGTCCGGCAGCACGGCCAGCGGGCGCATGCCCTTGAGTGGACGTGCCCCGGCCAACGCGCCTTCCCAGTACGGCGGACGGCGGATGTAGGTGCTCTGCTCGCGCCAGTCGTAGAGCGGCGTGACTTTCGGGCCGGTGTCTTCGTGGATGGCGAACATCGGGATGTACACCTGACGGAACTGCTCCGGCTTGACCGAGGCCTTGACCACCGCGTCGATTTCTTCGTCGCTTGGCCAGATGTCTTTCAGGCGGATTTCCTGGCCATCGACCACGCCCAACACGTCTTTTTCGATGTCGAAACGGATGGTCCCGGCAATGGCGTAAGCGACCACCAGTGGCGGCGACGCAAGGAACGCTTGCTTGGCGTACGGGTGAATCCGTCCGTCGAAGTTGCGGTTACCCGACAACACGGCGGTGGCGTACAGGTCGCGGTCGATGATCTCTTGCTGGATCACCGGATCCAGTGCACCCGACATGCCGTTGCACGTGGTGCAGGCAAACGCCACGACGCCAAAACCCAGCTGTTCCAGCTCATCGGTCAGGCCGGCCTCGTCCAGGTACAGGGCCACGGTCTTCGAACCCGGCGCCAGGGACGACTTGACCCACGGCTTGCGAGTCAGGCCCAGCTTGTTGGCGTTGCGCGCCAGCAGGCCGGCGGCAATCACGTTGCGTGGGTTGCTGGTGTTGGTGCAACTGGTGATGGCCGCGATGATCACCGCGCCGTCAGGCATTTGCCCTGGCACGTCATCCCATTGCCCGGAGATACCCTTGGCCGCCAGGTCCGAGGTCGCGACACGGGCGTGCGGGTTGCTCGGGCCGGCCATGTTGCGCACCACCGAAGACAGATCGAAGCTCAGGCTGCGCTCGTACTGCGCGCCCGCCAGGCTGTCGGCCCACAGGCCGGTCTGCTTGGCGTACTGCTCGACCAAACGCACCTGCTCGTCTTCGCGGCCGGTGAGTTTCAGGTAATCGATGGTCTGCTGGTCGATGTAGAACATCGCCGCGGTGGCGCCGTATTCCGGGGCCATGTTGGAAATGGTTGCACGGTCGCCCAGGGTCAGGCGCGATGCACCCTCACCGAAGAATTCCAGCCAGGCACCGACGACTTTTTGCTGGCGCAGGTATTCGGTCAACGCCAGCACCATGTCGGTGGCGGTGATGCCCGGTTGCAGCTTGCCAGTCAGTTCGACGCCGACGCTTTCCGGCAGGCGCATCCAGGAGGCACGGCCGAGCATCACGCTTTCGGCTTCCAGGCCACCGACACCGATGGCGATCACGCCCAGGGCATCGACGTGCGGGGTGTGGCTATCGGTGCCGACGCAGGTATCGGGGAACGCCACGCCGTCACGCACCTGGATCACCGGAGACATTTTCTCCAGGTTGATCTGGTGCATGATGCCGTTGCCCGGCGGGATCACGTCGACGTTCTTGAAGGCTTTTTTGGTCCAGTTGATGAAGTGGAAACGGTCCTCGTTGCGGCGGTCCTCGATGGCGCGGTTCTTCTCGAACGCCTCGGGATCAAAACCACCGCGCTCGACGGCCAGGGAGTGGTCGACGATCAACTGGGTCGGCACCACCGGGTTGACCTGCGCCGGATCGCCACCTTGCAGGGCAATCGCGTCACGCAGGCCCGCCAGGTCCACCAGGGCAGTCTGGCCGAGAATGTCGTGGCACACCACGCGCGCCGGGAACCATGGGAAGTCGAGGTCGCGCTTGCGTTCGATCAATTGCTTGAGCGAGTCGGTCAGGGTCGCCGGATCACAGCGCCGCACCAGGTTTTCCGCCAGCACGCGAGAGGTGTACGGCAGGGTGGCATAGGCGCCCGCCTGGATCGCATCGACCGCCGCGCGAACGTCGAAGTAATCCAGATGGCTGCCGGGAAGCGATTTGCGAAATTCAGTGTTCATCGTCAGGACTCGGTCACGGTAGTTTCAAAAGGTGGGGCCTGGCGCCAGTTTCGAAAACAACACAATCCACTGTAGGAGCGAGCCTGCTCGCGATGGTGTATCAGTCGACACCAATGTGGATGACACTCCATCGCGAGCAAGCTCGCTCCTACAGGGATCTGCGTTGAATTCAGATCCCTGCGTCAAACCCTCACCATTCAGCGTTGTTCGATTGGCACGAACTTGCGCTGTTCGACGCCGGTGTACTCGGCGCTCGGGCGGATGATGCGGTTGTTAGCGCGCTGTTCGAACACGTGTGCCGCCCAGCCGGTCAGGCGCGAGCAGACGAAGATCGGGGTGAACAGCTTGGTCGGGATGCCCATGAAGTGGTACGCCGAGGCATGGTAGAAGTCGGCGTTGGGGAACAGTTTCTTCTGCTCCCACATGGTCTTGTCGATGGCTTCGGAGACCGGGAACAGCACAGTGTCACCGACTTCGTCGGCGAGTTTTTTCGACCAGCCCTTGATCACTTCATTGCGCGGATCGTTGTCTTTATAGATCGCGTGGCCGAAGCCCATGATCTTGTCCTTGCGCTCGAGCATGCCCAGGGTGCCCTTGATCGCCTCTTCAGGCGAGGAGAAGCGCTGGATCATTTCCATCGCCGCCTCGTTGGCGCCACCGTGCAGCGGGCCACGCAGCGAACCGATGGCCGCAGTGATGCAGGAGAACAGGTCCGACAGGGTCGAAGCGCAAACCCGCGCGGTGAAGGTCGACGCATTGAACTCGTGCTCGGCGTAGAGGATCAGCGACACGTTCATTACCTTGACGTGCAACTCGCTCGGCTTCTCATCGTGCAGCAGGTGCAAGAAGTGACCACCGATGGACGGCTCGTCGCTGACGCAATTAATGCGCTTGCCGTCGTGGCTGAAGCGATACCAGTAGCACATGATCGCCGGGAAGGCGGCCAGCAGGCGGTCGGTCTTGTCGTGCTGCTCGCTGAAGCTGTGCTCGGCCTCCAGGTTACCGAGGAACGAGCAGCCGGTACGCATCACATCCATCGGATGGGCGTCGGCCGGAATGCGTTCGAGGACTTCTTTCAAGGCTTGCGGCAGGTCGCGCAGCTTGCTCAGCTTGGCCACATAGGCGTCCAGTTGCGCCTGGCTCGGCAGCTCGCCGTACAGCAGCAGGTAGGCCACTTCCTCGAACTGCGCATCCGCCGCCAGTTCGCGCACGTCGTAGCCACGGTAAGTCAGGCCTGCACCTTCCTGGCCAACGGTGGACAGTGCGGTTTGCCCGGCAACCTGACCACGGAGCCCGGCGCCACTCAATACTTTTGCTTCGGCCATTGCTGTCTCCAATCTTGAATTTTTTAGGGAATCGGCAAGTTCTTTCTGATTAACAACGTATATGTGTAGCAGCTGGCGAGTCCTTCGGACTCGAACACAGCCTCGCGGGCTCGGCAGCTGCTACAGGGTTTGCCTTATTTCTTTGCCGCGAACAGCGCATCGAGCTTCTGCTCGAAGGTGTGGTAGTCGATGCGATCGTAAAGCTCCATGCGCGTCTGCATGGTGTCGATGACGTTCTGCTGCGTGCCATCGCGACGGATCGCGGTGTAGACGTTCTCGGCGGCCTTGTTCATGGCGCGGAACGCCGACAGCGGGTATAGCACCAGCGACACGTCGGCCGCCCTCAGTTGCTCGGTGGTGTACAGCGGCGTGGCGCCGAACTCGGTGATGTTGGCCAGGATCGGCGCTTTCACGCGGCTGGCGAACAACTTGTACATCTCCAGCTCGGTGATGGCTTCCGGGAACACCATGTCGGCACCGGCTTCGATGCAGGCGGCGGCACGATCCAGGGCCGACTCCAGGCCTTCGACTGCCAAGGCGTCGGTGCGGGCCATGATCACGAAGCTGTCATCGGTGCGCGCATCCACGGCCGCCTTGATGCGGTCGACCATTTCCTGCTGGGTCACGATTTCTTTATTAGGACGGTGGCCGCAACGCTTGGCGCCGACCTGGTCCTCGATGTGGATCGCCGCCGCGCCGAACTTGATCATCGACTTGACGGTGCGGGCCACGTTGAAGGCCGAGGAACCAAAACCGGTGTCGACGTCCACCAGCAACGGCAGGTCGCAGACGTCGGTGATCCGGCGGACGTCGGTCAACACGTCATCCAGCCCGGTAATGCCCAGGTCCGGCACGCCGAGGGAGCCGGCAGCCACCCCGCCACCGGACAGATAAATAGCCTTGAAACCGGCGCGCTTGGCCAGCAGCGCGTGGTTGGCGTTGATCGCGCCGACCACTTGCAACGGCTGCTCGCTGGCAACCGCATCACGGAAACGCTGGCCTGGTGTGCTCTTGTTGGAACTCATGACTCACCTCGTGGAGTGACTGTCTGGTGGGCGCCGTCCTGATAGTGACGGGCGATGTTGCGTTTTGAAGCGCCGATGTGGCGACGCATCAACAACTCGGCCAATTCACCGTCACGGTCGGCGATGGCATCGAGAATTCGGTGGTGTTCGGCAAACGCCTGGCGTGGCCGATTGGGAGTGGCGGAAAACTGGATGCGGTACATGCGCACCAGTTGATACAACTCGCCGCAAAGCATTTGGGTCAGCGTGCGGTTGCCGCTGCCCTGGATGATCCGGTAGTGGAAGTCGAAGTCACCTTCCTGCTGGTAGTAGCCCACGCCTGCCTGGAACGCCTCGTCGCGCTCGTGGGTCTCCAGGACCCGGCGCAGCTCGTCGATGTCTTCGCTGCTCATGCGCTCGGCGGCCAGGCGACAGGCCATGCCTTCCAGCGACTCGCGGATTTCATAGAGTTCAATCAGTTCGGCGTGGCTCAGCGATACCACTCGGGCCCCGACGTGCGGTACGCGCACCAGCAGGCGCTGGCCTTCGAGACGGTGGATGGCCTCGCGCAGCGGCCCGCGGCTGATGCCGTAGGTGCGCGCCAGCTCTGGCTCGGAGATTTTGCTGCCCGGGGCGATGTCACCTTTGACGATGGCCGCCTGGATGCGGCGAAAGACGTTCTCGGAAAGGGTTTCCGAATCGTCCGAGGCCAGCACCGGGGGATCGAGTTGATCCAGCATATTGTCGACACCTTGTGAGTCAATGCGCCATAAACTAGCCAATACCTGCCTTCCAGTCAAAGGAAATAGAGTGATTGTCGACAATCGTCTAATAAACCCTTTGGATAAATCGAAATCGAAGGACCACCTCGGCGCTGGCACCAGAAAACCACCGTGCTAGAATGCCGCCCGCATTTGCCTGTCATCTTTTTATGGCAGGCACACGAGGCGCTTGTGCAGCAATGCCAGTCACCTTGAACTGAAGAATGGACAGCAACGCGCCAGGATTTATGAGACTCAAGCACCTCCCTTTATTGCTCTGCCTGTCCTGCCTGCCGAGCCTTGGCTACGCGGGTGAAAAGACCGTGTACGGCCTCAACGAATACGCCCAGCTGTCAGGCATCGACCTGGAAGTCGCGGCCAAACTCGACACCGGGGCCAAGACCGCCTCCCTCAGTGCCCGCGATATCAAGCGTTTCAAACGCAACGGCGAGTCCTGGGTGCGCTTCTACCTGGCTATCGACGCCGCCCACTCGCACCCGATCGAACGCCCGCTGGCCCGGGTCAGCAAGATCAAGCGGCGCGCCGGCGACTACGATCCCGAAGAGGGCAAGAAGTACACCGCACGTCCGGTAATCGAGCTGGATATCTGCATGGGATCGGCTTTGCGCAGCATAGAAGTGAACTTGACCGACCGAAGTGCATTCCAATACCCGCTCTTGATCGGCTCCGAAGCCCTGAAACGCTTTGATGCACTGGTCGACCCTAGCCTTAAATACGCTGCTGGCAAACCCGCCTGCGCCACCGACGTTCACACCGCAGAGTAATACCCATGCGCGCTCTTACCCTTCATCTGAAACTGCTGATCGCCATCCTGGTGGTGCTGGGCATTTCAGTTACGGCCTATCAGATTTTCGTGCTGGGCATCCCGGTGACCGAAGACGCCACCGACGACCTGTGGAACATCGACGCCAAGGTCGAGTTTGTCGCCAGCGCCAAGGACCCGGTAAAGATCCAAATGTTCGTGCCGCCCTTGAGCCGCGACTATGTCAGCCTCAATGAAAGCTTCATCTCCAACAACTATGGGGTGGCGGTCAACCGCGTCGACGGCAACCGCAAGGTCACCTGGTCGGCACGCCGCGCCAAGGGCAACCAGACCCTGTACTACCGCCTGGTGCTGACCAAGCGCTACACCGCCGATAAACCCAAGATCAAGGGCCCGACCTTCCGCGACAGCATCGCCATCGAAGGTCCGGAGAAGATCGCCGCCGAAGCCCTGCTCGCGCCGATCCGCCAGCACTCGGCCGACGTCGAGACCTTCATCAGCGAAGCGATCAAGCGGGTCAACAACAGCAACGACGACAACGCCAAGATGCTCCTGGCGGGCGACCCGGCGCCGGCGCACAAGGCCAAGATCGTCGAGCTGCTGCTGTCCATCGCCCACGTGCCGGTGGAAAAGGTCCACACCATTCGCCTGGTGGCCGACCAGCCCCAGACCCCGGAACTCTGGCTGCGCAGCTTCAACGGTACCGACTGGCTGTACTTCAACCCCGAGACTGGCGAGCAGGGCCTGCCAAGCGACCGCCTGCTGTGGTGGACCGGCGATGACAACCTGATCACTGTCGATGGCGGCAAGAAAGCCACCGTGACCTTCAGCCTGAACAACAGCGAAATGAACGCCATTCGCCTGGCCAAGCTGACCGACGAGAACACCGACGCCAACTTCCTCGAGTACTCGTTGTACGGCTTGCCCCTGCAAACCCAGCAGACCTTCATGATCATGGTCATGATCCCGATCGGCGTGCTGGTGATCCTGATCCTGCGCAACCTGATCGGCCTGCAGACCCTGGGCACCTTCACCCCGGTGCTGATCGCCCTGGCCTTCCGCGAGACTCAGTTGGGCTTCGGGATCGTGCTGTTTACCGTGATTACCGCCCTGGGCCTGTCACTACGCTCCTACCTTGAGCACCTGAAACTGCAGATGCTGCCGCGCTTGTCGGTGGTGTTGACGTTCGTGGTGGTGCTGATTGCCGCCATCAGCCTGTTCAGCCACAAGCTGGGCCTGGAACGCGGCCTGTCGGTGGCGCTGTTCCCGATGGTGATCCTGACCATGACCATCGAACGCCTGTCGATTACCTGGGAAGAACGTGGCGGTGGCCATGCCATGAAAGTGGCGATCGGCACCCTGTTCGCCGCCTCCCTGGCGCACCTGATCATGAGCGTGCCTGAGCTGGTGTACTTCGTCTTCACCTTCCCGGCGATCCTGCTGATCCTGGTGGGCTTCATGCTGGCCATGGGGCGTTATCGCGGTTACCGCCTGACCGAGCTGGTGCGTTTCAAAGCCTTCCTCAAGGCTGACTCGTAATGTTCGGTTTCTGGAAGACCTGGAAGGCCCTGGAGGCGCGGGGCATCATGGGCATCAACCGGCGTAACGCCGACTACGTGCTCAAGTACAACAAGCGCAGCCTGTACCCGATCGTCGATGACAAGATCATCACCAAGGAACGGGCGATCAAGGCCGGTATCCACGTGCCGCAGATGTACGGGGTGATCTCCACCGAGAAGGAAATCGACAAGCTCGGCGAGATCATCGACGGCCACAGCGACTTCGTCATCAAACCGGCACAAGGTGCCGGCGGTGACGGAATCCTGGTGATCGCCGACCGTTTCGAAGGGCGCTACCGGACCGTCTCCGGGAAGATCATCAGCCATGAGGAAATCGAGCACCAGATTTCCAGCATCCTCACCGGCCTGTACTCCCTGGGCGGCCACCGCGACCGTGCACTGATCGAGTACCGGGTGATACCCGACCAGATCTTCAAGAGCATCAGCTATGAGGGCGTGCCGGACATCCGCATCATCGTGCTGATGGGCTACCCGGTGATGGCCATGCTGCGCTTGCCGACCCGTCAGTCCGGCGGCAAGGCCAACCTGCACCAGGGCGCCATCGGCGTTGGTGTCGACCTGGCTACCGGCCTGACGTTGCGCGGTACCTGGCTGAACAACATCATCACCAAACACCCGGACACCACCAACGCGGTGGACGGCGTGCAACTGCCCTACTGGGACGGTTTCATGAAGCTTGCCGCCGGTTGTTATGAACTGTGCGGCCTGGGCTACATTGGCGTCGACATGGTGCTGGACCAGGAAAAAGGCCCGCTGATCCTCGAACTCAACGCGCGTCCAGGGCTAAACATCCAGATTGCCAACGACTGCGGGCTGACGTTGCGCACCCACGCGGTGGAAGCGCGCCTGGAAGAGCTCAAGACCCAGGGCATCAGCGAAACCGTGGAAGAGCGCGTGCGGTTTGTCCAGGACCGGTTCGGGCATATTCCTGCGGTCGAGGGCTGATCGCCGAAACCGCTGCACCTGTCGCCAGCAGGCTGGCTCCCACACTGGGTCCGTGGGGGAGCCAGCCTGCTGTTGATGGCCAATCCCCTCTAGGAGCATTTCCTACAGAGGACTACAATCGCCACCCCGCCTCAATGGCTGATCTACCCCGCTCATGTCGACCTGTTCCGTATACCCGCTGCCCTATCACGCCAACCCCGCCGAGTATTTCGCGGCGATCCGTCATGCTCCCGGCAGCGTGCTGCTCGACAGTGGCCGGCCGACCGCCGAGCGCGGGCGGTATGACCTGCTCAGCGCCTGGCCGCTGGCGACGCTGGCGGTCGCGCCGGATGAAAGCGGCGCAGGCTTCCTGCAACGCTTGCGCAGCACTCTCGGCCAATTGGGTGAAGCGACCATCCCGGCGCCTTTCGAACTGCCGTTCGCCGGCGGCCTGATCGGCTACCTCAGCTACGATTTCGGCCGGCACCTGGAGGCCCTGCCCCACCAGGCGCAAGACGACCTGCAACTGCCCGATGCGCGCTTCGGCCTGTATGGCTGGGCGCTGATCAGCGACCACCTGCTGGGCACCAGCCAACTGGTGTTTCACCCCCACGTCAGCGCGGCCGAGCGCCAGCGCCTGCGCGACGTGTTCAGCCAGCCGGCCGCAGCGAGCAGCGCGACTTTCAGCCTCGAGGGACCGATGCGGCCCGACCTCAGTCCTGAGGATTATCGGCAGGCATTCGAGCGCATCCAGCGCTACATCCAGGCCGGTGACTGCTATCAGGTCAACTTTGCCCAACGTTTCCGCGCGCAGTGCCAAGGCGACGCCTGGACCGCTTATTGCGCACTGCGGGCAGCGTGCCCGACGCCGTTCTCGGGTTTCCAGAGCCTGCCCGACGGCGGTGCAGTACTCAGTCTGTCACCCGAGCGTTTCGTCAAAGTCAGCCAGCGCCAGGTGGAGACCCGCCCGATCAAAGGCACCCGCCCACGCGGACGCGATGCCGCCGAAGACGCGGCCAATGCCGCTGAACTGCTGGCCAGCCCCAAGGATCGCGCGGAAAACCTGATGATCGTCGACTTGTTGCGCAACGACCTGGGCCGCACCTGCCGCATCGGCTCGGTGCGCGTACCGGAATTGTTCAGCCTGGAAAGCTACCCCAACGTGCACCACCTGGTGAGCAGCGTCACCGGCGAGCTGGCAGCCGACAAGGACGCCCTGGACCTGATCGCCGGTAGCTTTCCTGGCGGCTCGATCACCGGTGCGCCGAAAATCCGCGCGATGCAGATCATCGACGAACTGGAACCCACCCGTCGCGGCTTGTACTGCGGCTCGTTGTTGTACCTGGACGTGCGCGGGCAAATGGACAGCTCGATCGCCATCCGCAGCCTGCTGGTCAAGGACGCCCAAGTCTGCTGCTGGGGCGGCGGCGGAATCGTCGCCGACTCGCAGTGGCAGGCCGAGTATCAGGAGTCGATCACCAAGGTGAGGGTGCTGCTCGAAACCCTGCAGAACCTATAAAAACATCGCGAGCAGGCTCGTTCCCACAGGGAGCACATTCCATTGTGGGAGCGAGCCTGCTCGCGATAGCGTCCTCAAGGACGGTTACAGGCTCAACTCCCGGTTCGAAGCCTTGAGAAATTCCTGCTTCAACTCGGCAAACGTGTGCACCGCCGGAAACTGCGGGAACTCACGGATCACATTGTCCGGTGCATGGAACAGAATCCCGGCATCAGCCTCGCCCAGCATGGTGGTGTCGTTGTACGAATCACCCGCGGCGATCACCCGGTAGTACAGGCTCTTGAAGGCCAGGACCGACTGGCGCTTGGGGTCTTTCTGGCGCAACTGATAACCGGTGACCCGACCGGTCTCGTCGGTGACCAGGCGATGGCAGAGCAAGGTCGGGAAGCCCAGTTGACGCATCAGCGGTTGGGAAAATTCGTAGAAAGTGTCGGACAGGATCACCACCTGGAAGCGCTCACGCAGCCAATTGACGAACTCGATGGCGCCCTCCAGCGGCTTGAGGGTGCCGATCACTTCCTGGATATCGGCCAGCTTCAGGCCGTGCTCGTCGAGGATGCGCAGGCGCTGCTGCATCAGCACGTCGTAGTCGGGAATATCCCGGGTGGTTGCCCTGAGGGATTCAATCCCGGTTTTTTCGGCAAAGGCGATCCAGATTTCCGGGACCAGGACACCTTCCAGGTCGAGACAGGCAATTTCCACAACACACTCCCATTTGTACTGATTATTGAGTTGAGCGAGCAAAAGGACTGCCGAACTCTAGCGAGTCGCAACTCGCTGCGCAACGCAGACAAGCGCGCCAGCGGGCCTGGGTTTTTGCTAACATCGCCTGCATATAGAGCGCTTAGCGCCACAGACCTGTAGGAAACCGCCCTGATGAGCCCATCGTTCGACGTCGCTGAACTCGCCGCGACCTATGCCAACAAATCCGCCCAGGACATTCTCAAACTGGCCTTTGCCGAGTTCGGGGACGACCTGTGGATCTCCTTCAGCGGCGCCGAGGATGTGGTGCTGGTGGACATGGCCTGGAAGCTCAATAAAAACGTCAAGGTCTTCAGCCTCGACACCGGGCGCCTGCACCCGGAGACCTATCGTTTCATCGATCAGGTCCGCGAGCACTACAACATCCAGATCGAACTGGTGTCGCCGGACCACAGCAAGCTGGAACCTTTCGTCAAGGAAAAAGGCCTGTTCAGCTTCTACAAGGACGGTCACGGCGAATGCTGCGGCATCCGCAAGATCGAACCGCTGCGCCGCAAGCTCTCCAGCGTGCGCGCCTGGGCCACCGGCCAACGCCGCGACCAGAGCCCGGGAACCCGCAGCCAGGTGGCCGTGCTGGAAATCGACAGCGCGTTCTCCACCGCCGAGCGCCCGCTGTACAAGTTCAACCCGCTGGCGCAAATGAGCAGCGAAGAGATCTGGGGCTACATCCGCATGCTGGAGCTGCCCTACAACAGCCTGCACGAGCGCGGCTTCATCAGCATCGGCTGCGAACCCTGCACCCGCCCGGTGCTGCCGAACCAGCACGAGCGCGAAGGTCGCTGGTGGTGGGAAGAGGCCACCCAGAAAGAATGCGGCCTGCACGCCGGCAACATCATCAAGAAAGCCTGATCCTGGCGAGAGCACAGCTTGCTCGCGACCATCACGCCGCGCGATTCAGACCGCACTGAATCGCACAGCCCACTGCTGCTGCACAAACTGCTCGATGATGAAATCGACAAATACCCGGGTCTTGCCCGGTAGCAGTTTGTGCTCGGCGTAGTAGATGGCAATGTTGCCATCATCGACGTACCAGTCCGGCAACACCCGCTGCAACGTTCCCGCCTGTAGATAACCCAGCGCAAACGGCATGCTCACCAGCGCAATGCCCAGACCCTGGGTCGCCGTGGCACAGGCCGCTTCCGAGTCACTGAGGGTCATCCGCACCTTGAGGTTCAGCGGGCTGTGTTGCTGCTGGCGACTGGTCAATTGCCAGGAACGTACGCGACCGGTCTGCGGCGAGCGAATCAGGATGCCGTCGTGGTGGCGCAGATCATCCGGTTCGAGCACCGGCGGTTGGCGTGCCAGGTACTCCGGGGACGCCACCAGCACCCGATGGGCCGGGGTCAGTCGACGGGCGACCACCCCCTGGGGCAGCTCGAAGCCGCCGCCGATCGCCGCGTCGAAGCCCTGGCCGATCAGGTCGACCTGGCGGTTATCGAAATGCCAATCCGGGTTGATCGCCGGATAGCGCCCCAGGAACTCCCCCAGCAACGGCACGATGTACAACCGGCCGAACACCGTGCCCATACTGACCTTGAGGGTCCCGGCCGGACGCCCTTCGGCGCTGGCCAGGTTGGCCACCGCATTCTGGATCGTATGCAGGCTGGCGCTGACCTCACCGAGAAACAACTGACCGGCCTCGGTCAGCGTCAGGCGCCGGGTACTGCGCTGAAACAGCCGCACACCCAGGCGCGCCTCCAGCTTGGCGACACTCTTGCCCACCGCCGCCGGGGTCAGGCTCAAGCGTCGTGCAGCCTCGGCAAAGCTGCCGACCTCGGCGCTACGGACGAAGCATTCGATACTGCTGAAGGTTTCCATGATCGCCACTATAAACTTTTGGTTTACACAGACTATCGCAATCAGGGTCTACTCAGGGGGTAATGGGAAATCAATACTAGGCTCCATCAACCGGGACACTTCGCCTCGGGACTTTGGAGATCGACATGACCACTCAACCTCTCAGCGGCAAAGTAGCGCTGATCCAGGGCGGCTCCCGCGGTATCGGCGCGGCCATCGTCCAGCGCCTGGCCGCTGAAGGCGCCGCCGTTGCCTTTACCTACGTCAGCTCCACCGCCAAGGCAAAGGAGCTGCAGGACAGCATCATTGCCACAGGCGGCAAAGCCCTGGCGATCCAGGCCGACAGCGCCGATGCCGTGGCCATCCGCCAGGCGGTCAATAGCACCGTGCAAACCTTTGGGCGGCTGGACATCCTGGTCAACAACGCGGGCGTGCTGGCCATTGCTGCGTTGGAGGATTTCAAACTCGAAGACTTCGACCAGACGCTGGCTATCAATGTGCGCAGCGTGTTCATCGCCAGCCAGGAAGCCGCACGGCACATGGGCGCCGGCGGTCGCATTATCAACATCGGCAGCACCAACGCCGACCGCATGCCCTTCGCCGGTGGTGGCCCCTACGCCATGAGCAAGGCCGCCCTGGTCGGCCTGACCAAGGGCCTGGCCCGCGACCTGGGTCCACGGGGCATCACCATCAACAACGTGCAACCCGGCCCGGTCGACACCGACATGAACCCGGCCCACGGCGAGTTCGCCGAAAGCCTGATCCCGCTGATGGCTGTGGGCCGGTATGGCACCGCCGCCGAAATCGCCAGTTTTGTTGCCTACCTGGCCGGTCCGCAAGCGGGATACATCACCGGGGCCAGCTTGACCATCGACGGTGGTTTTGGCGCCTGAGGCCTTTACAGGTACAACAAAACGCCGGGTAACCCTGCACAGGTTACTCGGCGTCTTGTTGTGCCTGGATCACTGGTCAGGCTGTTTCAAGTGCCGGCAAGCCATAGGCCTGCAGCGAAAAAGCCTTCAACGAACGCAAGATGCTGTCGGCATGCGCATACTTTTCGTCAGCCATGGCCGCGTCCGGCACCGCTACCGCGGTCATCCCCGCCGCTTTCGCCGCAGTGACACCAAATGGCGAATCCTCGAACACCAGGCAATCCTCAGGCGCTACGCCCAGGCGGCGCGCGGCGGTGAGAAAGATATCCGGGGCCGGCTTGGCGGCACCGACTTCAGGGTCGTCGGCGGTGACGATGGTGTCGAACAGCGCGAACCAGTCACGGTGCAAGGTGGTTTTCTGCGCGAAGGACTGACTCGAAGAACTGGTGCCCACGGCAATCGGAATGTTGTTGGCCTGCAAGTGCTCAACCAACTCCCGGGCCCCGGGCATCGCCAGCGCAAGAGGAAAACGTTCCTGCATCAAGGGTTCGCGAATCCGCAGGAACTCCTCGGCACTGATGGGCAACTCTAGCGCCTGCACCACATAACGCGCCAGGTCGGCGGCGCCACGGCCGATGATGTTCTGCTTGATGCTCCAGTCGAACGTGCGGCCGTAGCGTTGCGCGATGATCTGCGTGACCTCGGTGTAAATGCCCTCGGTATCCAGCAACAGACCATCCATATCAAAAATCACGGCCTTGATCGGGCCCAACTCCAGCTGTGCACTCATCGCATCTGATCCGTTATCAACACAACATTCCAGGAACGGCTCAGGTACGGCCATGGCCCTGATCGACCGCGCAACGGTCGAAGAAAGGGTTCAGCAGCATAACGAGCCTGGTTTACATGGGGCAACCATTTGCCAGTCGCAACATCGACAGCAGGGCCCAGGGTGAATCTCGAGCGCAGGGAAAGCGTGAGACGTTAACTTATTATTTTATAAGATAACTGTTGATTAACTTATGGAAGACTTATTAGACTCTCATGAACGAAATCTACTGGACCCGCAAAGCCGTCAAGCAACTGCTGCGGATACACAGTGACCAGCAACGGAAAATACGCGACGCAGTCACGCTGCTCGAACGCATGCCCGATGTGAGCAACGTCAAAGCCCTGGGCCCTCATGCCTATGGCTATCGACTCAGGATCGGCAACTACCGGGTGTTATTCGAGTGGGACGGCGCGATCCAGGTGATCAGCATTCAAGAGGTCAAAAAACGCGATGAACGCACCTACTGAGATTCAAATCATCAAGGGCCCGGACGGCGAGCCGGCCTTTGTGGTCATCCCCTATCAGCAGTACATCAGCCAAACCGGCACTGCCGAGCTGATTCCACACTCGGTGGTCAGCCGCATTGTCGACGGGGCCACCCCGATCCGCGCGTGGCGCGAGCACCTGAACCTGACCCAGGAAGAGGTGGCCAGGCGCCTGGGCATTTCCCAGCCGGCGTTTGCCCAACAGGAGGCGGTCAACAAACCGCGCCGCGCCACCCGAGAAAAGATCGCCACGGCATTCGGCATCCGCGCCGATCAACTGGAGCTGTGAACCCTGGCTGTGGGAACTGCCTAGGGCTGCGTTCGTTTGATCTTGGTTTTGTGGCGGCCGTACGCAAAATGTGCGGACAGCCAGATTGACTGTAGGAGCGAGCCCTGCTCGCGATGGACGTCAACGCTTACCCATGCTGCCTGAATAAACGCGTTGCGTTCATCGCGAGCAAGCCGCAAGCCGGCGCCCGCACCTACCGGTACATCGCAGCGAAGGATCAGTGACCCTTCTTGCCCATGCTGTTACCTACCGCGCCACCGGCGGCACCGCCCAGGCCGGCGCCGATGGTTGCACCATTCTTGCCGCCCAGCGAACGCCCGATGACCGAACCACCGGCCGCGCCGACACCACCGCCAATGGCGGCCTTGGTGCGATTACCCTTGTGGGCGCCCGCAGCACCACCGGCAGCGCCGGCTACACCCGCGCCAATGGTCGCGCCGGTGCTGCCACCGAGCTTCTGACCCACCACGTTGCCCAACGCGCCACCCAGGCCGCCACCCAACGCCGCGGTGCCATCACCGGAAGCCATTGCACCTTGAGCGACCAGAAGCCCCAGAACCAGAGCAGGCAGAGTTAAACGCATGACATGAACCTCAAACAGAGTATTGAATCGTAGAAATGGGCTGCTACTGAAGGGGGGTGTCCAGACGAGGATGCCGCCAACCTTGCTGTGCGCGTGGGTTGGACAGCAATTAGCCGAAGAGTTTTATCGCGGGCAAAAAAAAGCCCGCTGGGGAACGGGCTGACAAGACTTGCTTTTAACGGATGAGCTGAGCCTACGTTTTGGCTTGTGAAAGAAACGTGAAACACCCCAACCACTCCTGGTTACATTGATACAAAATATGACACACCTGCATATCACCCCTCCTCCCGCCAAACCGTAGGCACAAAAAACCCCGCACATCGGCGGGGCCTGTCGGGTTTTCGATCACTTGCGCAATGGCACGGTGACCCTGGGCATGAACGGTTTACTGGAAGTCCTGCTCACTGTGGACGCACGGACCTGACCCGGTTTGCTCGGCGCTTGGCCAAACCCCGAGACGTAATCTGTCTGCCCGCAGTGCACACAGTTGTTGATCGGGTACTCAGCGCCATCATCTTCGATGTACGGATTGCTCATCTCTGCGTCCCTCCCTACAGGTCGGTACCGACAAACAAGCGTTTGCCTGAAAAGCACAGACCCTCAAGAGATTCCAGACTAGCCGGTCATACCCGGACCACCCATTCAAAAAGCCATCCGCCGACGAATGGCCCAAGTCGGGTTACTTGAGCTTGACCGCGGTACCGGTCACAAAGACCACCAGCATGCTGCCCTTGCCGGAGGGCATGCTGATTTCAAAGTTGACCCCCACCACCGCATCCGCCTGCAGGCTGCGGGCGCGCTCCTTGAGCTCGTCAGTGGCCTGGGTACGGGCTTCACGCAGGGCTTTCTCGAGGGTCTGGGAACGCCCGCCGAAAAAATCGCGCATGCCGGCAAATATATCCCGCACCACATTGATGCCCTGCACGGACTCGGCGCTGACGATGTCCAGGTACGCCGCAATCTGCCGACCTTCGATGGAATGGGTAGTGGTGGTGATCATGAAAACTTCCTTGATGGACTAATGGCGGCCGCGAGGCTGGCCTAAGTCATGAAGACGTACATACTGGGTACTGGCGGCACAGATTCTGCCAGCGAGCGTGCGGGAGAGTGTATGACGGTCTTTTTACTGCTGTACCTGTGCACCGACGCTTCGCGCAGCGACTGCCAGGTGATTGCCGTTGAACATTGGGTGCAGCCCGATGCCTATCAACAGTGCGTCGCGGCGGCCAGACAATTGACCAAGGACCTCACCGCGAAAAACCGCCAGAGCAATTATTTCGTCTGTGAAACCCAAGCCAGCCCATGAGCTACAGGCAATCGCGCACCGCCTTGCGCAAGGCCGCCGACTTGGCCCACGGCGGTCCCTGGTACAACGAGACCTTGCTGCCGTCCTTGTACTTGACGATATCGACGATCTCATCGGCGGTAATGATGCTGGGCGCGTTGATCCGCCAGCCGTTGGAGATCTGGGTCTGGGTAGCCTTGGGCACCTCGCGCTGCCAGGCTGGCAACACACAGGCCGCGTATTCCTTGGGCGGCTTGGCAGTCTCCTTGCTCAGGTTCGGCTCCCCCGGCACCAGCGAGGCCGGTAACGAACACCCCGCCAACACCACACACCCCAGCGCTGCCATCCATATCCGCATGATTGTTCCTTGCACTCAAAGAGGAAAATGTAGCTTCACATTGAGTGCTCAGCCAGCCCACCCGGCATCAGGCCAGAACCACCACCCGGGTTGCATGGCCTGGGCCGAATGGATTCACACTCAGCGCCAGGCCAACGCTCCTGCTTAGAAAATCGCGCGATAGATGGCCGCTACATCCTGCTCCGTCATGTCCCGTGGATTGCTGTCGATCAAGCGGCGAATGCCTACCACCACTTCCGTGGCCATCGACGGGATGGCCTGTTCGTCGACCTGCAGCTTCGACAAACGCGTCTCCAGGCCGCTGTCGCGCACCAGCGCCTCAATGGCCAGGACAAACGCCTCGGCCGCCGTGGCCTCATCGGCAAACAGCTGGTCCGGCAGCAGATAGGCTGCCAGTTCAGCATATTGGCGCTGCGCCCGGGCGAGGTTGAAGCGAATGATCGGTGCCATGACCAGGGCGTTGGCGTGGCCATGGGGAATATGGAAGCGCGCCCCCAACGGATAGGCCAGGGCATGGATCGCCGCCACCGAAGCATTGACGAATGCCATGCCCGCCATCAGTGAACCTTGCAGCATCGCCGTGCGTGCCGCGACGTCCCGACCATCGGCCAGCACCTTGGGCAGATTGCGTCCCAGCAAAGCCAAGGCGGCGGTGGCCAGGCTGTCGGCAATTGGGTTCTTGCGCGTGCGGCTGGTGTAGGCCTCGATGGCATGCACCATGGCATCCAGGCCGGTGGCGGCAGTGACCTTGGGCGGCAGGCCGAGGGTCAGCTCGGGGTCGAGCACCGCCACGTCGGGCAGCAATTGCGGCGAGTACACCACCTGCTTGCACTGCTGCTCATCAGTGATTACCGAGACCCAGGTCACCTCCGAACCCGTGCCGGCGGTGGTTGGCATCAACACCAGCGGCACCCGTTGCCCCAGCGCTTTATCGGTGCCGTACATGGCTTCCAGGGACTGCTCGCTATTGACCAGCAAGGCCACCAGTTTCGCCGCATCCAGGGAACTGCCGCCCCCCAACCCCAGCACCCCATCGACCTTGAACGCGCGCGCCTGGGCTGCGGCCTGCTTGACCACACTGGCCGAAGGGTCGGGCACCACCTGATCGAACACCGTCACCTCGCAGCCAGCAGCGTGCAAGGCCTGTTGCGCACTGGCGGCAAAACCCAGGCTGACAATGCCTGGGTCGCACACCAGCATCACCCGTTGTGCGCCCAATCCGCTGAGCACGTGCCCGACCTGTTGCAGCGCACCGGCTTCACACAGGATGCGCGGTACGCTTCTGAATTCGTAACTCATGAATCACTCCTTCGCCCTACAGCACCGAGGCGTAGATGGCGTGAATATCGTCGCGGTTGAGCGGACGCGGGTTGTTGATCAGCAAGCGCTCGACCTTCAGCGCGTCCTCGGTCAGCCGGGACAGGTCCTGGGCCGTGACGCCCACCTCATGCAAACGCTGGGCGAACGGCATGCGCGCCACCAGGCGGGTGATGAAATCGATGAACCCCTCGCACGCCTCGGCCGCATTGGCAAAGCGCTGCTGCGGCAGTACCGCCGAGGCCAGTTGCGCGTACAGCGGCTCGGCCGCCGAACGGTTGAAATTCAGCACGGGC
The DNA here is from genome assembly GCF_044743405.1 of Pseudomonas sp. NPDC087626. Lineage (NCBI taxonomy): Bacteria > Pseudomonadati > Pseudomonadota > Gammaproteobacteria > Pseudomonadales > Pseudomonadaceae > Pseudomonas > Pseudomonas sp. NPDC087626. The sequence continues at coordinate 175,642 of NZ_JBIUWJ010000009.1, forward strand.
ACCAACACCAGGGCATTGCTCAAGCCATGGGGCACGTGGAATTGCCCACCCAGTGGATAGGCCAGCGCATGCACCGCCGCCACTGGCGCATTGGCGAACGCCATGCCGGCCAGCATCGAACCCAGGAGCATGTCCGAACGCGCCGCCAAGTCACCCGGCTCGGCCAGTACCCGATCCAGGTTGCCCGCCAGCAAACGCAGGGCCTGCACCGCCAGGCCATCGGACAACACGTTTTTCTTGTGCACGCTGGTATAGGCCTCGATGGCATGCACCATCGCATCGACCCCGGTCATGGCGCTGATCGCCGCCGGCAGGCCGACGGTCAAGCGCGCATCCAGCAAGGCGATGTCCGGATACAACAGCGGGCTGACCACGCCCTTCTTTTCATGGCTGGGGGTAGTGACGATTGCCACGGCCGTGACCTCGGACCCGGTGCCCGCAGTGGTCGGCACCTGGATCAACGGCAACCGTGGCCCCTTGGCCAGGTTGATGCCGTAGATGGACTCCAGCGACTGCTCGTGACCACACAGCAGCGCCACCAGCTTGGCGGTGTCCAGGGAGCTGCCGCCGCCCAACCCGATGACCGCCTGGGCGCTGCAACCGCGCGCCACTTCCACCGCATCCAGCACCGCGGCCACCGGCGGATCCGCCTGCACATCGCTGTACAGCGTGACCTGCACGCCCTGCTCGCGCATCGCCGCCTGCGGTGCATCGAGCAAGCCGGCGCGCAGCAGGCCTGGGTCACTGACCAGCAGTACCCGCTCGGCTTTGAGCTCGCGACACAACTGGCCCAGGCGCAAGGCGCCGTCAATTTCACAGATCACCCGTGGGGTGGTTTCAAAGGTAAATGTCGACATGGTGCTCCCTACCCTACTGTCACGCTGCCGCGCTCGATGCGAAACAACGCATCGACCAGGTCAGCAGAATGAGTGTCATCGGACTCGCTGATCAGCACGCACAAACCTTCCTGCCCGAGCTTGGCGATCACCTCGCTCAAGCGCCTCGACAGCACGGGCGCCACGCCCTCGAAGGGTTCGTCGAGCAACAACAGCTTGTTGCCGGGCATCAGCGCCCGGGCCAGCGCCACCAGTTTTTGCTGGCCGCCCGACAGTTGCATGGCCTTGCGGTCGCGGAACTGGGCGATCTCCGGGATCAGGCTGTACACCCATTCCAGGCGGCGCTGGCTGTCGGCCAAGTGATTGGCCCAGACCGGCAGCAGGATGTTCTCCTCGACCGTCAACGCCGGGATCAACCGCCGATCCTCCGGCAAATAGCTGATACCCGCCGCCGCCCGCTTGAAGCTGGGCAGGGTGCGCAGGTCCTGCCCGGCAAAGGACATGTCACCCGCGTCGGCGTCCAGCAACCCCATGATGGCGCGGATCAGCGTGGTCTTGCCGGCGCCGTTATGGCCGATCAACCCCACCATCTGCCCGGCGCCCACGGTCAGCGACACCTGGTGCAGGATCGGCACCCCTTCGATCGACACACTCAGGTTGCGAATCTCAAGACTCATAGCGCGGCCCTCAGGTGAACTTTCTGGCTACCGGTGACAAATTCCTGCACCCGCGGATTGGCCAGCACCTGTTCCGGCACCCCGTCGGCCAGTACTTCACCGCTGTAGAAGGCGAGGATGCGCGAGACGTAACGACGCACCACGTCCATGTCGTGCTCGACAAACAACACCGTCACCCGGCGCTCGGCGACCACCCGCATCACCGTGTCCATCAGCGCGGTTTTCTCCTCGGCACTGACCCCACTGGTGGGTTCGTCGAGCAGCAGCATCTGCGGCTCGCCAATCAGCGCCATGGCGATATCGATCAACTTGCGCACCCCCTGCGGCACGGCGGTGACCTGGGTATCGCGCCAGCGGGCGATGTCGAACTGCGCAAGCATCGCGTCGGCCAACGCCACCCGCGCCGCCGTGCGCATCGGCGCCAGCAGCGAGGGAAACGGGTTCTGCGCCGCCGCCACGGCGATCAGCAGGTTGTCCATTACGCTCAACTGGGGGAACAACTGGGCGACCTGGAACGAGCGGGCCATGCCCAGGCGGGTAATCGCCCGGGGCGTGCGGCCGATGATCGACTGGCCATTGAACAGGACCTGGCCACTGCTGGGTTTCAGGTAGCCGGTGACCATGTTGATAAAGGTGGTCTTGCCGGCGCCGTTGGAACCGATGACACCGACCACTTCGCCCGGCCGAATGCGCACGTTGACGTCCTTGGCCGCGGTGACCGCACCAAATGCCTTGCACAGTCCTTGAGTTTCGAGAATGCAGTTCATGCCTTGGCCCTCCGCGCTTGTCCGGTAAACAGGCTCCACAACCCCTTGGGCAGGAACACGATGATCGCCAGCAAGGTGAAGCCCAGAATCATTTGCCAGCTATGGGGCACCAGCTCGATCGCATAGGTGCGCACCACCGCAAACACAATCGCCGCAATGAAGGGCGCCGCGACGTGGGCGGTACCGCCGAGCAAGGCGATGAACACGAACTCGCCAGAGGTGATCCAGTACGCCATTTCCGGGTCGATGTGCCCGGCCGACAACGCCATGAAACCGCCGCCCAGGGCCGACACCGCAGCCGCCGCGACGTAGTTCATGTACAGCACCCAGCGGGGAGATTGGCCGAGGTACTCGACGCGCACTTCGTTTTCGCGAATCGCTTCGCACATCATCCCGGCACTGCTGCGGCTGTAGCGGTGCAGCAACACCGCCAACACCGCGCAGACGCCGACGATGATGATGAACAGCGCGAGCGGCGCCTGGCCCTGGGCCGGGCTCCAGCCGAACAGGCTCCAGGCCTTGACGTTGAAGCCGTCGGTGCTGCCCAGGGCCGAGCTCTTGACCAGCACGCCGTACAGGATCATCGAGAACGCCAACGACAACATGGCGAAAAAGATCTCTCGGTAGCGGGTCATCAACAGGCCCAGCAGCATCGCCAGCAACACGGCTGCGCCCACCCCGATCACCAGCAGCAAGGCCAGGTCGGAGATCTCCAGGAAGTGCCCGCTCATGCCCACGGCATAACCGCCGACGCAGAAGTACAGGCCCTGGCCGAAGGTCACCAGGCCCGCGCGCATCTGCATCACCACGCCCTGCACCACCATCGACTTGGCCAGGGCCATCGTCAGCAGGAACACCAGCCATTGCGGCGCAATCAAGCCGCCGGCGGCCAGCAGCAGCGCGACGCCGAGCAGTATCAGTTCGGTTCTATTGAGGCGCATATTAGATTTTCCTCGCCAGCACGCGGCCGAACAGGCCCTGCGGACGCACCGCAAGCACCAGCGCCATCACGCCGTAGATCACAAAGAGTTCGAATTCCGGGGCGTAGTGCACGGCGGCGGCACGGCTCAGGCCCACCAGCAAGGCACCGACTGCAGCGCCTTCGATGCTGCCCATGCCACCGACCACGACCACGGCAAAGGCCAGCACGATGATTTCCACGCCCATGCCCGGCACCACGGAAATCGCCGGCGCCGTCAGGGCACCCGCCAGCGTGCCGAGCATGGTGCCCAGCACGAACACCAGGGTGAACATGCGGCGCACGTTGACGCCCATGGCCATCGCCACTTCCCGGTCATGGATCACCGCGCGCAGCACCTTGCCCTGGTGGGTGCGCTCCAGCCACAGCCACAGGCACAGGCCCAGCACCACCGATACGCCGACCAGCATCAGGTCGTAGTTGGACACCTTGAGCCCCGCCAGGGCGCTGCGGCCCATCTCGGCATACGGCTGATAGGCGAAGTAAGGATTCACCCCCCAGACCATCTTCATGCTGTCTTCGAGGACCAGCAGCAAGGCGTAGGTGATGATCACCATCAGCACTTCGTCGCGGCCGTACATGAAGCGCAACAACCCGCGCTCGATGATCAGCCCGACGATCAGACCGGCCACCAGCGCACAGCCGAGCATCAACAGATACCCCGCCCACACCGGCCCGATACCGTTGTTGAAATACCAGCCCACCAGCGACGCGGCGGTATAGGCGCCGATGGCGTAGAAGCTGCCATGGGCCATGTTCAGGATGCGCATCACCCCGTAGATCACGGTGAGCCCGGCGGCTACCAGGAACAGCCACGAGGCATAGATGGTGCCGTCAATCAGCACCGCAAAAAGACTCATCATAGGGGTCCTACCTTGGCAAAGAGGTGGCGGCGCCCGCAGGCCCGCCACAGTGGATCAATCACGCGGCGCGGCTCAGTTGCACTGGGCACCCGGGAAGCCGGCCTTGATCCATTCCAGCGCGGTGGTACCGTCCGGCGGAGTCACGCACTCACCGTTGAAGGCGATGACGTTCTGCACGCCGCCCTTCTTGTTCGCCGCGTCGTACTGGTACTCGCCGTAGGCAATGCCTTGCATCGCCTGGTGACCACCGGCCCGAGCCATTTGCACCTGGCCCGAGACTGACTCGAAGGTCGCGCCCTTGAAGGCCTTGGCGATCTCCAGCGGTGCCGGGACCTTGCCCGACTCGACCTTGGCGTTCTCCGCCGCGTGCTTGAGGCCGAGAATCGCCTGGGCCATCTTGCTCGCCGGGTACGTCGGGTCGGTCTTGTAGGCCGCCTGGTAGCTGCCCTTGAACCAGCGGTTGAGCTCGTTATCCGGGGCAAACGCACCGAATGGCCCACGGCCGCCGATGATCATGCCGTTGGGTGCCTGGTCCTTGTAGCGGTCAATCGCCGACTCGCCGCACGTCAGCACGGCGGTCGCATCCTCCAGCAGGCCACGGGCGTTGGCCTGCAGTACCAGGGCCTCCATGTCGCCACCCCAGAAGCTGGAGTGGATGATGTCCGGGCGCTTGACCGACAAGGCGGAAATCTCGGCGCCATACTGGCCCTGGAACACCTTGGGCATTTGCGACTCGACCACCTTGGCCTTGGGCATCAACTGCTCCATGGAGTGGGTGAAGTCGTTCCAGCTGTCCTGGCCCCAGGCGTAGTTCTGCTGGATCCCGGCGACCTTCTGCGCGTCCGGGCGGACCTTGGCCAGGTAACGCGCCGCGCCGATGTTGTCCACGGCCGCATCGAGGCTGGTGCGGAACACGAACTGCGGGGTCTTGTCTTCATTGAACAACTGCGAAGTGCCGCAATCGTAGAACACCGTCATCGCGCCCAGCTCTTCGGCCACCGGGGCAATGGCCAGGCAGTCGCCGGACGAGATGTAGCCCACCACCGCATCGACCTTCTGGCGCTGCACCAGGTTACGGAACTCTTCCACCTGCTTGGCCGCACCACCGGCCTCATCGATGATCACCACTTCGATCTCGGCACCGTTGATGCCAATGGTGTTGTAGGGCGCGGGCAGCTTGCCCTGGTTCAGCCCTTCCACCAGTACCTTGGCGGCATTCGCCGAGGGTTCGCCGAACGGGCCGGCGGCAGGGCCCGAGAGGAAGGTCACGATACCGATGCGGAACTTGCCGTTCTCGGCTGCCTGGACGCTGGTGGTCAAGGACAGGGCCAGGCCCGTGGCAGCGATGGCCAGGGCCAGGGGATGTTTGATCATGGTTTTTTTATAGTTGTACATGGGCTGATGTCTCGGTGGATGAATGAACGGCCTAAGGTGCCTGGCCCTCGGTACTGCGTTTACGTGCGGCCAGTCGCCGCGCCAGCGTGGCGTCATCGAGCTGCAGCTCCTGCGCCGAATACACCGACCAGTCCCCCAGCATCAGTTGCGCCGGAGGAAAATCGGAATTGGCCACAGGAGTGCCAACCGCCTGGGTTTGCTGGATCTGGTGGGTGATCGGGTCAATCCTTGAAGCGAAACCGTCCGGGTCTTCCGGCAGGGCAATCTCCAGCCCCTCCAACGCCTTGATCAATGCCTGGCTGTCGGTGGCCCCGGCGGCTTTCTCATAGGCCTTGGCCAGCACCATCACGCCGGTGTAGGCGCCCTGGGCGGCGTAGGTCGGGTATCGCCCGCTCAGGGCACGAAAGCGCTCGACAAAGGAGTGGTTGCGCTCGGTGGCCGGCCAGTTATTGTGGTGACGGGCCGAGAGAATCAACCCCGGCGGCGCCTTGGCTCCCAGTGACACCAGGAAGTCGTAGTTGCCACCCGTGTCGAAGTTGGCCAGGCGCGAGGTTTCGAACAACCGGGTACCGGCTGCCTGCTTGATGAAGGCGTGCAGGTCGCCGCCCCACAGGGCCGAGACAATGATGTCGGGCCTGGCCTGCTCGAGGGCGGCGATGTACGCCGAATAGTCCGGCTCGTACAGCCGTGGCCACAGCTCGGTGACATCTTCGAATTGCACGCCCAACTGGCTGAAGGCTTCATGCAGGTCATCACGGGAGACGTGGCCGTACTCGTAGTCCGGACCGATGAACGCCAGGCGCTTCCACCCCGTGGTTTTCTGCAGCGCTTGCAGATAACGGGCACCGGCCGCCATCGAGGTCCAGGTGTCGTTGGTCACCCGAAAATAATACGGATGACCGTTTTCCAGGGTCATGCGCGAGGACGCATGGTCGGTGCCGATCATCAGCACCCGCTCCTGGTAGGCCAGCTCGCTGACCGCCAGCGCCACCCCCGAAGACACCATGCCGCACAACACCTGCACGCCGTCCTTGTGGATAAAACTCTTGGCCAGGCTGACGCCATAGGACGCCTTCGACTGGTCGTCATCGACGATCACCCGCAGGCGCGGCAGCAACTCGCCCGCCTCACGCCGGGCATGCAATTCGTCCAGGGCCACCTGGATGCCGACGATGCTGTCCTGGCCGTAGATCGCGGCGCGCTCGGTCATCGGGTACAGGCAGCCCATGGTCAGGTCGGCCTGACCGGCGGCCACGCCTAACTCCAGCCGGCCAACCTGGGCACAGGCGGCAACGCTCACGAGCACACTGCTGAAGGCCAGGGCAACCTGAAACCAATGACGGGGCAGGGACATACAATGAATTCCTGTTGGGCGTTGACAACGCCTCTTGTTGGACAGCCGGGTTGCTAGAGCAAGGGCTGTGCCAGAGGCGTTGGGGAAGGTCTCAGGATGGGCAAAGCGAACCAGCCAAACCCTTGTAGGAGCGAGCGCCCGCTTGCGGCTTGCTCGCGATGGCGGTGTGTCAGGCACCGTTGATGTTGGCTGTGCCTGCCCCATCGCGAGCAAGCTCGCTCCTACAAGGGTTTGGCGGGTGTGTTGGTGGCGGGGATGTTGAGCGGTTAGCGCTCATCCCCCGCGCAAGGTTGAGCGGTTAGCGCTCGATGCCCAGGCGTTGCAAGCGACGCTTGAGCGCATGCCGGGAGATCCCCAGCAGGTGCGCGGCCAGGCCCTTGTGCCCGGCGGTCCGGCTGAGGGCATCGGTCACCAGCTCGCGCTCGGCGCGCTCCAGCTGATCGCCCAGCGCCTGGGCCTCGCTCGCCAGTTCGGGGCCGTGCATCGGTGCCGGCAACAACGCCGCGCTGATCGCCCGGCCCGGGGACAGGATGGTCAGGCGCTCGATGAGGTTCTTCAGCTCGCGAACATTGCCCGGCCAGCGATGGGCACGCAGCGCCGCCAGACAGTCCGCCTCGAACCGGATCGCCTCGACGCCCTCCTCCAGGGCCTGGCGCCGGGCAAAATACTCGGCCAGCAGCACCACATCATCGCCGCGCTCACGCAGGGCCGGAATGTCCACGGTGATCACGTTCAGCCGATAAAACAGGTCCTCGCGAAACCGCCCCAGGCGCACATCTTCCGCCAGGTCGCGATTGGTCGCCGCCACCACCCGTACGTCGGCGTTGCTGGCGCGATTGGCCCCCACCGCACGGTAACTGCCGTTCTCCAGGAAGTGCAGGAGCTTGGCTTGCAACGCCAGGGGCAACTCGCCGATTTCATCGAGAAACAGCGTCCCGCCATCGGCCTGGCTGACCAGCCCCACACGCTTTTGATGGGCACCGGTGTAGGCGCCCTTCTCCGAGCCGAACAGCTCGGCCTCGATCAACTGCTCCGGCAAGGCGGCGCAATTGACCTCGATAAAGGCGTGGGCCACCCGCGAGCTATGGGCATGCAGCGCCTGCGCCACCAATGTCTTGCCAGTACCGGACTCGCCCAGCAGCAGGATGCGCGTCGCCGAACTGCGCGCGATGCGCTGCACCGCCGCACTCAGGGTGCACATCGCCGGGCTCTGGCCGTGCAGGCCGGCGTCCATCCGCTGGCCATCCGACTCGGCCACGGGCCCGGGTGTGGCCAGGGTGCTGGCGATGGTCGCCAACAGGTCATCCAGTTCGAAGGGTTTGGTCAGGTAGTCGGTCGCCCCGCCTTTCACCGCCTGCACCGCCGCACGCGTATCGCCGTGCGCAGAGATCATGATCACCGGTAACCCGGGCTGCAGCGCGCGCAGGCCGTCGAGCGTGGCCAGGCCATCGATGCCCGGCAGGCCGAGGTCGAGCAGGACCATGTCGATGTCGGCCGGCCCGCCCTTGACCCGCTCCAGCGCCGCCTCGCCACTGCCGGCCGTGCTGATGCGCATGCCCTCCGCACGCAAGGCATAGCTGAGAGAGCGCACCAGCGCCTCTTCATCATCAACGATCAAAACGTGAATTTCAGACATCAACGGCTCACTTAGCGCGTGCACTGAGGCCAGGGAAATCAAGCGTGACCTGCGTGCCCTCCCCCAGCGTACTGACGATTTCCATGCGGGCGGCGTTGGCCTCCAGCAGTTGTTGGCAAATACTCAAGCCCAGCCCGGTGCCTCGGGCTTTGGAGGTAAAAAAGGGTTGGCGAATCTGTTGCAGGTCGGCCTCGGATATCCCGCAACCACGGTCCAGCACGCTGATGCAAACGCGCTCGCCCGAGGCTTCGCCGCGCAGGTGCACCACCTGGTCATCGGGACTGGCCTGTACCGCGTTCAGGCACAGATTGAGCAGCACTTGCTGGGCTTGCTCCGGGTCGACGTACAGCTGCAACCCGGGTTCGGTCCAACAGCGCAGCTCGATATTGTGCGCCTGGCTATCCGCCGCCACCTGCCGTGCGATGCGCTCGAACAACTGCGCCACGTCCACTGCCTGGGGCTGGGCCGGGTGTGGCCGGCCGTACTCCAGGAGATCGCTGGTGACATGGGACAGTCGATCGATTTCCTGACCGAGATCGCTCAACAGCATCCGCCGCTCCGGCTCCTGTTCACGCCGCAGCAGCGCTTGCACGGTGGTCTTCATGGTTGCCAGGGGGTTACGCACCTCATGGGCAACGCCGGTGGCGAACGTACCCAACACCGCCAGGTTTTCACTGCGCACGGTGTTTTCCATCACAGCCGCCAAACGCTCGGCCATCACATTGAAGGCCCTGGCGACATGCCCGATCTCGTCGTTGTGCGGCTGCTCCGCCAGGCGATAACCGAGGTCGCCCATCGACAGTTGGTGAGCCCCTTGCAACAGGGTACTGACCCGTGCGCGCAGTTGCCGCGACAGGGTGAAAAACACGATGAGGATAAACCCGATGAAGCTCGCGGCCACCCAGTACAACCACTGGCGAGCATCGTTCAAGGGTTCGAGGATCGCCCCCGGCTGGACGCTGAATACCAGTTGCCAACCCGGCAGGATCTGCGGCCCCTCGCGCCACTGCGTGGGGGCCGGAACCACGCGCCCGGTGGGATCGATGAACACCCCGCCCGGCACCCGCAACAACGGTGCGACCACTCCACTCATACCGGCGCTGACCAGCAGTTCGGTCAACGACGCCAGGCGCAGGTGCAAGGCGATACTCGCCCCATGATCGGTGCGTCCGCTGCGAATCAGCTTGCGAATCAAAAATCCACCGGAACGCCCGGCCTTGGGCAGCAACGGCCCGATCACCTCGACATCACCGACGTGGGTGCTCGGCAAACCGGCGACCGACCACTGCGAATTGGTCCAGTAGGGTTCACCCGAGGCCGCTTGGCCGGGCAGCACATTGAGCAACTGCTCGTGCTCATCGAAGAACAGCACGCCGTACAGGAACGGCAGGTCACCCTCGAGCTTGAGCAGTGAATCCACATCGCTGCTGGGACGCGACTGGTCGGTGATGAAGTCCGGCATGTTCGGGTGGTTGGACAACGCCGACAGCTGGTAGAAGCGGTCATCGAGAAACGATGACAGACGGTTGGCCGTGGACAGCGCCTGGGCATCGAGCCGCTCACCGGTCAAGCGGTTGAGCAAATCCTTGGCCAGTTGCTCGTAGAAAATCGCCAGGGCAATCAGGGCGATGCTCATGACCACCACGGAAAGCAGGGTGTAGCGCGCCACCAGACTGCGCCGCGGACGCGCGAGCCAGTGCCACAGCACAGAGGTTGGAGCGTTGGGGTTCATAATTTTTTGTTTGTTTTTGTATGAACCCGGCAGCATAAGGACCCAGGCGCGCTCCTGTCCACCGCGCCCCTTCAGATCTCCAGAATGCCCGATGCCATGAAACCGCCGTCCACCGGAATCACATGGCCGCTGATGTACGACGAATCATCGGATGCCAGGAAGGCCACCGCCCCAGCCATTTCCGCCGGAGTGCCATAGCGGCGCATCGGTACGGCGCGGGCATAGGAATCGCGCGTCGCGGCCGAGTGCAGCCTCTGCGTCAGCGGGGTATCCACCGGGCCTGGGGCAATGCCGTTGACGGTAATCCCGTACTCGGCAAGCTCGACGGCCATCTGCCGGGTCAGCCCGATGAGCGCGGCCTTGGACGTGCCGTAGGCCGTGCGGCCCAAGCTGGCGCGCAGACCGCTGATCGAGGCGACGTTGATGATCCGCCCCCAGCCATTGGCCTGCATCAGCCGCGCCGCGTGTTGGCCGCAGAGCAGCGAACCGGTCAGGTTAATGTTCAGGACCCGCTGCCAGTCGCTGAGGTCGCACTCCAGGAACGCCTGGGTCTTGGCCACCCCGGCATTGTTGACCAGCACATCACAGCGCCCGAAGCGCGCTTGCAGCAAGGCAAACGCCGCGGCTATGGACTGCGCGTCGCCGACGTCGATGACCAGGGCCATCGCCGTTATGCCTTGGGCATCCAGCCCGGCGACCATTTCTTGTGCCGCCGCCAGGTTGATGTCGGCCACCACCACGGTATGCCCGTCGTGCCCCAGGCGTTCGGCGATGGCGGCACCGATCCCCATGGCGGCCCCGGTCACCAGGGCCACGCGCCCAAGTTCCGCGGCGCCTGGCAGTTGTTGTTTGGCTGATTGGCTCATGACAAGTGCTCTCTTAAAGGAAACCGATGGAAATCCATGGGAAACAGGCGACGATAATCAACGCCAGGATCAATGCCGCGAGGTAGCCCCATACACGCCGGATGACCAGGTCGGAGGAAACCTTGCTGATCGCGCAGGCGGCGTAGAAACCAACCCCCAGGGGTGGTGCGAACAGGCCGATGCCCATGGCCAGGATCACCACCATGGCGTAATGCACCGGGTGAATCGAAAGCATCTCGGCCAGCGGGAACATCAGTGGCCCGAACAGCACGATCGCCGGGATGCCTTCGAGCACGCTGCCCAGGATCACGAAAGTGACGATGGTGACGATCATGAAGCCGATGGCTCCGCCCGGGATTTCACTGATCAGGTCCACCAGCGATGCCGAGAAGCCCGACTGGGTCAGTGCCCAGGCCATGGCCGATGCCATGCCGATGATCAGCAGGATGGCGCCGGAGAGTGCCGCCGCTTCGAGCATCATCGGGTAGACCTTCTTGAACTCGATGTGGCGCATGAACAGGTGCATCACCAGCCCGACCATCACCACATATGCCACACCGATGGTGGAGACCTCGGTCGCGGTGGCCGCGCCTTCCAGCACTGCCACTCGGATCAGCACCGGCAGGGCCAGCGCCGGCACAGCGATCATGAACGTGCGCGCGACCACCGACAGCGGCGCACGCTGGACATTGGGCATTGCTTCCTTGCGTGAACGCCACCAGCACACCAGCGCGATCACCACGGTGGCCACCACCGCCGGCATCAGCCCACCGATGAACAGCGCGGTAATCGAGACGCTGCACACCGCGCCGATGGTGATCAACACCAGGCTTGGCGGAATGGTCTCGGTCATCGCCCCGGTCGCCGCCAGCAGCGCGGCCAGTTCTTCGGGCTCGGAACCGCGTTTTTTCATTTCAGGAAACAGGGCCGGTGCTACGGCCGCCATGTCGGCGACCTTGGAACCGGAAATCCCCGAGACCAGGAACATCGCCCCCAGCAACACATACTGCAGGCCGCCGCGCACATGACCGAGCAACGAGGCCATGAAGTCGATCAGCGTGCGCGCCATGCCGGACAGTTGCAGCACCACGCCCAGCATCACGAACAGTGGCACCGCCAGCAGCACCATGTGCGACATGCCTTCGTCCATGCGACTGACCACAATCGACAACGGGGCATGGGTGGCCAGCGCCAGATAGGCCATGGTCGCGGTGCCGAAGGCGAACGCGATGGGAATCCCGCCGAAGACACAGGCCCCCAGCAGCACCAGGAAAAAGATAATCAGGTTGTAGTTGCCCAGGTCCACCAGCAACGGCTGGCTGATCCACAACACCGAGGCCACGAGCGCCACCACGGCAATCCCGGCCATGAACTGGCGCACCGTGGAAAACCGCGCCATGCGCGACACGGCGGCCAGCAGCATCAACACCGCACCGACCGGCAAGGCCGCTGCGCGCAGGCCATCGGGAATGCCCAGCGCCGGGGTGGTGATCGACATCTGCTCATGGGAGTGCTGCATGGCCGGGGCGATGATCATCACCACGAACAGGCACACCACCAGCGCCGACAGCGTCTCGCAGAAGCCGCGCCAGGCTTGCGGCAGCTTGTTCACCAGCGCCGACATGCGCATGTGTTCGCCGCGGTCCAGCGCCAGCACCGCACCAAACATGGCCATCCAGATAAACAGCGAAGACGCCAGCTCATCGGACCAGATCAGCGGACTGTGCAGCAGGTAGCGGTAAATCACTCCCGCCAGCAGCACGCAGGTTTCGATCACCATCAACGCGACGGTGATCAACCCGACTGCCCGCATGGTCCATGTGTTCAGACAGACAAGCGCCCGGGCCGGCAGGCGCATGGTAGACGTGGGGGCCACTGCCGCTGGCGCGACCATCATGCCAGTTTCCCGGCATATTTCTCGAGGATGGACCAGGCGGCGTCGCCGAACTTGTCGTGCCAGTCGCCATAATAATTGGCGCTTTGCAGGCGCTCGCGGAACGGTTCCGGCGCCGCCGCCACCAACTCCAGGCCTTGCTGCTTGAGCGTATCGCGGATGGTGCCCTGCAGCTTGGCCAGGTCATCGCGCTGCGCGAGCACGGCGGTATTGATGTGTTTGCTGACCACGGCCTGCACGTCCGCGGGCAAGCGCTTGAAGGAGGCGCTGTTACCCAGCATCCAGAAGCCATCCCAGACATGGTTGGTCAGGGAGCAGTACTTCTGCACTTCATAGAGTTTCGCCGAGGCCACCAGGGTCAGCGGGTTTTCCTGGCCCTCGACGATGCGGGTCTGCAGTGCCGAGTACACTTCGGAAAAGTTGATGCTGGTCGGCGCCGCTTCAAAGGCGCGGAAGATCGACATGATGATGGGGCTCGGCGGCACGCGCAGCTTCATGCCCTTGAGGTCGTCGGGGGTGGCAATCGGGCGGGTACTGGTGGTGGTCACCCGAAAACCGTTGTCCCAGATTTTGTCGAACGCAAACAGGGTCTCGGTCTTGGCGATCTCGGCCCGCACATGCGCGCCGAGCTCACCGTCCATCGCACTCCATACTTGCTCGTAATCCTTGAAGGCGAACCCGACGGCGCTGATCTGCACTGAAGGCACCATCGTGCCCAGGATCACCGGCGACAGGGCAAACATGTCGACGGCACCCGAGCGCACTTGGGCCAGGGTATCGGTGTCGCTGCCCAACTGGCTGCTGGGGAAGATCTGGATCTGCACCGCGCCGTTGGTTTCTTCACGAATCGCCTTGGCCATTTCCCGCGCCCGCACATTCATGGAGTGGCTGATGGGCATGTTGTTGGCAAACTTCAGCTTGAACTCGGCAGCCTGGCTCTTGCCGCTGTACAGACCGAGCCCGGCGGCGGCAACGGCGGCAGAAGCAAGGGTGGCCGTTTTGAGAAAGTTGCGGCGCGAAAAGTCGCTCATTTGGTTCTCCTGACTTTATTGTTTTTATGGATCAATGGCCGTTATGCCGGCGACTGGCTAAGCAAGCTATAGCAATTGGGGTGCCACGAATGGCGCAGTCCTCCTGGCGGCAACCCAGGCTGCTACTCAACCAGCTGTTTTCACAAGGAAAAACAGCGCCTGCAGGAATGCATTTATTTCTTGCAGGGCATCTGGCGCGACGGTGGATGTAACAGGTGTCTCCTGCAAGTGTCGCTACACCTGGCATGGCAAGCGACACCTGTCCTGTACATCTGCAGCATAGGTATCTACACAACTGTGGTGCAACGTTGCACCAGGGTGTTGGATTAGACCGAGTACATATCCATTTTTGCGGTAACGGCCTCCTATGGTTCCGCCTGACGGCGGCTCACTTTTGAACAGCGCAAAAGTAAGCAAAACGCTCTTACCCCACCACTCGGTGCCTCGCTTAGGCTCGGCATGCCCGTACTCCGACATTGATTTGGGGGGCCGCCGCAATGGGCCATCCCTGGCCCAGTGCGGCTAAACCGGCGTCCTGCCGGTTTACCCCCCAAATCAATATCGGACTCCGGCCAGCGTGGTTAA
>NZ_JBIUWJ010000010.1:0-189002 GCF_044743405.1 Pseudomonas sp. NPDC087626
GCGGCGGCCCACGGATTCAAGCCGGAGTGAGGGCACACCGAGCCCAAGCGAGGTGCCGAGTGGTGGGGCAAGAGCCTTTTGCTTACTTTTGGGCTGTTCAAAAGTGAGCCGCTGTAAAAGCGGAACCATAGGAGGCCGTTACCAAAGAAATGGATATGTACTCGGTCTAATCCAACCCCCCAGAGGTCGCCACGCAAGCAAGCTCCCTCGCCACAGACCGCTACAAAGTTGTGTAGATACCGATGCCCATCGCGGGCCAGCGGAGCGTCGCCCGGCGATGCACTGTTATAAAGCCCGCGCCACCCTCCGTGCACTAAGCCAAGTCACGCCGCAGGCTGGTCGAGCCAGTCCGGGCGCCGCCGTACATGGCCTGCAAGCGCCCTGAATCGCGGCTGTGCGGGGCTGACCGCGGTTCTGGCACAAAGGCTGCAATACATCTTGCAGGCCTGGCGCGCAGCAACACCGTCGTCCAGGCAGCCCCCTCGGTCAACGACGATCGATTGGCCGCACAGGTCGTGGGCAGCAGCGTTGAACCGGGCACAGCAGTCAGGTTTGCACAGCGCAAATGAACAGGCAAAGACGCCTGGAACCGTAAGGTTTCAGGCGTTTTTTTTTGCTTTTAGAACAGTGATCGGGTGCTACTTATGAACTCCAATGTTGCCGCGTTGAACACCTTGCAAACCCTGGTCGTGATCGGAAACGGCATGGTCGGCCATCATTGTGTCGAACAGTTGATCGAGCGCGGCGCCCTTGGGCGCTATCAGCTGCATGTCTTCAGCGAGGAACCGGTGCGGGCCTATGACCGGGTGCACCTGTCCGAATACTTCACGGGACGTGATGCCGAGTCACTGGCATTGTCCGACGCGGCGCTGTACCAGACGCCGGGGGTCACCTTGCACCTGGGAGTGCCGGTGCTGGAAATCGACCGTGCCCGGCGCCAGGTGATCACCGCCCAGGGCTGCGTCGCCTACGACACCCTGGTCCTGGCCACCGGATCCTATCCCTTTGTACCGGACATCGAAGGCGCCGAAGGCGACTCGCGGCTGGTCTATCGCACCCTCGAAGACCTCGACGCCATCCGCCGCGCTGCCAGCAATGCACAGCGCGGTGTGGTGGTGGGCGGGGGACTGCTCGGCCTGGAGGCGGCCAATGCCCTGAAAAGCCTCGGCCTGGAAGCCCATGTGGTGGAATTTGCCCCGCGCCTGATGCCGGTGCAACTGGACGAGCTGGGTGGCCTGGCGCTGAAGTCGCAAATCGAACGGCTGGGTGTCGGCGTGCACTTGTCCCGCGCTACGCAATCGATCAGTGCCGGCGAGCAGTACCGCTATCGGATGAACTTTGCCAACGAAGAAAGCCTGGAAACCGACCTGATCGTGTTCTCCGCCGGGATCCGCGCCCAGGATGCCCTGGCTCGCCAATGCGCATTGAACATCGGCCCGCGTGGCGGGGTGGTGATCGACGACCAGTGCCTGAGCAGCGACCCGCATATCTACGCCATCGGCGAGTGTGCCTCGTGGAACGGCAGCCTGTTCGGCCTGGTCGCGCCGGGCTACCAGATGGCCCGCAGTGTCGCCGCGCAGTTGTGCGAGCAGGACGCTGAGCCCTTCATCGGCGCGGACATGTCGACCAAGCTCAAGCTGCTGGGGGTCGACGTCGGCTCCATCGGCGATGCCCATGCCCACACCCCGGGCGCGCGCAGTTACCAGTTCATCGACGAGGCCAGCGCCAGCTACCGCCGGCTGGTGGTCGACGCGTCCGGCAAGCAGGTGCTGGGGGCGGTGCTGGTGGGCGACAACAGCTACTACGACACCTTGCTGCAGTACGCCCAGAACGGCATTGCCCTGCCGGCCGAACCGGCCAGCCTGATCCTGCCATCCTCGACCGGCGCGCCCACCCTGGGCCCGGGCGCCTTGCCCGAGTCGGCCACGGTCTGTTCGTGCCATAACGTCAGCAAGGGCGCGATCTGTTCGGCCATCGATGGTGGCTGCAGCGATCTCGCCCAGCTCAAGACGCAAACCAAGGCCTGCACCGGCTGTGGCGGTTGCGCCGGCCTGCTCAAGCAGGTGTTCGAGCACGAGTTGATTGCCCGTGGTGTGAGTGTCGACAAGAGCCTGTGCGAACACTTCGCCTTTACCCGGCAGGAGCTCTACGCCCTGGTGCGGGTCGAAGGGCTGCACAGTTTCGAAGAACTGTTGGCCCGGCATGGTCGTGGGCACACCGGCTGCGATGTGTGCAAACCGGCCGTGGGCTCGATCCTTGCCTCATGCTGGAACCAGCCGATCATGGACGCCTCGCTGGTGCCGTTGCAGGACACCAACGACACCTTCATGGCCAACATGCAGAAAAACGGCACCTATTCGGTGGTGCCACGGATCGCCGGGGGCGAGATCAGCGCCGAGAAGCTGATCGTGATCGGCCAGGTGGCGAAGAAGTACCAGCTGTACACCAAGATCACCGGTGGCCAGCGCATCGACCTGTTCGGCGCCCAGTTGCACCAGTTGCCGCAGATCTGGGGCGAGCTGATCGAAGCCGGTTTTGAAACCGGGCATGCCTATGGCAAGTCGACCCGCACGGTGAAGTCCTGCGTCGGCAGCACCTGGTGCCGCTACGGGGTGCAGGACAGCGTGGCCATGGCCTTGCTGATCGAGGACCGCTACAAGGGCCTGCGCGCACCGCACAAACTCAAGTTCGCGGTCTCCGGCTGCACCCGTGAGTGCGCCGAGGCCCAGAGCAAGGACGTCGGTGTGATTGCCACCGAGAAGGGCTGGAACCTGTACCTGTGCGGCAACGGCGGCATGCGTCCGCGGCACGCCGAGCTGTTTGCCACCGATCTGGATGACGCGACCCTGATCCGCTACATCGACCGTTTCCTGATGTTCTACATCCGCACCGCCGACAAATTGCAGCGCACCTCGGTCTGGCGCGAGAGCCTGGAGGGCGGGCTGGATTACCTCAAGCAGGTGGTCATCGACGACAGCCTGGGGCTGGGCGAGGAGCTGGAGTCGCAGATGCAACTGGTGGTCAACCGTTATGAGTGCGAGTGGGCCAATGCCCTCAAGGACCCGGACAAACTCAAGCGCTTCCGTACCTTCGTCAACGACGAGCGTCCCGACCCGAGCATTCATTTTGTCGAGGAGCGTGGGCAACGCCGGCCCATCATGGCCGCCGAACTCAACCTTATCCCTGTCACCGAGGAGCTTGCCTGATGAGCCTGTCCAATTCCCCGCGCGCCGCCGCCCGTTCACCCCTCTGGCAATCGGTGTGCAGCCAGCACGATCTGGTCGACAACTCGGGGGTGGTGGTGTGGCTCGACGGCGCACAAGTGGCGCTGTTCTACCTGCCGCAGGCCGAGGGCAAGACGCTGTATGCCATCGACAACCACGATCCGCAATCGGGCGCCTACGTCATCGGTCGCGGGCTGGTGGGCAGCCTCAAGGGCGAGCTGGTGGTGGCGTCGCCCCTGTACAAGCAGCACTTTCGACTCGAGGACGGGTATTGCCTGGAGTATCCGCAACAGCGCCTGCGAGTCTGGCCGGTGCGACTTGAAGGTGGGCAGGTGCAAGTGGACGTGGGCAACGATTGACCGACAGCCACCTGCGTCACCTGCCGGTGCTGGAGGCGGGGCAATTGATCGGGCTGCTGTCGATTGGCGATCTGGTCAAGCAGGCCATCGTCGAACAGGCCGATCTGATCCGCCAGTTGGAGCATTACATTCGCGGGCACTGAGCCTGTGATTGGCTGACTCAGAAGCGTCCGTTCAGGGGGTACTCGACGGCCAGGCGAATCTGCTCGGTGTCGAGTTCTGCCTGGGCGGTGTTGCCGCGGTGCAGGTTGTGCCGCAGTGACAGGGCCAGGGCCTTGGCCGGGCCGCTTTGCACCACATAGCGGGCTTCCAGGTCGCGCTCCCAATGCTTGCCGCCCTCACCGTAGCCCAGGTAGGCATAGCCGCCTGCCGGGTCGACGTGGCGCCCATCAATGTTGCTGCCGCGCACATAGGCGGCGCTGAGCACCAGGCCGGGCCAGCCGAGCGCCTGCAAACCCAGGTCGTAACGGGCCTGCCAGGATTGCTCGTTGGGGGCGTTGAAGTCCGAGAGTTGCACGGCATTGGTGAGGTAGATCGCACCCCGGGTCACGTAGTCGAAGGGAGTATCGCCATCGACTTTCTGGTAGCCCAGGCTGAAGGTATGAGCACCGTTGCGGTAGCTGGAGAGCAGGCTCCAGGTAGTGTTGTCGATCTTGCCCGACCAGGCCTGTCCGGTGTCGAGGGTGCGATACAGGTTGAGGTTCAGCGTCAGCGTCTGGTCGAGCCCCAGGGCATGGCTGTAAGTGCTGCCCAGGTAATGCTGGCGCCAGCTGTCTTCGTAGTGTGCGCCGTACAGGCTGGTGGAAAGCCCTTCAATCCCGTCGTAGACCAGCCCGGCAAGGTCGAAATTGTTGCCTTGCCTGGCGTTGGAATAATTCACCACAAACCCCTGGTCGTGGCTGCTGGCGTTGCGGTCGGTGCTTTCGTTGAAGTGACCACCGAGCATTTTCCAGCCGGCGAACTCCTGGCTGTTGAGAAAGAACCCGGTGGAGGTTTCCGGCAGCAGGCGACTGTCGGATGAACTGAAGACCGGGGTCTTGACCCGTTGCTCACCGTAACTGAGGGTGGTCGAGGAGGTGCGCAGCTTGAGCGCCGCGCCGCCGCGGCCGAACTGGTCCTTGGGATGACCGTCGTTATCGAGCCCGAGCAAACGCGCCTTGCCGGCCCGACCGCCGCCACTGTCCAGCTGCCAGGCGGCATAGGCATGGGCATCGACGCCCACCCCGACCAGGCCCTGGGTAAACCCGGACTGCAGGCTGCCCATCAATCCGTATCCCCACTCCTGGGCATTGCCACTGCGTTCGTTGCGCGGCTTGTAGGCATTGCGTGCGGCGTTGTTGCGCGCGCCGTGCTGGTACTCGCGGTGGTCCAGGACGCTGCGGTTGAGCAGGCTCCAGCGACTGTCCTCGACCAGCCCGCGAGACTCTTCCTGGGCCGAGCCGGCCAGCAACGTGGTGGACTGCGCGGCTAGGGCGAAGGGCAGGGCGAGACGCTTGAATCTGATCATGTATGGGGTCCTTGCATACACCTTGGGCAGGCTGACAGTGCATGCCTGTGCAACGGGGTTTCGAACGGGTTGTGTAATGTAATACCATTACACAAAATATCAAGCCCAAAGGCCCAAGACAGGCCGTTTCCTCCACCCTCTGCGTTGCGAACCCCCCATGACAAATGCTGTTGTCCGACCCGCCGGCGCTGGCCGGTTGCTGTCCATCGATGCCCTGCGGGGCTTGGTGATTCTGTTCATGTTGCTCGACCATGTGCGCGAAACCTTTCTGCTGCACCGCCAGGTCAGCGACCCCATGGACATTGCCACGACCGAACCTGCGCTGTTCCTGAGCCGCACCCTGGCCCATCTGTGTGCGCCGATCTTTGTCCTGCTCACGGGCCTGTCTGCCTACCTGTATGGCGAAAAATACGCGGGCAAGGCAGATGTCTGCGGGTTCCTGTTCAAGCGCGGGTTGTTCCTGGTGCTGCTGGAAATCACCCTGGTGAACTTCGCCTGGACCTTCCAGATTCCGCCGACTGTGATCTACCTGCAGGTGATCTGGGCCATCGGCCTGAGCATGCTGGCCCTGTCGGCGCTGGTTTGGCTGCCACGCCCGTTGTTGCTGGGCTTGAGCCTGCTGATCATCGCCGGGCACAACCTGCTGGACGGCCTGCACTTTGCGCTGGAGTCGGCGCTGCATGTGCCGTGGGCGGTGCTGCATGACCGCGGCTGGATCGAGTTCAGCGAAGGCCTGCGCCTGCGTACCTCCTACCCGGTGCTGCCGTGGATCGGCGTGATCGGCCTGGGATATGCCATCGGCCCCTGGTTCGCCCAGGCCAGTGATGCCGCCTGGCGCCAACGTGCACTCTGGATCGGCGGTATCGCCGCGCTGGCGGGTTTTGTCGGGTTGCGCTTGCTCAACGGCTACGGCGACCAACCCTGGGTCCAGGGCGAGAGTACCCTGCAGACGCTGATGAGCTTTTTCAACATCACCAAGTACCCGCCGTCCCTGCTGTTCATCACCCTGACCCTGAGCTTCGGCCTGCTGCTGTTGCGCGGGTTCGAACGGCGCCAGGGCAGCCGCTGGATCCTGGTGTTGAGCGTGTTCGGCTCGGCACCGATGTTCTTTTACCTGTTGCACCTGTACGTCTTGAAGTTCGCCTACCTGTTGGCAGTGGCGTGTTTTGGCCTGAATAAGGGCAGCTACTACGGGTTTGATTCCGTGTGGGCGGTGTGGTTGGCGGCGGGGCTGTTGGCGTTGGCCCTGTACCTGCCGGTGCGCTGGTTCTCAAGGCTCAAGAGCAGTCGCCGGGATTTGGTTTGGCTCAAGTATTTTTAGTCGCACTTGCTGATTTTCTGCTGGGGGCCGTCCCGCAGCGTGCAAGTCTGCGGGCGGCTAGAGAAGCAAGTACCTGTCAACTCTGACAGTAGACACGTCCAATCAATTGGCGCTTTGATAATGGCACGCCGCCAAGACCACCCTGGACACGGCCAATCAACAGGCACGCCTGGCCGGGAAAAAGGTCCGTCCGCTAATTCAGAGCGGGCTGCTGAGTTTGGCCGTACTGGACCCAAAACTGGCCGCACAGACCATCACCCTGACCGTCTGGGTAGAAGCCAAGGCCAGCGAACTGCGGGAAACCCTGATGCGCGAGGGCAACCGTGGCCTGGACCAATTGGGCAAGAGCGCACACGCCGCACTCATTGACGTGGCCGTGGGTATCGGCACCCTCGACCCACAAGCACGCAAAGCACTCCAGGGCATCAAGGTCACGTCCCAACAAGCCGCCAAATGGGTGCGCGGTGGTTTTGCCGGTCTGCAAGGCGCGGTCGGCAACAGCGCCATGCTGCTGGCGGTGGGCGGGTTGTATCTGCTTGGCGATTCGCTGAAGAAGAACATCAAAGCGGCAGAAGAGGCGATTGGCGACAAATCACTGGAGGCCAGACTGGCTTTGTATGGCACTAGCCTGGGTCTTTTGGGCGGTGGGGTGGAGCTGGTGGGGATCGCACTGGAGGGCGGGGCCAAGCAGGTGCAGAAGGTTGGGGGGTTATCGCCTCAAGGGATGAGTACAGCGAAAGCGGCAGCGACTGCGGGGCAGATACTCGCGAGGACGGGGGCGACTATTGCTGCTGTGGTTGGTTTTTACGATGCAACTAGAGCAGGGGTGGCGACTAAGCGCTCTTGGAAGGGAGGAGACGAATCTGCTGCAGTTGTCTATTTTTTATCCACTGTCATTCTGGGTATCGGAGCCACCCTCAGTACTGTCGCTGCTGGAGCGGGATTAACAGCACTGTTGGGACCGCAGGGTATTGCGATACTGCTCGGCCTTATCGGATATGGCTTTTACAAATGGGCCGAAGGCGAAGAGTCCACCCCCCTTGAGCGCTGGGCAAGACGCTGCTATTTCGGCGTGGCCAATGAGCCCCTCAAGATCCATTGGGATACACCCGACCAAGCCCATATCGCCCTCGCCGAACTCAACGCTGCAACCTCGGGTATTGAGGCCGCAGTCAATTTCCGCGAGCGAATGGCCGGCATGAACTCGCCTCACTTTGGTGGCCCTTTGGGCAGCGTTGGGACCCGACTTGTCGAGCAGCTTCTGGACTACCGAATACTCTTGCCCCTCTACGACGAGAATCGTTCAGCCTATCGCTGGTCACTGACAGTTCATCGCCATGGCGATGGATCATCCGGGCATTACACCGGCGGAGAGGTTTTAGCCGAGGGGGACTTGAATCCACCAGACATCACGACTTCCGCCAGCGAACGCCGTGCCGCATCAGCCGCTCCGACTCTACCTAAAAAACCCGACTATCGAGCGGACACTACAACGCCCCAAACACGTACCAGAACCGCCAAATTGATGAATGGCCGCGCCATAAATGCGAAGGAAATCCGGGGAACGATTGTTCTGCTTCCTGATACCAGACGACACAACATTGAAGGGGCCACGTTGTCACTAACTTACTGGCCAGATCGCGATGTTTCGGATGGATACGCTGAAGTCATTTTGATGGACTTTTCCTGAACCAGATTAAATCCGCAATCTCACTTTTTAACGACGATTACTTCTGATCCACCACTCGTTAAACCCCGTCACTCGACTTAACGCTGTAACGCTTTTTAATCTTTTTCCCGGAGATGACCGATGCTATTCACAGAACCGCTACTCGACGAACCAGCCCCATGCTGGAAATACGATCTGCCAGGCCCCAACCAGACACCGAGCACGGAACCTTATCCACCGGCACTTTCAAATTCGCCAAATCATTCGGATGAATTTTATCTGGACTTACCACGCTCAGCCAAGTGCTTCGTTGCCTCGCAAGATCTGCTGATCGAGTTGCGCTGCGAACCACCTGACCCAGGGCTGGCGCCACGGTATGACGAGTCTAGCCCGGTGTTGTGATTGGAATGTCTTCCAATGCGGTTCCACTGCATGACCACAACATGGCTGGACAGCCATAGAGACAGGAACTGACAGACACTCATCCTTGCGCAGCCACCCGTGGGTACGGGCGCTGCGATCTACAAACGCTTTGACGAAGCGTTGCAGGAGCGTGCCTCTCGTATCGCGGGGGTCAAGAACTATGAACGGGATGATGCATCCATGTTGGTATCGGCAAAGGGTGAAACTCGGCAGAAAGTGCTGTTGCAGTACTACAAAAGTAAAACTCGACGCCCGACCTTCGTTCACGAATTCCACCTGCTGGTCGATGACGCCTACGTGATGCTCCGCGCCGAGTCCTACAACGGCAACATCGCGCCGGTTGTGGCGCGTTTGAAAAAGTTGTCCAGGGAAATATTCAAGGTCGCTCCGTCAAACGCTGGCGCGGGATTCGCCTTGGGGCCGATCGTAATTCGCAGCAATCACGATCAGGAGATCGCCACCTTCTACTTCGGACCACCTGCCTCGGACATCGCACTGGAGGTGTATGTCAACGCACTATCTCCAGGCGAAAGTGAACCTTTGTTGGTCCGGACGAAAGAAACCACGGGGATTTTCCTGGCCGACGATTACGACAAGTTAAGGGCTGGCGCCGCGAGTATTGCGAGTATGAGAGCCGAAGAGTTTTTGATCGGCTTCAGTGACGATACTCACCGCCAACTCTTATTCCTGGCAGAGAACTATCGTGAGAACCGTTCACTGAGTAGTCCCTTCTTGAGTTTTAGCTTGTCAGCGGGAGGTATTAAAAGTAGCCCCAAAGATCCTGAGGTCGAAGTCGATCTGGTCCGCTGGACCCTACCCGACTTCGCCAGTCGTGGTTACGAACTGCCGCTCTGGCAACAACCTGCCGCCCCCGACCCGGTCAACCCCTCACTGACCGACTACGAAGCCATGGCCGTCTGGGATGCCATCCTCAAATCGGTGCGCATCCGCTTCAACTCAGTCGCCGCCACGCCGGAACCTTACACCCACGTCCGCTTCCCCAGCGCCGAAGAAATTGCCGAAGGCAAGCGCGTGCTCGACGAACTCCTGGCCACCGGCCCGGATGGCCAGCCGTGGAAGCCCGAATCGTGGTAAGTGCCGACTCGCGGGTCTTGATCAGTCAGCCGCGAAATGCTCAAACCAGCCAAGAGGCCCCTATGCGCAGGTTAATGCGGTTTTGTGCGTGCCTGATGTTTGCATCACTCACCGGCTGTACCACCTTCAAGCAGCCCAGTGAACAGGAGAAACTCAACGTGAGCGAAATGACTAGCGATATGCGCACATGGGCGCTGGGCCGCGGCCTGATCGACCTGCCCGCGAACTGGACTGGAAGCGGCGATGTGAAACTGTACTACGGACTTGACGCCAATCATTCAACCGTTGAGGTGCAGGTGGTAGGTGAAGGGGTGACGCAGCAACGCTTTGACGAAGCCTTGCAGGAACGTGCCTCTCGTATCGCGGCGGTCAAGAACCCCAGACTGAATAATATATCCATGCTGGTATCGGCAAAGGGTGAGACCCGGCAAAGGATACTGCTGCAGTATTTCGCGAGCAACGAAGTCACGGATACCTTCGTTCACGAATTCCACCTGCTGGTCGATGACGCCTACGTGATGCTCCGCGCCGAGTCCTACAACGGCAACATCGCGCCGGTTGTGGCGCGTTTGAAAAAGTTGTCCAGGGAAATATTCAAGGTCGCTCCGTCAAACGCTGGCGCAGGATTCGCCTTGGCGTCGATCGTGATTCGAAGCAATCACGATCAGGAAATCGCCACCTTCCGTTTTCGGCCTCCCGTCTCGAACGTCGCATTGGAGGTGTACATCAATGCGTTATCGCCGAGCGAAACCAAAAGCATGAGCGCACGCGCCGAGGAAGGTGCGCAGATCTTCCTGGCGGACGATTACGAAAACCTGCGCACGAGGAACATTACTCTGGCAGGTATGCCGGCTGAAGAGTCCCTGATCGGCTTCAGTGACGACACCCACCGTCAGATACTGTTCGGTGGTGAAACCTACCGTGACAACCCGTCGTTAAGTCGGCCTTTCATGAGTTTTAGCTTGTCAGCTGGAGGCATTGAAAGTCGCCCCAGAGATCCTAACGCGGTAGTCGATCTGGTCCGCAGGGCCCTGCCCGAATTCGCCAACCGTGGCTACAAATTGCCGCTCTGGCAGCGCCCCGCGAGTAGAGACCCAGTCAACCCCTCACTGACCGACTACGAAGCCATTGCCGTCTGGGACGCGATCCTCAAGTCAGTGCGCATCCGTTTCAACTCAGTCGCCGTCACGCCCGATCCGTACACCCACGTCCGCGTCCCCCGTGCCCAAGCGTGGTAACCGGGGCGATGCGCAGCAGCCGTGGCCAGGACGTGGAGCTGTGGCCATCCGATCAAATCACATCAAGGAGTAACAGGAAGCTATGGGGATGGTCATGAATTACCTGAAGCGGTAGGGCCTGTTGGTGCTCCGCCAGTTCAATCAGGCGTTGCCGGTGCTGGTGGGGCTGGGGATGGTGTTTTTATTGCTCGGCATCTGGTGGTTGGGACCCCAGTGGACCTGGCGTGAGCAACGGCCTCTGGCTGAGTTGGCGATGCGGGTGTCGGCCAGTGTCGTGGTGGTGGTCATTCCGCTGCTGTTCTGGGCATGGGCGGTACGCGGCCGTTATCGGCGCTTGCAGGATGAGCGTCAGCATGAGGCCGCGGTGCAGAGCGATCCGTGCCTGCCCTACATCGAGGCCCAGGAGCGGGCGCTGGATCGTAGCCTGGACAATCTGTTGAGCAATATGGAGCGCCGGCGTTCGCTGTACCAGTTGCCGTGGTACCTGGTGCTCGGCGCCGAGAACGCCGGCAAGACCAGCCTGGTCACCCGTTCCAACCAGAGCTTTGCCCTGTCGCATGTCACCAGGAGCGGCGTCAGGGCTTATCCGGATGAGCAGTTGGCCTATCCGGTGGATTGGTGGATCGGTGACGAGGCGGTATTGATCGACCCTCCCGGAGAGTTTCTCAGCCAGCCGCAGCCGCCGACCAAGCAGGAGGTCGAAGACGCCGAAGCTGCCCAAGGCGACGTCAAGCCGGTGCCGCCGGCCGGCACTTACCCAAGGTTGTGGTTGCATCTGCTGGACTGGCTGACTCGCAACCGCAGTCGCCGGGCGCTGAACGGCGTGGTGCTGGTGGTGGATATGCAGGCGTTGCTGATGCAGCGTCCCGAGCAACGCAAGGCACATGCGAACGTCCTGCGGACACGGCTGTACGAACTGACCCGACAGTTGGGCACGCGTCTGCCGGTGTACGTGACCTTGAGTAAGTTCGATCTTCTGGAGGGCTTCGAGGAGTTCTTCGCGCGCCTGTCCCGGACCCGCTCTGAAGACCTGCTGGGCTTTACGTTCAGCCTCGATGCGGTGGAAGATTTCGATGCCTGGCTGGCGGAGTTGGCCCAGCGCTACGATGCGTTTGTCGAGCGATTGAACGCCCAGGTCTTCGACAGTCTGGGGCAGGCTCATACCCTGGAGGAGCGTTACCGACTGCTGGCCTTGCTCCGCCAATTGGCGGGGCTTCGGCCGGCGCTGCTGGGCTTTCTTGGCGAAATGCTCGGCAGCGACCGCTTCACCACCCCGGCCCTGGTGCGCGGCCTGTACTTCTCCTCGGTCTACCAGCAGGGGGCGCTGAGCAACGCCTTTGTCAAAGAAGCCGGGCACGCCTATCAGTTGGCGGCACCGGCGGCGAGCGTCAAGCCGGCGGGCGGTGCGCTGATCTACTTTGCCCAGCAACTGTTCCAGCAAGTGATCTACCCCGAGGCCGGCCTGGCCGGTGACAACATCAAGGTCGCTCGCAGCAAGCGCCGGCTATTGATCGCCGGGTTCGGCGTCGCCTCACTCGGCTGCCTGTTGGCGGTGGGGTTGTGGCAGTTCTACTTCACGGTCAACCGTGACAAGGCCGCCAGCGTCCTGGCCAAGAGCCAGGAATTCAGTACCCGGGACATCGATGCCAAGCTCGATACCACCGGCCGCAACCTGCTGGCGCCACTGGACCAGATCCGCGACGCGGTGTCGGTCTATGGCGACTACCGAGACGCCTGGCCGCTGCTGTCCGACATGGGCTTGTACCAGGGGCGGGCGATTGGGCCGATGGTGGACCAGGCCTATCTGCAACTGCTGTCCAAACGCTTTTTGCCGGCAATTGCCGGCGGTGCACTGGAAGCGATCAATGCCGCGCCTGCCGGGAGCAATCAGCAACTGGCGGCCTTGCGCGTCTACCGCATGCTCGAAGAACGGCAGAACCGCCGTCCGTTGATCATCCAGGAGTGGGTCGCCAGACAATGGCAGCGTGCCTATCCCGGTCAAGGCCAGTTGCAGGCCAACCTGATGCGCCACCTCGACTATGCCCTGAAATATGCCGACGCCGACTTGCCGCAGTACCGTGAGCGTATCGCCGAGGTGCAACAGCAGTTGCGCCGGTTACCCATGGCGGAGCGGGTCTACATGAGCTTGAAGCAGGACGCACTGGAGCGCCTGCACCATCCCCTGGACTTGCGCACCGAGGTTGGGCCAGCCTTCGACATCGTCTATCGGCCGCTGCTCGATACCGAGGATGGTGCGGGCAATGGCCTGCAACTGGCGCCGTTGCTCACCGCCAAGGGCTTCAAGGACTACTTCGAGCCGGGTGCGCAGAACATCATCGACCTGGCCATGATTGACCAGTGGGTGCTCGGCGAGCGCCAGCGCCTGGACTACTCGCAAGAAGACCGCAAGGTGCTGACGCAGCGCCTGCGCGCCTTGTACAGCGCCGATTACGTGGACAGCTGGCGGCGGGCGTTGAACCAGTTCGCGGTCACTGACTTCCAGGACCTGAGTCATGGCGTGGCGGTACTGGAGCAAGTCACCGGTCCGGCCGCGCCGTTGCGGCGCCTGCTGGAAACCCTGCGTGACAACACCGTGATCTATCCCGCGTTGCCGTTGGTGGACGGGCAGCCAGCCGTGACCCTGGAGCCGGTGTCGGAGGGGCAGCAACAGGCCGCCGGTATTCGCCGGGCTTTCGTCAGCCTGGCGGAGCTGATCACTCCCCAGGGCGAGCGGCCGTCCTACTATGACGAGGCCCTGCGTTCCGTCAGCGCGGTGTATGACTACGCCAAGACGGTCCACGATAATCCAGATCCCGGCAAGGCGGCCCTGAAAACCGTGCTCAGCCGCTTTGCCCTGGACGGTGCCGACCCGATCGCCAACTTGCAGCGCGTCGCGGTAGGCCTGCCTGAACCGTTGAACCAGCACGTCAGGAAACTCGCTGACCAGACTTCCCAAGTGCTGGTGATTGCCGCTCTGCGGGAGTTGGAGAAACGCTGGGACAGCGACATCTACAGCTTCTATCAAGAGCGCCTGGCCGGTCGCTACCCGTTCAAGGCCAATGGTGAAGATGCTTCGCTGGAAGACTTCGAAGCTTTCTTCGGTCCGCAAGGTCGGCTGCAACAGTTCCACGATCAGTACTTGAAAGTGTTCCTCAAGGACAATCTGGATGCCCTCTACTCGGACAGCCACGGCGGCTACCTGGTGCGGCGCGACGTGCTGGAGCAACTGCAGAAGGCCGAACGAATCCGCGATACCTTCTTCAACCATCGCGGCCATCTCGCGGTGCAACTGACCGTCGAACCCCTGGCCTTGAGTGCCACGCGCCTGAGCAGCCTGCTCAGCGTCGACGGCCAACTGATCCCCTACCAGCACGGCGCCCCCCAGCGCACTGGCCTGGTCTGGCCGAACAACCTGGGCAGCGCCAGCGCCAGCGGCAGCCAACTGACCCTCGTCCACAGCACCGGCAATACCGCCAGCCTGAGCTATCGCGGTCCCTGGTCGCTGTTTCGCCTGCTCAGTCGTGGGCACCTTAACGGACGCACCGACACCAGCGTGGACCTGACCTTCGCCGTTGCCGATGGGCTAATGCGCTATCGCATCGGGGCGCAGAAGGCCAACAACCCGATCACCCAGCGCAGCTTCGAAGGGTTCGCCTTGCCCAGGACGCTGCTCGAGGCACGACGGGCAAACAAACCTGCAGGCGCGAGCTTGCTCGCCAAGCCCGCAAAAACGCCGGGTTGATCCTGAATGCACGTGTCATCGTTGACGACCATCGCGGGCAAGCCGCAAGCGGGCACCCGCTCCCACAGTGATTTTGGCTGTTCACAGATTCTGTATACACCACATCAAACCTGTGGGAGCGGGCTCGCCCGCGATGGCGGTGTGTCAGGCAGCATCGATGTTGACTGTGCTGGCCTCATCGCGAGCAAGCTCGCTCAGGATGTGTGCAGGGTGAACGCTGGACCTTTGGCTGAATATGCCCACAAAACCAGGATCAAAAGATTGCATATCGCGCTCAATGCCCCACCAATTCCTCCAGCAGTTGCTCTTTGTAGCCCTGCAATACGGGCGAACTCCGGTCCCGGGGGTGGGGCAGGTTGACCTGGATCTGGTGCTTGATCCGCCCCGGGTGGGCGTCCATGACGATCACCCGGTCGCCCAGGTACAGGGCCTCTTCGATGTCGTGGGTGACCATGATCACCGTGCAGCGTTGCTGCACCCAGATGCGCTGCAGTTCGTGTTGCAGGCGGACCCGGGTCAGGGCGTCGAGGGCGCCCAGGGGTTCGTCGAGCAGCAGCACCTTGGGGCGGTTGATCAGGGCGCGGGCGATGGCGGCCCGCTGGGCCATGCCACCGGACAGCTGGTGCGGGTAGGCGTTCTCGAATCCCTCGAGGTTGACCAGGGCGATGTGCTCGGCCACCAGGCGATCCTTTTCGACCTGGGACAGTGGGTGGTTTTTCAGGGCCAGGGCGATGTTCTTGCTCAGGGTCATCCAGGGAAACAGGCGGTGGTCCTGGAACACGATGCCGCGTTCCAGGCTGGTGCCGACCACGGGCTTGCCATCGAGCAGGATATCGCCCTGGTAGTCGCCCTCCAGGCCCACGATCAGCCGCAGCAGGGTCGACTTGCCGCAGCCGCTGGCGCCGACGATGCTGATGAATTCGCCAGGGCGGACCTTGAGGTTGATGTTGTCCAGTACGGGCAGCGGTTGGCCTTCGATCCGATAGGCCTTGCTCAGGCCGCGGACTTCCAGGGCGCCGCAGGGCAGTGTGGTGCTGTGGGGCAGAGCGTGATGGGCAATGGCGTTCATGGGGTGGCCTTTCAACGAATGTTGCGCCAGCGCAGCAGGTGGCGACTCAGAAGGGTAAACAGCAGGGTCATCAGGTAACCGCACAGACCGATGCACAGCACGCTCAGGACGATGATCTCCATGCGCGCGCCGGCTTCGGCGTTCATCATCAGGTTGCCCAGGCCGGCCCCGGACGACAAAAACAGTTCGCTGCCCACGGCGGTGACCCAGGCAAACGCCAGGGCGTGCAGCACGCCGGTGGCCAGGCTCGGCAGCGCCGCCGGCAGCAGCACATGGCAGAACTGTTGCCAGCGGCTGAGCACCAGCACCTGGCCGACTTCGCGGTAGCGTCCCTCGACATGCCTGAAACCTTGATAGGTGTTGAGCACCATCGGGTAGAACGCCGCGAGCGTGACGATCAACACCTTGGAGAACTCGCCGTTGCCGAACCACATGGCAATCAGCGGGATCCAGCCGAGCATCGGCACCTGGCGAATCGAATGAAACAGCGGGCCGATCAATCGGTTGGCCACGCTCGATAGCGCCATCAGCACCCCCAGCGCGACGCCAAAGACGATACCCAGGGCCAGGCCGGTACTGGTGCGCGCCAGGCTGGCCAGCAGGTTGACCAGCAACTCGCCATTGCCGAGCAGCTCGAGCAAGGCCTGGCCGATGGTCGACAGCGGCACGAAGGCATAGGCCCCGGCGGCATCCTGGCGCGACAGGTATTCCCAGCCACCGATCAGTAGCAGCGGCAGCAACAGGCCGCGGGATTTTCCGAGTAAAGGGGGCATGGTGGGCTCCTAGCGGGTTTGCCAGCGGAACAGGCGCTGTTCGAGTTGGCGAAAGGAAAAGTCCAGGGCAAAGCCGATCACCCCGGTAACCACCACACCGACCATCACCACGTCGATGCGCAGCATCTGCCGGCTCATCTCGATCATCTGTCCCAGGCCGCTGTCGGCGGCGAGCAACTCGGTGGCCACCAGCACCACCCAGGCCCGGGTCAGGCTGATGCGAAAGCCGGTGATGATCGGTGGCGCAGCGGCGGGCAGGGCGATCTCGCGGACCAGGGTCGGCCAGCGCAGGCGATACACGTCGGCGACTTCGAAATAGCTGCGCGGGATGGCCTTGACCCCCTCGCTGGCGGCCAGGGCCACCGGGAAGAACGCGGTCTTGGCGACAATGATGATCTTGAAGGTTTCATCGATGCCGAACAGCAACACGAACATCGGAATCAAGGCGATGCTGGGGATCTGCCGCAAGGTGTGGAACAGCGGCGCGCAGTAGATCTCGACCTGCCTGGACAGGGCCATCAGCACCCCGAAGGCCAGGCCGCACAGCGAGCCAATGGCAAACCCCAGCCCCAGGCGGGACAGGCTATTGCCCAGATGCTCCAGCAGCTCGCCGCTGGCCAAGAGTTCGGCGAAGGCTTGCACCACCTGGGCGGGTGGCACCAGCAGGTTACGTGGAAAAATCCCGGCCTCGGCCACCCCGGCCCAGAGCACCAGCAGGGCCAGGGGCGAGATAAGCCAGGTGAGAGCGGTCAGCAAGGAGTGTGGGCGCATGGCGGGTCTTATTTCGGCGAAGTACCCGAGGGCTATCGCAAGAGCTGTGCCATGTCCTCGTTGCAACCCCGCCCCCGCCCCTGTAGGAGCGAGCTTGCTCGCGATGGACGTCAACGATAACGCGCGCAACCAGGATGAACGCACTGTTCTTGAGCCCATCGCGGACAAGCCGCAATCCGCAAGCAGGCGCCGCAATCGGGCACCGCAAGCAGACACCTGCTCCTACAGACGCACCCGTTGCTGCCAGGGCAACACCCCGGCAGCAGTGGCGGTCAGAACTCGTAGCTGACGCTGGTGTAGTAGAACGCGCCCTGGGCACCTTCGGGGCTGGTGATCGAGTACTTGGGCACGCCGTACAGCTGCGTACCATCGGCCTCGTCCGGGTGGGTGTCGAACAGGTTGATCGCGCCCACCGAGACTTTCAGCGCCTTGTCGAAGGTGTACGACAGGTCGAGGTCGGTGACCCACTGCGAGCTGTAGGTCTGGTCCAGGTCCGGGTTGCTCGCGTTCAGGCTCTTCCATTCGCCGTAGCGGCGCTGGGCAATGGTCACGCCCCAGTTGGCGTACAGCCAGTTGGCGCTGAGCACCAGCTTGTTCTCGGGAGTGCCTTCCTCGATCAGGCCCTGGGTCGCCCGGCCGACAATTTGCTCACCCTTGATGTTGCCAACGTCCCGCAGCTGGGTAATGTCCGTATGGTTCTTGCTGAAACCGCTGCTCAGGTTCAGCCGGCCCCATTGCGCCAGGTCGAACTGATAGTTGCCGGTCAGCTCGATGCCGTCGGTGCGAGTGTCGGCCACGTTGGTGTAGAACGCTGCGCTCTGGATATTGGCGTACGGGGTACCGGCGAAGATCGGCGACACCACCGAGGCCGGTAACTGGTCGGAGAGGGTGATGCGGTTGTCGATGTTGATCCGGTACGCATCGATGGTCACCGACGCGTTGGGCAACGGCCGCCATACCAGGCCCAGGGAGTAGTTGGTGGACTCTTCCGGTTTCAGCGAGGTACCGCCCAGCAGCGCCGCTTCCGGGCTGTTGGCGCGCAGGGTGCGTTGCTGGACCTCGACATAGTTACCGCTGCCCGGCGGCTGTTCGACCACCTGCACACTGAACGAGGACAGGCCGCTCTGCACCAGCGACGGTGCGCGGTAACCGGTGCTGGCGGTGGCCCGCGCGGCGATCTCTGGGGTGAAGTCGTAACGCAGCGACAACTTGCCGTTGGTGGTGTCGCCAAAGTCCGAATAGTGCTCGCTACGCAGCGCCACCCCGGCCTGGAATTGCTCGGTGAGCTGGGCTTCGACATCGACATAGGCACCCAGTACCCGGCGGTCCAGGGACGCCGCGTCGACCTGGGTGATGCCCGAGTAATACCCGGGAATCCGCCGGTTGGTGAAGGGGTCGACGGTGTTGAACAACGGCCCGTTCTGCCAACCGGCCGCTTCCCCGGCGCTCAGCTCGTAGTTCTCCTGGCGCCAGGCCAGGCCCGCCGACAGGGTCAGGGGCTTGAACAGCAGGTCGGTGGGAAAGTCGCGCACCCAGTCCAGGGTGGCGTTGGTCTGGTCGACCTGGCGCTTGCCGGTGTAGATGTTCTGCGGACTGCCGGCGCCCCAGCTCGGGTTGATCGCATTGCGGTCGTCGGAGGTGAGGCGGTTGTCGCCGTAATTCAGTGCCAGGTCGAACTTGCCCAGTTGCTCGTCGTCCAGGCGCAGGCCACCGGTCACGGCATAGTCTTCCAGAGAGTAGCGGGTGACCGGCAAGCGACCATCGGGGAAGCGCTGCAAAGCGTTGCTCCCGTAATTGTTGCGCAAGGTCGTGGGCGGGTCGAAGAAGCCCTCGGCATCGGTGTTCTTGTGCGAGTAGGTGGCGAAGCCGTAGGCGATCAAGCCTTCGCCGACCCCGATTTCGCTGTTGGCGACCAGGTTGTACTGGTCCGAGACGTTGCCCGAGCCCCAGCGCCAAGTGCGGTAGCGGTTGTTCTGTTCCTTGGCGGTGTTGATGCTGGTGGAACCGGGGTAGAAGATCCGGTTGTCTGGGTTGGTGTCGCTGGCCGGGTCCTGGCTGCCGGCGTCGAAACTCAGGGTCAGGAAGCCGTCGTTGGGCAGGGTGAAACCTTTCCAGCCGCCCAGTTTGCGCTGGATGCCGTCACCCTTGTCGTAGCCACCGAAGCGGTAGCCGAGGTTGCCGCCGTCATCCTTCTCCTTGAGCACGATGTTGATCACCCCGGCGATGGCGTCGGAGCCGTACTGGGCCGCTGCGCCGTCACGCAGGATCTCCACGCGCTGGATCGCGCCCAACGGAATCAGGCTGAGGTCGACCGCCGCCGCCCCCCGGCCGTTGACCAGGCCCTGGCGGGTGACGTTGGCGCTGGTGTGCCGGCGTTTGCCATTGACCAGCACCAGCACCTGGTCGGAGGCCAGCCCGCGCAACGACGCGCCCTGGGCAATGGAGCCGGAGAACGCGCCCTGGGGCGATTGCGGGTAACTGAAGGACGGCGACAGTGCCGTCAGTGCGCCGGACAGGTCGCTGGCGCCGGTGTCCTGCAATTGCTCGCTGGACAGCACGTCCACCGGGGCGGCGCTTTGCAGGGCGGTGACGTCGCTGCGGCGGGTGCCGAGCACGACCACGGTGTCCAGGTGATCGTTGCTGGCACCGGTCGGGGCAGGGTGGGTTTCGGCGGACATGACAGGCAGCGCAAGGCTGCCAATGACCAGCGCCACGGTGCTGGCCAACGGGTTGTGGTGGAACATGGGCGGATTCCTTTCTAGGGCAAGAGGATCAACCGGTAGGAGCGGGCACCCGCTCCTACGGGTGGTGGGTCAGAACCGGCTGGTGACGCTCAGGCCCACCGTGCGGGGGTCGCCGTAGGTGATCACGTATTGGCCGAGGGTGCCGTTGGGCCGTCCGTGGACTTGGTAGCGGCGGTCGGTGAGGTTGTTGACGAAGCCGGTGACGCTGAGTTTTTCATCCGGGCTGAACCAGGTCAGGCGGCTGTTGGCCAAGGTGTAGTGCGCCTGGCTCAGGGTCTTGTCGGCGCTGCTCTGGCGGTCGGCGAGGAAGTATTCCTTGTCGCGGAAACTCACGTCGCCACCGGCCACCAGCTTGCCGCCGATCTCCAGTGGGAAGGTGTAGTCGCCGCCCAGCGAGACTACGTTGCGCGGCGAGCGCACGAAGCTGTTGCCGCTGTAGTCGCCGGTGACCGCACCCGTATTGGGGTTGGTGTTCTTGAAGTCGGTGTACTCGGTGTCGAGGAACGAGATCGCCGCCCGCAGGTGCAGGTACTCGGTGGGCTGGCCTTCGAGTTCCAGCTCGGCACCCTTTACCTTGCCCGCGGCGCCGTTGGTCAAGGCGGTGGTCAGCACGCCGTTGTTGACCGTCAGCAGGTTGACCTGAATATCCGAGTAGTCGTAGTAGAAAATGTTCGCGTTGGCCGTCAGGCGACGGTCGAACCACTCGGATTTGAGGCCGATTTCATAGGCGTCGAGTTGTTCCGGATCGACTGTGGTCAACTGCGCCAGGCTGGTCGACAAGCCGGTGTTGAAGCCGCCGGAACGGAAGCCGTGGGCGTAGCGGAAGAACACCCGCAGGTTGTCGTTGATCCGGTACTCCGGGGTCAGGTCGTAGGTCCAGGCTTCCCAGGTATTGGCTTCCTGGCGGTTGCCGTTGGTGCCGACGCCGCTCAGTGGAATCAGCGGGCCGTTGGCGCTGGCGCGGGTCAGTTGGGTCAGGTCGAGGTCGATGTCTTTCTTTTCCTGGGTGTAGCGCAGACCGCCGGTGACAGTGAAATTGTCGGTGAAGTCATAGGTCAGGTTGCCGAACAGCGCGTAGCTGTCGGTCTTGTGGTCGTAGTTGAGGTCACGCAGGTCAGTGACCCCGCCAATCTGGTTGGAGCCACTGCCATTGGGCGTCGGGCCCGGGGTAATAAAGCGCGTGGCCGAGCTGTCGAGGGTCTCGTGGAAGTAGTGAGCGCCGGCCAGCCAGCGCAGGGTTTCCTGCTGGGGCGAGGCCAGGCGCAGTTCCTGGGAGTACTGGCTGTACTTGTTGTCGGCCGTGGCGGCGCCGTTGACTTCGTATGGCGTGTAGTCGGCATCGCTGGTGGACTGGCCGCGGATGTAGTCGTAGGCGGTGATCGAGGTCAGGGTGTAGTCGCCCAGGTTCCAGTTGAAGGTCAGCGAGGTGCCGTCATGGTCGAGCTTGGCATCTTCATTGACGTTGAGTTCGATGTCGCGGCCGTGCGGGCGCTGGTAGCCGACGTTGTAGTAACGTCCCACCGGCAGCGAGCCGTTGCTGCCGTCGCCATTGTGCTGGCGGGCGTGGACCTTGAGCAGGGCTTCGAGGTCAGGGTTCAACTGGGCAAGGAACTGCACGCGCACGGCTTTCTTGTTGACGTCACCGTAGGTGTGGCCGTCGGTGAGGTTCTCGGCGAACCCGTCGCGCTCCTCGGAGTACAGCGCCACCCGCGCGGCGAGTTTTTCGTCCACCAGCACACCGCCCAGGGCGCCGCTGACGATGCGTTCATCCTTGCTGCCGACACCTAGCGTGCCGTAGCCGTTGGTCTTGGCATCGAGGCTCGGTTTTTGCGAGATGATGTTGACCGCGCCCGCGGTGGTGTTCTTGCCGTACAGGGTGCCCTGGGGCCCGCGCAGAATCTCGATGCGCTCCAGGTCATACAGCGGGCCGCCACCGGCAATGGGTGCGTTGAGGTAGACGTCGTCGGAGTAGATCCCCACCGGGTACACGGTGGCAGCGCCGGTATCGCCAGTGCCCAGGCCGCGGATGTACCAGCGCGGACGGCCGTCGCCGTCGGGGTTCTTCGCCGAGGCGTTGGGCACGAAGGTGGTGATGTCGCCCATCGACCGCACGCCGTCGGCCGTGATGCTGGTGCCCTGAATCGCCGACACCGCCACCGGGATCTCCTGCAGGGTTTCTTCCTTGTGCTGGGCGGTGACAGTCACGGTCTTCAGCGCCGGCTCGGTGCTGGTCTTGCCGGCGTCGCTTTCTGTTGTCTCGGCTGCCAGCAATCCCTCGCTGACGGCCCCCCCGGCCAGCAGCAAGGTGAGCCAGATACTCTTGGTGATTGGATTAAGCTTATGCATGTTGGTACTCCCCCGATAAAGTTTCACTAACAGGGGTAGAGCAGAGATCGTGCCAACAGCTTTGAGGGCTGTACTGGTGGTTGCTTACTTTTGCTAAGTGGCTGATTAATAATGGATAAAATTAGTATTTTATTTGATGTTAGAGCCTCGAAAAGTTCGGGCGAAAGTTACCGGGAAATCCCCTGTCGATTATTCAGCATGGGTTGCTGTGAGGCTGCTGCTGGAGCAACACAACTGCCAACCGTTGTGTTGCTACAGGGTCATCAGACCGCGACTCTCGAAGTCGAGCCGATCACCGTTTCCAGCACGCTGAAGTCGATCCACTCGCGCACATCGAACCGCCGTGGAATGAAGTCCCAGCGGTGCAGGAAATCGGTGAAGTCCTGCAGGGCGGTAATCGAGCGGCTGTCCAGGGTGGTGCGCAAACGCCGGTGTGCGTCTTCGCCATAGGCGGCGGCCACCCAGTACTCGCTGGTGTTCAGCTCGCGGGCGAGAAAGCGCCGGGTTTCATCCGGGTTGGCCCACGCCCATTGCTCGGTGCGCAGCACGGTGTCGACGATTTTCACACTGGCATCGAAGTGTTCGTGCAGCAGGTGGGTGTCGACGGTCAGGGTGCGCGGAGTGCCGTTGTTGGAGCGAATCAGTGGGTCGGGGTGCGAGCCAGTATCGACCACCACCTGCAGGCCGAATTCGTTGGCCAGGTGTACGGCGTGGGCGCCCTTGAGGAAAATCGCGTCGATGTCGCCGCGCAGCAGGCCGATCAGCTCGTTATTGCGCTGGCTGAAGCGGCTGGTGCCGAGGCTGACTTCCGAGCCATACACATGTTGCTTCTGATCGTCGCTGTAGGTGCCGCCGTAGGGGTAGTCCACCAGCTCGACATCGCTGACATTCAGGCCCTCCAACTTGAGTGCGTTCTCCAGCCCGCGCAACGCTTGGGCGCGGGTGAAGTCGATCTGCACGTTGGCCCATTTCGGTACGCCGAAGCGGCGGTTCTTCAGGTCGCGAATGCTCTTCACCCCGCTTTCGGCAGTGGTCAGGATCAGTTGCACCTCATCGCTCCAGGACAATCCCAGGACCCGGGTCTGCACTCCACTGGCGTAGGCCCAGATAGCCGGGATATTGCCGCCGTGACGCACCGAGTTTTTCAGGTGATGGTCATAGTGGGCCTCGCGAACTTCCCGCTCGCTGGACTCACGCAATGACTGGATATTGGTGCCGAATGGCTGGAAAGCCTCGGCCAGGCGCCCGGATTGCACCGCAATGCCAAGCCCGGTGGGCACCGGGCTGTGGGTGTACCAGAGGGTATCGAGTGGTTTGCTCATAAAGGGATCTTCGTTCGAGTCCATGAAACCGATCACCCCGCCGCGCTAGGGTGATCGTGCGGTAGGGTTAGCCGGCGAGGGCGGTCTGCAGGGCTTGTAGCGGACGCGGGTCGATCCATTGGCGCACGTCAAAACTGTTCGGGATAAAGCGCCAGCGGTGCAGGAAGTGAGTGAAGTCCTGCAGGGCGTCGATGGCCTGTTCGTCGAGTGCGGTGTGCAGGCGCTGGTGGGCGTTGTCGCCGTAGGCGGCGCTGACCCAGTACTCGCTGCTGTTGGTTTCCCGCGCCAGGTAGCGGCGGGTTTCATCCGGATGGGTATGAGCCCACTGTTCGGCCCGCAGCACCGCGTCGAGAATGCCGCAAGCCACCTCAAAATGCTGCTCCAGCAGGTGCAGGTCGACCGCCAGGGTGCGTGGCGTGCCGTTGTTGCTGCGGATCAGCGGGTCGGGGTGGGCCCCCGTGTCGATCACCGTGTGCAGGCCGAAGTCGTGGGCGTACTGGGCGGCGCTGGCACCCTTGAGGAAAATCGCGTCGACTTCGCCGCGCAGCAGGCCGATCAGTTCCAGGTTGCGCCCCTCGACCCGTTGCGCCGCTACCGGCGTGCCATTGACGGTATGCACCTGCGGGTCGCTGAAGGTGCCGCCATACACAAAGTTCACCAGTCGCACGTCGCCCACCTGCAGGCCTTCGAGCTTGAGGGCGTTCTCCAGGCCACGCAGGGCCTGTGCCCGGGTGAAATCGATCTGCGCACCGGCCCAGTCCGGCAGGCCGAAGCTGCGGCCCTTGAGGTCCTTGACGGTTTTTATGCCGCTGTCAGGAAGGGTCAGGATCAGTTGCACTTCGTCGGCCCACGACAGGCCGATCACCCGGGTCTCGCGGCCCTGGGCGCGGGCCCAGATCGCCGGGATATTGCCGCCGTGGCGCACCGAATTCTGCAAGCTGTGATCGAAGTGCGACTCGCGCACCGCCTTGTCCGTGGACTCGCGCAGCGATTGCACCCGGGTGCCGAGGGCGCCTACGGTGTCCTGCAACCAGCCTTTTTGCACGGCGATCCCCAACCCCGTGGGGACCGGGCAGCGGGTGTACCAGAGCGTATCGAGTGGATGGGTCATCAAGTCGTCTCCCTCAGCGCTCAGGCGCTGGCTTTGAGTGCGGTTGCCGGGCTGGCAGCGGGGCGCTGGTGCACCAGCGGCAGGACTTCCTGGCCGATGCGCAAGGCCTCTTCGAGGTGCGGGTTGCCGGCGAGGATGAAGGTCGAGAAACCGGCATCGCGGTATTCCACCAGGCGTTCGGCGATGTTCTGGTGGCTGCCCACCAGGCCCACGGTCGGCCCTGGCTTGGCCTTGGCGAAACCGGCCCACAGGTTGGGGCCGATGATCAGGTCGTCGAAGCGATCGACATTCTGGTGGTAGGCGGTCTGCCGTGCGCCACCGACCGAGTCCGAGCCGCTGGTGAAGCCCTTGGCGACCACGCTGCTCTGGCCCTCGAGCTTGTCGAACTGGCGGCGCAGGTCGGCCCAGGCCTGTTCTTCGGTTTCCCGGGCGAACAGGTCGACCCGCAGCCCGAAGCGCACGCTACGCCCCTGTTTGTCGGCCAGCTCACGCACTCGTTCGATGTGCGGCTTGAGCTTGTCGATCGGCTCGGCCCAGTTCAGGTAGACGTCGGCGTGCTTGGCGGCGACGTCCAGCGCGGCGTCGGAGAAACCGGAGAAGTACACGCCGGGCTTGCGTTCCTGATGCAGGCCGTGGGGCAGGGCGCCGTTCTCCAGTTGATAGATATCGCCGTCGTAGGAGAACCGCTCGTTCTGCCACAGGCCCTGGATGATGTCGAGGAACTCGCCGGTGCGCTTGTAGCGCAGGTCGTGTTCGAGGAAGTCACCGTTGGCGCGTTGGCTGGCCGGGTTGCCGCCGGTGATGATGTTCCACTCCAGGCGGCCACGGCTGAGGTTCTGCAGGATGGCCGCCTGTTGCGCGGCGTAGGCCGGCAGGGTCCAGGTGGCCTGGAAGGCGATCAGGAACTTGATGCGCCGGGTTTCCCGGGCCAGCGCCGCCGCGGCGATCCAGGGCTCCGGCCCGGTGGGTAGCAGCGCGCCTTCAAACCCGGCCAGCTCCGCGGCCTTGGCCACCTGGGCGATGTAGTCGATGTAGGTGAAGTCGTCCGGCTCGCCATTGGGCAAGCGCCCCGGAGCGATGTTGCCAGGGCGGTGGTGGGAGGTGCCGCGATTGTGTTTGTCGGTGCTCAACTGCGGCCCGTCGGTGCCCAGCGGTAGACGCCAGAAAAATTCAGTGCTCATGGGTGCTCCTGATTCAGTAACGCGTGCGAGGACGCCTTGCAGGGATGATTGCAACGGACATGCCATGGCGCCTGGAACGGCTTGCGGGCCGCAGGGGCTGGGGATTGGGCGCTGAAGGTGCGGACAGTTGCGCCAGGGCTGCGTCTGTAGCAGCAGCCCGTCAGCAGTGGTTGTTGAAGCGGCAACAGCCCGAGCGTGCGGCGACTGGCATTGTCTGCAGATTTGGCATGCGCCCGCTCAACTTGTGGGAGCTGGCGCCCGCTTGCGGCTTGCCAGCGATAGCGGTGGGTCAGGCGCCATCGATGTTGAACACCACTAGATCTGTGGGAGCGGGCTTGCCCGCGATGGCGGTGTGTCAGGCACCAGCGATGTTGAATGTGCTGGCCCCATCGCGAGCAAGCTCGCTCCCACAGTGATTTTGGCTGTTCGCAGATTTTGCGTTCTGGCCCCATCGCCAGCAGGCCGCAAGCGGGCGCTAGCTCCCCCAATCAATTCAGGCCGGCTGGCCCATCTCCTCGAGGGAAGCACTGCGCAAATAGGTCTGGTACAGCGCCGCATAGGCCCCGCCCTGGGCAATCAACTGGCGGTGCGGGCCTTGTTCGACCAGGCGGCCGCGTTGAATCACCGCGATCCGGTCGGCGTCGCGAATGGTCGCCAGGCGGTGGGCGATGATGATCGCCGTACGGCCTTCGCACAGGCGCCGGAATGCCCGCTGAATACGCCGCTCGGTATGGATGTCGACCGCCGAGGTGGCCTCGTCCAGCACCAGCACCGCCGGGTCGGCGAGGTAGGCCCGCACCAGGCACACCAGTTGCCGCTGGCCATGGCTCAGGTGCCCGCCCAAAGGCCCGACTTCGCTGTGGTACTGGTGTGGCAGGCGCTCCAGCACCTCGTCGGCCCCCAGCTCGCGGGCCGCGGCGATCAGTGTTGTATCGCTGGCGTCGGGAGCGGCCAGGCGCAGGTTGTCGAGGATGGTGCCGCTGAACAGCACGTTGTCCTGCAGCACCACGCCAACGTTGCGGCGCAGCGCCTGCTGGGTCAGTTCGCGCACGTCGATGCCGTCGAGTCGCACCGCCCCCGCCTGCACCTCGTAGAAGCGCGTCAACAACTGCACCAGGGTGCTCTTGCCATGGCCTGAAGGGCCGACGATCGCCAGCACTTCTCCCGCGCGAACCTGCAAATCCAGCTGATCGATCACCGGCGTCGGGCTGTGGGGGTCGTAGGCAAAACTCACCTGCTCGAAGCTCACGTCGCCCCGCGCCCGGTCCAGGAGGCGTGGGGTGGGGCTGTCGGTGATCTGCGGGCGGGTGTCGAGCAACAGGAAGATCCGCTGCGCCGACGCCGAACCGGTGGCGTAGCGCTCGAACAGGTCCGACAGTTCCTGCAAAGGCCCAAGAAACAGGAACACGTAGAACAGGCTTTCAGCGATCTGGCCCACACTGACATCCGCTTGTGCCAGGCCGTAGGCCCCCACCAGCAACAGCAGCGCCATGCCGGCGGAACTGAGCAGCGCGGTGAACGGCGCGAACCAGCTGGAGCGCAGGCTGCCGCGGATCAGTGCCTGGTTGAAGTCCTCGAGCAGACCACGGTAGCGCCGCAGGTTCGGAGTCTGTTGCGCGCACTGTTGCAACATCCGCGCGCCGCTGACGCTTTCCACCAGGTGCGCGGTGAAGCGGCTGCGGTTCTCCGCGACCTTGGCCCAGTTGCGTTGGGAGATGCGCTTGAAGCTCCAGGTCGCCAGCACCAGCAACGGCACGGTGGCGACCAGGCTGAGGAAGAAGCGCGGGTCGATCCGCCACAGCATCACGGCCGCCAGCCCGCAGCGCAGCAGTGCGCCCAGCAGCTCCGGCGGGCCCTGGATCAGCAGCGGTTCGAGGCTGTCGACATCGCGGTCGGCGCGGGAAATGATGCGCCCGGCCTTGGTCCGGTCGAAGTAGCTGACACTCAGGCTCTGCACGTGGGCGAACACCCGCACTCGCAGGTCATTGAGTACACGGATCGCC
Organism: Pseudomonas sp. NPDC087626; assembly: GCF_044743405.1. NCBI lineage: Bacteria > Pseudomonadati > Pseudomonadota > Gammaproteobacteria > Pseudomonadales > Pseudomonadaceae > Pseudomonas > Pseudomonas sp. NPDC087626. The sequence goes on from NZ_JBIUWJ010000010.1 coordinate 27,899, forward strand.
GCGCCGCCGGCGACGAACTGCGAGACCCCGGCCAGCAGGAACCGACCAAGCCAGCTCGCCGCCAGGCCGAGACCCAGCCACAGCACCAGGCGCTCATCGAGCAACCAGTGATCCTGCTGCGAAATCAGCCCACGGTCCAGCAGTTCGCGCACGAACCAGGGCCGCAGGAACACGGTGAACACCAGCAGCAGCTCGATGCCGATCACCGCGGCGATCGACCCGCGTATCGGTTTGAGCAGCGGCAGCAGGCGCGTCAACATGCTGCGGTCGAGAGCCTTTTTTGCCAGTGCTTCTTCAATTTCAATATCGCTCAAGGCTGTGCCGGCGATTGGATTAGCCATGGTCGATCCCTAGCAGGTCGCGGTAGTCGGGGTGGGTTTGCAGCAGTTCGCAGTGCTGGCCGCTGGCGACGATCCGGCCGTCCTGGAGCATCAGCACGCGGTCGGCGAGGAGGATGGTCGAGAGCTTGCTGGAGATCACCAACACGCTGGTGGCCCGGCCCTGGTCGCGACGCAGTTGGCGAATGTTGTCCAGGACCTGGCGTTCGCTGATGGCATCGAGGGCGCTGGTGGCGTCGTCCAGGCACAGGATGTCGGGCTCGCCGAGCAGGGCGCGGGCCAGGCACAGACGCTGGCGCTGGCCGCCGGAGAGCGTCACGCCGCGATCACCCAGGGGCGTGGCCAGGCCATGGGGCAGGCGTTCGAGCACGTCTTCGGCGGCAGCCAGGCGCAAGCCCTGGCGCAACTGTTGTTCACTGGCCGTCGGCGCGCACAGGCGCAGGTTGGCGGCCAGGGTGTCGGAAAACAGAAAGCTCTCCTGGGGCACCACGTGCACCCGGCGCCGCAGTTGATTGAGGTCCAGTTGCCGAATGTCCTGCCAGCCGGCGGCGTCCGAGCCCAGCAGCAGACGTCCGCTCGTGACCTCACTGAGACGCGGCAACAGGCTGGCCAGCAGGCTTTTGCCGGTGCCTGTCGCGCCCACCAGGGCGACGATTTCCCCTGGCTGCAGGGTCAGCGAGCAGTCGCGCAGAATGGCCTGGCCACCGCCGGGCGGGCTGACGCTGACGTGCTCCAGTTTCAGCCCCAGGGGCGTTTCGGGCAGGCTGGCCGGGCCGCTGCGGATCGCCGCTGGCTCATCCAGCAGCTGCCAGATGCGCTCGGCGCTGGAGCGGGCGTCGGCGAAGGTCTGCATCACTCGACCGATGCCTTCGATCCGAAACACCAGGGTGGTGGCGATCAGCAGCGAGGTCACCAGCTCGCCGATCCCCAGCTGCGCGTTGGCCACCAGATGGGCGCCATACACCAGGATCCATACATGCCCCAGGGCGACCACGGCCTGGGGTAGGGGAATCCGCGAGCTGGAGTAGGCCAGTGCCAGGCGTGCGTGGTCGGCGAACAGCGCCACCTGTGCGGCGAAGCGCTGGGTGCGGCGGTGTTCGAGGCCGAACGACTTGATCACCCGCACACCACCGATGCCCTCGCTCAAGTCCTGGTTGACCCGGTCGTAGGCGGCGCCAACGGCCCGGTCGAGGCTGACCAGGCGCTCGGTCTGGCGCACGAAAATCCACAGTCCGAGGACTGTCAGCAACAGCGGCACCAGCCCCAGCAGCGGGTTGTACCAGCTCAACAGGCCGACCGTGGCCAGCACCACCAGCGGGGTTTCCACCACCTGGCGCCAGAAGCTGATGAGCGCGTCGCGAACCTTGTCGGCATCGCGGGTGGTGCGGGTAATCATCTCGCCCATGCCGTGCTGCCAGTGGTAGCCCAAGTGCAGGTCCTGGACCTGCTGCAGGATGCGCTCGCGCAGGCGCGTCAGCAGCTCCTGGCTGAGCACCAGCGACAGCACGCTGGCGGCGTACTGCAAGACGCCACGACCCAGGGCCACGGCCAGCATCAACCACAGCCAATACCAGCCGAGGCTGGCGTCCAGGCTGCCATCGGCCTGGTGGACCACCGCGCGGCCGGCGCTGACGTCGTTCACCGCATGGCCGATCAGCCACTGCTGCCAGACCAGGCCGAGGTTGATTGCAACGTACAGCGCCGCCACCAGGGCGAAGCGCCAGGGCATTTCCCGGTAGATCGCCAGGCAGCGCAGAAGGGGGTGTTTTTCGATCATGGAGAGCTCATTAGCGTCACGGGGCTTGTGGGAGCAAGGCTTGCCCGCGATGGCGATCACCAGCACGCCATCGCGGGCAAGCCTTGCTCCTACGGGTATGGGGTGGGGGGGTTAGCGGCGGGTCGCGCCCTGTTGTTCCTTGGCATTGAGGATCGCGGTGTATTCGCCCGGGTCGACGCCGTTGAGGTAATAGTTGCCGACGTGGTGCAGGCGCCAGCGGATCGGGTCGTGGGTGGTGTGCACCCGGGCGTTGCGCCAGAAGCGGTCGAGGTTCCATTTGCTCAGGGACGAACTGGCGCCGAGCAGGGAGAAGATGTCGCTGGAGATCTGCAGTGATGCTCGATCCGAATGGGCGCGGGCGGTGGCCACCGAGAGGATCAGTTCGTCCTGCAGCTCTTTATTGTCCGGGTCCAGTTCGTGTTGGTCGAACACCTGTGCGGCCTCGCGCAGCAGGGCTTCGGCGCCGCGCAGGGCCACCGCGTACTCGCCGATCTGCTTGATGATGTGCGGTTCCTCATTGGCGTGTTCGACGCCGCTTTCTACCCACGGCCGGGCATTGTGCTTGAGGTAGTCCACGGCAGCGGCCAGGGCGCCGGCGGCAATGCCGGTGTCGATGGCGGCGTGGAGGATCTGCGGGAAGGTCAGGCCGGTGCGCTTCATCGGTCCTTTGCGCTGGGACACGAAGCGTTCGTCGAGCTCGATGTTGTCGAAAATCACCGTGCCGCTGACTGAGTTTTTCTGGCCGAAGGCTTCCCAGTCATCCACCAGGGTCAAGCCCTCGGTATTGCGATTGAGCAGCACCCCGGCACCGCCATCGTCGGAAGCTGCCGTCAGGGAGATCCACTCGGCGAGGTAGGAGCCGGTGGAGTAGAACTTGCTGCCATTGAGGATCAGCTTGCCGTCCGCACGGCGCTCGACCCGGGTCTTGAGGGCAAATTTGTTCTTGCCACCGACTTCCGCCAGGGCATTGCCAAAGCGCTTGCCGGCCAACACGTCGCTGACCAGGCGGTCGCGCACGGCGTCCGGGTAACCGGTGAAAATCCCCCGCAGCATCACGTTGTGAATCTGCAGTAACTGGCCGACCCCGCCATCGGCCACGGAAATCAGGCGCACGGTTTCGACGATGGTCTGCACCGATGCGCCCAGCCCGCCAAAGGCCTTGGGCACGCCGATGGCGGTGAGGCCGCTGTCCGACAGCAACTGCGCCTGGCGCCGGGGCAACTGACCGTTCTGGCTGGCATCGGCTGCGATCGCGGCGATTTCCCGGGCAATCTCCCGGGCCACGGCAATGGCCTCGGCCTCGCTGGTCAACTGGCGTACGGGGGCCAGCGTGTGGGGTAGGGGTTCGATCTTGCTCATAGCGATTCCTCGGCTAATGGATTGCCAGCTCCTGCAGGAGGGGGCGTGGTTGATAGGCGCTGGAACTGCCTTGAGCAAGTTGTGCGCCAAGGTCGGCAAACCCTTGCCCGGCGTGGCTTTGGTCGCGGGGGTGTTGCTGGGGCAGCAGTGCACGGAAGGCGACTGCGCAGCCAGCAGCAGTGCTCGCGCAATGCTGCTGACAGGCCAGCAATCAAACCCCGTGGTTAACCCGCTGCGCGGCGCCAGCCCAGGTAAACCGGGGCTTGGCGCTCTTGGCACGGACGCTGCACTGGCCTTGGCAACTGACTCGCAAAACCCGATGGAGCTGCCCATGACGCTTGCTGCCCAACACCCCAGCCCGCTTGCCGAGACCGAGCTGGCGCAGATCTGGTTCACCCGCTGCCCGGTGCCGACCGCCTCGGGCATCGCCTACAAACTCGGCTGGCTCAGCGCAGAGTTTGCCGCCGACGGCCTGCCGGTCTCGACCTTGCAGGAGGCCCGGCAACTGGGCCGGCATCACTACGATCACCAACTGCCGGGGCTGTTTCGCGAAGGCGGTAACGTTCCGGCACTGGCGGCGCGTGCCGCTGGGGCGCCGAGCCGGCTGATCGGCCTGACCTGGATCGAGGAGTGGCAGACCATTCTGGTTCGCCCGGACTCCGCTATCCGCAGTGCGCAAGACCTCAAGGGCAAGCGCCTGGCCTTGCCGGCCTGGGGCGACAGTCGTCCCGGCAGCATCGCCCGGGCCATGAGCCTGCACGGCTACAAAGGCGCGTTGAGCCTGGCTGGCCTGGGCTTTGACGACGTCGAGCTGGTGGAGGTGGCGCTGCAGGACCAGGAGCAGGCGGCCAACCCGCAGGAAGGTTTGCAACGCCTGTGGTCGGGCCTGGATTACCTGGTGCGCGGCGAGGTCGATGCGGTCTACGTCAAGGGCGCTTCCGCAGCCGACGCCGCGCGCCGGCTGGGGCTCGTAGTGGGGATTGACCTGGACCAGATCACTGATCCGCGCTACCGCATCAACAACGGCACGCCACGGCCGATCACCGTGCACCAGAGCCTGCTGGACAACCATTTCGAGCTGGTGGTGCGGTTCCTCGCGCAAACCCTGAGTGCGGCTGATTGGGCCGCTGACAACCGCGAAGCCCTGCACGCCATTCTCGAAGAGGAGACCCGTGCCGGCAGCGCTGGTGTGGCCGAAGCCTATCGTGGCGATTTCCATACCACCCTGGCCCCGGACCTGTCGGCACAACGCCTGGAGTTCCTGCAGATCCAGAAAAACTTCCTGTACCTGCACGGCTTCCTCGAAGGCGATTTCGACATCGCCGACTGGGTTGACCCGCGCCCCTTGCAAGCCGCCCATGAACTGTTGGCCAAGCGCCGCGCCTGAACCCGGAGAACTGCCATGACTGTGCTCATCCACGAACAACTGATCAGCGAACAACTGCAAGCTTTCATCGACAAGGTGCTGCTGGAGGCCGAACAAGCCTTCAGTGTGTTCCGTGAAACCAACACCATCACCGCCAACGGTACCGTCGGCTTCATCGAGCGGGTGCCGGGCGAGGAATTGCTGGTCTCGGTCAACTACGGCGGGCCGTGGAACTACCGCCAACCGCTACAGGCCACCGTCACCGACTTCGCCGGCAAGGTGATCTACGGCAAGGGCAAGGGTGGCCTGGGTCGCTACACCAAGTTGTTCCAGACCCACCCCGATGTCACCACCGTGTCCCACGTGCATTCGCCGTACCTCGGTGCCTGGGCCCAGACCCACCGCACGCTGCCGTTCCATTACGTGCCGGTGCAGCGCTATCAGCTGGCGCGCGAGCTGCCGGTGTACATCGACCGGCGTCAGCCGGAAGTGGATTTCATCCTCGACAAGATCGCCGAGAACCCCTTCAACCTGGCGATCCTCGAAGCCAACGGCGGTTCCACCGTGTGGGGCAAGCAGGGGCTGCGCGCCACCGCCGAGTTCATTCTGTTGCTGGAGGAGGGCGCACAACTGCAGTTGCTCGCCGATGCCCTGGGCGGATCGCGTGCCTACGGCCCGGGCGTACTGACCCAGCAATGGAAGATGAGCGGACTGTATGACCAGGCCACGGAACTGGGACTGGTGCCGGCGATTGATCGGCGTAGCTGAGCCGCTGATTACCCCTCACCCCTGTCTGCGCTGGCGTGCCCGCGATGCCGGGCTCACGGGCGCCATCGCGGGCAAGCCTTGCTCCTACCTCATCGAAAGGAACACACCCATGGCAGTCAAGATTCTCTGGTACCTCACCACCCCCGACGGCCCTTATCCGTGGGAGCCCGAGGGCCGCTGGCAGACTGATTTCGAGCACCTCAAGCAATTGGCCGTGGCCAGCGATCGCCTGGGTTACTACGGCGCGTTGCTGGGCTCCAGTCCCAACGACAGCCTGGCGGTGTCCGCCGCCCTGATCGATGCGACCCAGCGCTTGCGCTTCCTCGTGGCGCAGCACCCGGGCGAGCTGTCGCCGGCGGTATTGGCCAAGTGGGCACTGACCTTCGACCAGTTCTCCAATGGTCGCTTGCTGTTCAACGTAGTCAACGGCAACGACGCTGGCCTGGCCACCCTCGGCGTGCATTACCCGCACGATCAGCGTTATGACTTCAGCCTGGAATACTGGCGTGCCTTCCAGGGTTTCTACGCCGGCGATACCAGCGGCTACGACGGCCAATACGTCAAGCTTGCGCCACGCGCGGCGGGCGCCGCCAACCATCCATTGGGCGGCTGGCATCCACCCCGGCAAAAGCCCGGTATTGCGTTGTGGGGCGCCGGGACATCCGGCCCCGGCGTGGCTCACTCGGTGCAGTTGCTCGACGTCTACCTGAGCTTTGCCAACACCCCGCCAAAACTCGGCGACAAGTTCCGCAAGGTGGCCGCCGAAGCGGCGAAGATCGGCCGCGAACTGACCTTCGGCACCCGCCTGCAGATCATCGTCCGCGAAACCGAGGAGGAGGCCTGGGCCCACGCCGAGAAGCTGCTGCAACGCACTTCGTTGCAGACCGCGCGCAACGCGGTCGAGCGCCAGTTGCCGGCCGGTGAAACCTTCGACAGCTTCCACAGCGACGACCCACAAACCCAACGCAACCTGGATACCCTGCGCGCCGGGCGCCTGCCCAAGGCTCGGGACCTGGAGATCTACCCCAACGTCTGGCTCGGCCCCAGCCTGTTCGGTTTCAACATCCTTGGCCCGGCCGCCGGCACCTACCTGGTGGGCAGCGCCGAGCAAGTGGCCGAACGGATTCGCGAGTACGAGGCCCAGGGCACCTCGGCCTTCATCCTCTCGGGTTTCCCGCTGATCGACGAAGCCCATCGAGTGGCTGACCTGCTGTTCCCGCTGCTGGACCTGGATCACGGCTTCGACGTGCCGCGCCTGGGCGTCAGCCGCCGGACAGCACCGCGCACCACCGAGCAGGCATAAGGAAGCGCGTCATGAATCAGGATTTTCCCCGCCGGGTGTTTCTCGGCAACAGTCTGGCGGTCGGCGGCGGTTTGCTGCTGGGCAGCAGTCTGCTCAGTGGCTGCGACAGCCCCGCGGATACGCCTAGCGTGCTTTCCAGCACCCCGGTGCGCGGCGGTCGGCTGCGGGTCGGCATCATCGATGGCGACCAGTCCGGCAACCTTGACGCGCACAAACCGGTGGGCGGCGGGATCATTCGTGGCTGGGCGCTGTACAGCAAGTTCTGGGAGTGGAACAGCGATGTCAGCACGCGCCTGGCCCTGGCCGAATTTGCCGAGCCGAATGCCGATGCCAGCGCCTGGACCATCCGCATCAAGCCGGGGCTGGAGTTCCACCACGGCAAGACCATCGGCGCCGACGACATGCTGTTCTCGCTGTTACGCCTGACCGATCCCAAACTGGCTTCGCCGTTTGCCGGCCTGGTCGGGGCCATCGACCGCAATGCCTTGCGCAAGCTGGACGAGCGGACCATCGAGATCCGCTTCAAGGAAGGCCAGAGCTTCTTCCCGCTGGACGAAACCCTGATCAGCTTTGGCGGCATCGTGCCCACCGACTACCACCCGATCAGCAATCCGGTGGGCGCGGGCCCTTACAAGCTCAAGAGCTTCATCCCCGGCCAGCGCTCGCTCTACAGCCGGTTCGAGCACTACTACAAGCCCAATCAACCGTATGCCGACGAGCTGGAGATCATCGAGTTCAAGGACCAGGTGTCACGCTCGGCGGCGTTGCGTGCCGGGCAGATCGACCTCGCCAGCGGTGTGCAGGCTGAACACAGCGCGCTGCTCAAGGCCGATTCGCGGTTGCAGCTCTGCGTGTCGCCCAGCACCTCGTTTACCGGGTTCAACCTGAACCTGGCCAAGGCGCCGTTCCAGGACGTGCGTGTGCGCCAGGCCTTTCGCCTGCTGGCCGACCGGCAGGAACTGGTGAACCGTGGCCTCAACGGATTCGGGCGGATCGCCAATGACCTGTACTCACCCCACGACCCGACCTACAACCACGCCATCGTCCAGCGTCCCCATGACCTGGAGCAGGCGCGCTCGCTGCTGCGCCAGGCTGGGCAGGATGACCTGCGGGTCGAACTGACCACCACGCCGGGGCCGGGGGTCAATGCGGCATTGGTGTTTGCCCAGCAGGCAAAACAGGCCGGGGTGCAGATCAAGGTCACCCAGGTCGACGGCTCGGTGTTCAACGGGCCGCAGCGCGAGAATTGGCTGCTGTCGCCGGGTTCGACCCCGGCCCGCGGCTTTCTCGCCTCGGCCTTGCACAACGATGCACCGCAGGCGATCTATAACCGCAGCAATTTCCATGACCAGCGTTTCAGTGCGCTGTACCAACAAGCGCTGGCGCAACCGGATTTGGCCCAGCGCAAAGTGCTGGTGCACGAAGCCCAGGGTATCCAGCACGAGCGCGGTGGCTTGTTGATCTGGGGTTTCAACGACGTGCTCGATGCGGCATCGACCCGGGTTGGCGGGCTGCTGCCCGAGCAAACCACGTTCGCCTCCTGGCGCTTTGACGAGCTGTGGTTGAACCATGGATAAATCCTCCAAGCAACCGCGTACACCGGCGTGGCTGGCCTGGTTCATCGGCCGGCTCGGCTATGGCCTGCTGACGGCCTGGGTGATCAGCCTGGTGGTGTTCATCGCCACGCAGGCGCTGCCCTCGGACCCGGCCCGGGTGATTCTCGGCCCGGATGCGCCGCTGGAAAGCATCCTCACCCTGCAACGCCAACTGGGCCTGGATCGGCCGATCCTCGAGCAGTACCTGGGCTGGCTGGGGCACGCCGTGCGCGGTGAGCTGGGGGTGTCGCTGGACTCCAATGCGCCGGTGGCGAGCATCCTTTTCACGCGTTTTGGCTACACCCTGGCGTTGTTGGCCGGGGTGATTGCCCTGGTGGTGCCGACGGCGCTGCTGTTGGGGGTGAGCCTGGCGTTGCGCCGCGACAGTCGCCTGGACCGCATTAGCCTGTCGTGGCTGATCTTCCTCAAGGCGACGCCGGGGTTTCTGTTGGCCATCGGCCTGGTGCTGCTGTTTTCCATGCCGCACATGGACGTGCTGCCGGCGGTGTCGCTGATCGACCCGGACCGTTCGCTGTGGCGGCAGTTGCAGTACCTGGTGTTGCCGGTGTTGGCCCTGAGCCTGTCGGCGCTGCCGTACCTGACGCGGATGGTGCGGGCCTCGATGATCGAGGCACTGGAGTCCGACTACGTGATCGCGGCCCGACTGCGCGGGATCGCCGAGTGGCGCATCGTCTGGCGCCACACTTTGCCCAATGCCCTGGTGCCGGCCATCCAGGGCGTGGCGCTGACCCTGCGCACGCTGATCGGCGGGGCGTTGCTGGCCGAGGTGATTTTCAGCTACCCCGGCATCGGCACCTCGCTGAATTCGGCGATCCAGATGCGCGATCTGCCGATGATCCAGGCCATCGTGTTGTTGATCACCCTGGGCGTGGTGCTGATCAATCTGTGTGCCGACCTGCTGACCGTGCTGCTCACCCCCAAGCTGCGCACGGCCCGGCGCGTGACCCTGATCCAGCGCAATCGTCGGGGCATCCAGCCCTGGTGGCGGCGCTCCACTTCCAAGGCTCCATGAGAGGTGCTGCATGCGTGACTTATCCGCGACTCGCTGGCACTGGCTGGCACACACGCAAACCCGCAAAGGCGCGGTGATCACGCTGCTGGTGATTGCCCTCGCGCTGTGCGGCCCCTGGCTGGCGCCCCACGGGCCGACCGACATGCTCGGCACGGTCTATGGGGTGCCGACGGCCGGGGCGTGGCTGGGTTATGACTTCCTCGGGCACGATGTGCTGTCGCGCCTGCTCAATGGCGGTTGGTCGGTGCTGTGGATGTCCGTGGCCGCCGCTGCGATCGCCCTGCTGGTGGGCAGCACCCTGGGTTTGCTGGCGGGGTTTTCCCGGCGTCGGCTGGACCAGTTGATTACCTGGCTGGCGGATGTCTCGCTGGCGTTTCCGGATTTGATCCTGGTGCTGCTGATCGTCTCGATGCTCGGCCGCGCGCCGTGGCTGATCGTGCTTACCGTGGCGATTGCCTTCACCCCTGGGGTGATCCGTCTGGCCCGGGGCAGCGCGGTGGCGGTGGCCGGCCAGGAGTTTGTCGAGGCCGCACAGATGATGGGCTATTCGCGTTGGCGGATCCTGTTCCGCGAGATCCTGCCGAACATCCTTACACCGCTGCTGGTGCACTTCGGCAACATGCTGACCTGGGGCGTGGGCATGCTGTCGGGCCTGAGCTTCCTCGGTTACGGCGTGGCGCCGCCGACTGCCGACTGGGGCTTGATGATCAATGAAAACCAGGCCGGATTGCTGGTGCAGCCTTGGGCCGTACTGGCGCCGGCGGTGCTGATCGGGATCTTTGCCTATGGCACCAACATCCTGGCCGAGGGCATCGGCCGCAGCAGCTCACGGATTGGAGAAAAGCCATGAATGCGCTCGCAGGCTTTGAATCACCAGACAAGCTCAGCACCCAGGTGCTGCAGGTGAGCGACTTGCGCGTCGAGCTGCACGGGCAGGTCGATGTACTCTCGGGGGTGTCGTTCAGTGTCCAGGCTGGGGAAATTCTCGGCCTGGTGGGGGAGTCGGGTTCCGGCAAGACCACCCTGGCCACGGCATTGCTGGCCCACGCCCGACGCGGTGCGCGGATTGTTGGCGGTCGGGTCGAGGTGGCGGGGCAGGCCTTGCTGACCTTGCAGGGCGATGCCTTGCGCCGGGCCCGGGGCAGCCTGATCGGCTATGTGGCGCAGGACCCGGCCACGGCGTTGAATCCGGCGTTGCGCGTCGGCAACCTGCTGCGCGAAACCCTCGGCGCGCACCAGGTGCAACTGGACCGCAGCGCGCAACGCCAGCGCATCAGCGAGACCTTGCGCGACGTCGGCCTACCGGATGATCCGGACTTCCTGCGGCGCTTTCCCCACCAACTGTCCGGCGGCCAGCAACAACGGGTGATGCTGGCGCTGGCGTTTGTCCTGCGCCCGAAGCTGATCGTACTGGATGAACCGACCACCGCCCTGGACGTCAGCACCCAGGCCCACATCCTCGCCACCTTGCGCCGGCTGTGCAAAAGCCTGGGGGTCGCGGCGGTGTATGTGTCCCACGACCTGGCGGTGATCAAGGACCTGGTGGACCGGGTGATGGTGATGTACGCCGGGCGCATCGTCGAGACCGCCAGCCGTGAGGCGCTGTTCAGCCGGCCGGCCCATCCCTATACCCGGGGCTTGCTGGCGGCGATTCCGGATGTGGCGCAGCGCCGCGAACTGGCGGCGATTGCCGGGCACGCCCCAGCGCCGGGGCAGCGGCCAGTCGGCTGTGGTTTCGCCGCACGCTGCCCGCGGCGCACTGCCGCCTGTGCGCTGGCCGAGCCAGCGTTGCTCGAGGTCGCGCCAGGACAGCAGGTGGCGTGCCTGGACCCGCATCGGCAGGCGTTGCAGTTGATTGCCAGTCAGGGCGCGCAGCGGGTCGGGGAGGTGGTTGAGCGACCGGCGTTGCTCGACATTCAGGGGCTGAACGTGGCCTACGACCGCCAGGTGTTGTTCGATGTCTTGTTGCGCGTGGCGCCCGGGGAATGCCTGGCATTGGTCGGCGAGTCCGGTTCCGGCAAGACCAGCCTGGCCCGCGCGGTAGCGGGTTTGGGGGAGAACGCCCAAGGCCGGATGTATTATGCCGGGCAGGAGTTGAGCCTGGCGGCGCGGCAGCGTGAGGCCGGGTCCCGGCACCAGATCCAGTACATCTTCCAGAACCCGTACCGGGCGTTGAACCCCCGGCAGACGGTACTACAGACCCTCAGCGGGCCCTTGGCGCATTTCTTCGGGATCAAGGGTGACGAGGCCCGTCAGCGGGTAGCGGCGGTGCTTGAGCGGGTGTCGCTGCCGGCTTCGGTCGGCGCGCTCTACCCCCATAGCCTGTCGGGCGGCGAACGGCAACGGGTGGCTATCGCCCGGGCGCTGATCTGCCAGCCGCGCCTGCTGATCTGCGACGAAATCACTTCGGCGCTGGATGTCTCGGTGCAGGCGTCGATCCTCGCGTTGTTGCGTCAGTTGCAGGCGCAAGGGCTGACTCTGTTGTTCGTTACCCATGACCTGGGCGTGGTCCGCGCCATCGCCGACCGGGTGGTGGTGCTCCAGCACGGGCGAGTGGTGGAACAGGGTTGGGTCGATGCGGTGCTGGACCAACCGCAGGCAGCCTACACCCGCACGCTGCTGGAAAACTCGCCGACGCTGGCGGGGGTGTTGTAGGCGTGGGCTTGGATACTGCCTGACCCACCGCCATCGCGAGCAAGCCGCAAGCGGGCGCCCGCTCCACAGGTTCTGTGGGTGTATGCGGGATCTGCAAACACTGCAAATTACTAGTGTGGGAGCGGGCTTGCCCGCGATGGTCGTCAACGATGACGCGTGCAGTCTGACACCCAGCAGCGCCCTCAGGCTTTTCGCGAGCAGGTTCTGTGGGTGCATGCGGGATCCGCAAGCACTGCAAATTACTGTGGGAGCGGGCTTGCCCGCGATGGTCGTCAACGATGACGCGTACAGCCTGATGCCCAGCGGCGCCCTCAGGCTTTTCGCGAGCAGGGCTCGCTCCTACAGGTTCTGTGTGTGTATGCGGGATCTGCAAGCACTGCAAATTACTGTGGGAGCGGGCTTGCCCGCGATGGTCGTCAACGATGACGCGTACAGTCTGACACCCAGCAGCGCCCTCGGGCTTTTCGCGAGCAGGGCTCGCTCCCACAGGTTGAGTGGGTACATGCAAAATCTGCGAACAACTTGGTCCTTTGTCAGGGCAGCTTCTAGACCAGGTATCGATTGAACCAGGCCAGGGTTCTGCTCCAGGCCAGTTCAGCGGCTTGCTGGTCGTAGCGCGGGGTCGAGTCGTTGTGGAAGCCGTGGTTGGCGCCGGGGTAGATGTAGGCTTCATAGGTCTTGCCATTGGCCTTCAGGGCCTGCTCATAGGCTGGCCAGCCTTCGTTTATTGCCTTGTCCAGCTCGCCGTAGTGCAACAGCAGCGGCGCCTTGATCCGTGGTACATCCTTGGCGTCCGGCTGGCGGCCATAAAAGGGCACGGCCGCGGCCAGTTCCGGGTAGGCCACTGCAGCGGCATTGGACACCCCACCGCCATAACAGAAGCCGGTCATCCCGACTTTGCCGTTGCTGGCGTCGTGTTTCATCAGCCACTCGATAGCGGCGAAAAAATCGTTCATCAGCTTGGCCGGGTCGACCTTGGCCTGCAGCTCGCGACCCTTGTCATCGTTGCCCGGATAACCGCCCACCGAACTCAGGCCGTCGGGCGCCAGGGCGAGGAAGCCGGCCTTGCCCAGGCGCCGTGCGACATCCTCGATATAGGGGTTGAGCCCGCGATTCTCATGCACCACCACCACGCTTGGCAGCTTGCCGCTGGCCTTGGCCGGGCGCACCAGGTAGCCGCGAACTTCGCCATGGCCCTTGGGCGAGGGATAAGTGACGTACTCGGCGAGAATCTGCGGGTCGGTAAAGGCCACCTGCTCGGCCAGCGCATAGTTGGGGCTCAGGGCGGCGAGCAGGGCGCTGGCGTTCATGCCGGCGAAGGTGAATAACGCCGCGCGATCGAGGAACTGGCGGCGGTTGATTCGCCCATGGGCGTAGTAGTCGTAGAGTTCCAGCAGTTCAGGGGCAAAGTCTTTCGCAGTGAGACGGTTCATCTGTGCGCTCCCGTGAAAATCGTTGACGGACCCCAGCAGCAGGGGATCGAGGCGTCGCGGTGTCAGAGCAGCATAGCAGGCGTCGCCAGGGCGCAGGCTTCACGGGCGCCGTTGCTGGGGTCGCCTTCGGCGAGCATTCGGCTGAGGATTTGCCGTTCTTCTGCCCTCGGTACGATGCCGCTGGTATGGGCCTGCAACACCACAACGCCGTCTTCGTTGGTCATGGTTACTACCGCCTTGGCCCGGGCGTTGTCGGTGATTTCAGTGATGACCCAGTGGCAGGTGATGCGGTCGCCGGCATACACCGGCTTCTTGAATTCGAATGTCATGCCAGCCGCCAACCAGCCAATCTGTCCACCGATTTCGGTGAGCAGGCTGGCGGTCAGCAGGCCGTGGGACACCGGCGCCCGAAAGCCTCGCGCCTCGGCGAAGCGGTCATCACAATGCACCGGGTTGTAGTCACGGGAAATCTTCGCGAAGTCCTGGATGTCGGCCTCGCTGAAGTGGCGGCTGAGGGTGAAGCTGTCGCCCACCTTCAGGCCCTGGGCGGCACGCTGTCTGAGGCTGGTCAATGAGTCGTCCTTTTATTGTAGTGATCGGCGGGGCCTATCAATAAGCGGCTGGAGAGCCTGCGTCAACGAGCAATTTCATCACCCACAAACGTACAAGCCAGGTCGCCAGCTGCCTGCGTAGACTGCGCCAGCACAAGCACCGGATCCTTGTCTGAATGCCTGGCGCTTACTTGAAAATTCGAGTAATTGCCTGGCGCAGGCAGATCCCCCAGCAACACAACTGTCCGACCACTCTGGGCATCAGGCTGTCGGCGCGTGACAGCAGGTCTTCAAGCGCTGCGTCGTCATGGAAAACTGCGCTCATCACCTCGCCCAGGCGTTCAAGCGCCCAATGCGGGCCGTATGCGGCAAACATACGTTTTTCGGGGGTAAACGACAGCAGGCCCTGCACGCCGGGCAGGCGCATCTTTATCAGCATCTGGGCGATGGCGCTCCAATCGTAGCCATTGCCGCTCCAGTCCCCGCATTGAAGGCTCTTGAACACGTAGGTCTTGGCTTCCATCGAACTTTCTCAAAGGTGTCGATGCTGCCTGGTTTTGTAAGTGCGGAATCGATTGATCAATATTGCGAATCGTCTCATTTTCACTGAGAAACCCCAGGTATAGGCTCGCCGTTTTTAGACGAATAAAACCGCCTATGGACGATCTATATCGGTGTAATGCAAGGGGGAGCTAGATGAGCCATCACATAATAATGAGCCTTGGCCGTGCGGCTGATTCATTTACCGTGCTATTGGTCGAAGACCATGACTTTCAACGCGAGTATGTCGCCCAGCAACTGCGTTCCGATCTGGGGGTGAACGTCGACAGTACGTCGGATGGGGCCTTGGCCCTGGAGATGCTTCAGTCGAAAGCCTATGACCTGGTCATTTGTGATCTGGCGATGCCTGCCATGGATGGCATTGTATTTATCAAGCGCCTGGGGGATCTGGCCTGCAAACCCAACCTGATCGTGCTGTCTTCCCAGCCTGTTTCTCTGATGCAACTGGTTGAGCGCCTGGCGTTGTCACTGGGTTTTGATAATTTCCGGACATTATCCAAGCCCTTTGTCCTGGCTGAGTTTGTTTCGGTGATCCAGGGCTTTGGCCTGGGGTGCGCCGGTGCACAGGTCGAGGCGTTATCCAGTGTGCAACTCAACGACAATTCGGCCTCGATCCTGGAGGGGTTGATCCGCAAGCAATTCATACCCTGGTACCAACCCCAATATGACACCCAGACCGGGCGGGTGGTGGGTCTGGAAGTACTTGCGCGCTGGGATCATCCGGTGCGGGGCATGCTTGCGCCCGCGGTGTTCATCGATACCATCGTTAAATCAAGCTGGGTCAATCACCTTAATTCGATGCTCCTGGAAAGTGCGCTGAAAGCGCTAAAAGTCTGGCGCAAAACTGATCCGGATCTGACCATCTCTTTTAATATCCCGGTCTCTCTGCTGGTAGAGGAATCGCTGCCCGAGCGCTTGCTGGAGTTGGTTAGAGGCTGCGGCGGCGACCCGGCGGCACTCATGCTGGAACTGACCGAGACCACGATTACCGATCGCTTCAGTGATTACCTTGCCGGTGCTGCCCGGCTGAAGCTCAAAGGCTTCAAATTATCCATTGACGACTATGGCACTGGGTACTCGTCGTTGCTGAACTTGATGTCAGTGCCCTTCGATGAAATAAAACTCGACCGTGTCTTTGTGCAAGGCGCCCATAAAAACCTGTCGGCCCAGGCGGCACTCGAAAGTAGTATTTCCCTGGCTCAGCGCCTGGGCATAAAAATCATCGCCGAAGGCGTGGAAGACCCCCTGGACCTGGCCCTGTTGCAGCGTCTTGGCTGCCATACGGTGCAGGGTTTCCTGTTGGGCAAGCCGGTGGCCGAGGCGCAAGTTGAAGGGCTCTTGTGCAGGTCGAAAAGTTGACGAGTAACTAATGACATTGGTCGTCGGTGAGGGGCTGATTAAGAATCTTCCTATGTTTTAGCGGGCGGGTGATAGATACCATTTTTGAATGATCAAGAATCGTATTTTAAACCTGCTGCAAATAGACTCGATCCTCCACCCTGGGTTTGCGTTGCGGTTGATCAACTGTTTGGCCGGTGCCTTTGTCATGGGTGTTATGGGCTGCATCGCCATGTATGGCTATGCTTCGGTAACGGCTGAAATATCCGACTATCGGAAAGTTTTCAATAACGGCTATACCCAAGGTCGGGACTTTTTCGAGTCCTCTGAGCTGTTGTTGTCAGGCTTGATAAAGTCCATTGATATTTTTCCAGAGGCCAATAGCCAGAATAATACCCTGGATAAAAAAACCTTCTATCTTGGTACGGGAACCGTTGCTGGGAGAGGCGAGGGGGTGCTTTATCTTTCCGGACAACGCCAGGAGGAGCTTCGGCAGTCCGGTATTAACTTGATCTATGTCAATCGGCTTAGCGCCCAAGTTCGCTATATCTTTAAAGCGCAGGCAGACACGCCCGATCATTTGAGTTTGATTGCTGCGAAGCTGCACAGCTTCGAGCCAGAGAGTAATGTCGGCGCAATTAGAATATTCAGGTTGGGCAGTGGCAGTAATAGAAAGTCTTATATATTCGAGCCAATTTCGTCCCGGGCAATTCCGGGGGCGTGGCTTGGTGTGGAAGTGCCATACAGTCAGGTTCGTGAGTCCATCAAACAGGAATTGGACGCTGCTGCGCATCTGTCGATCAAGTTCCTGGTGCTCGACGAAAATGGCCTGCCGGTGGAGGAGAGCGGGTCAAAGCTCGAGGGCAAGGGGCAACTGGACGCGAACTTCCTCAATGTGCTTAAAAACGCTAGCGACGGCTTTTCCACTGCTGGCGCCCCGGTGTTCAAGATCTTCCTGAAAAAAGAGTTAGGTAGGGGGCAGCGCTGGATCGTCTACTACGCGGACTACCTGGATGTCGTTGCCCAAGTGAAGTACAGCTTTGTCTGGGGGGCATTATTATTTGTCGTCGCCCTCGTTTCTGCTGTTCTGTTGCTCAAATATGTCAAAAAAGCCGTGTTCCTACCGGCGCAGGAGCAGGCGACCCAGTTGCTGGAGCGCGAGGCATTCAACCGGACGATGTTGGCTCTGGCCCCCGTCGGTATCTGCGTGCTGAACCGGGAGAGCGGTGAGCTTCTGCTGCAAAGCGAAAAGGCCAAAAGATTGCTGGAACTGCAAGTCGAGGTGGACGGCCAGCGACAAAGCCTGCAAGCGTACTTCTTGAGCGTCCCGGTCAATGACCCCCTGGAGCCTTTCAGGTCGGGAGTGACTGCGTTTTCAGTGACCGATCAAAGCCCTCGGCACATCCAGTTTTCCTTGGCTGCCTTGCACTATCACGAGCAACCGGTGCTGTTCTGTTCGTTCGTTGACGACAGTGCTCGACGCAATACCGAGTTGATGTTGGCGGCGGCCAAGCAAGCGTCTGATGTCGCCAATGCAGCCAAATCAACCTTCCTGGCGATGATGAGTCACGAGATTCGCACCCCGCTGTATGGCGTGCTTGGCACCCTGGAATTGCTCGGGCGCACCGAACTGCAATCGCAGCAACGCGATTACCTAGACGTTATCGGGTTTTCTTCCGGCAACCTGTTGCAGATCATCAACGACATCCTGGATTTCTCGAAGGTCGAAGCCAATCAGATGGTGCTGGAGTGCGCCCCCTTCAACGCGGTCGAGTTTGTCGAGGCGGTAGTTCGAGGTTTTGTCCCCTTGGCCTTGAAGAAACGCGTACAGCTGCAGTGCTACTTGCCACCCGACCTGCCACTGCTGGTGGGGGATCGCAATAGGTTGCAGCAGGTCCTCAGCAACCTGCTCAGCAATGCCGTGAAGTTCACGGACTGCGGGAAGATTGTCGTTCGCCTCTATGGGCATGAGAGCCGTCCCGGTCATTACGCGATCAAGCTGCAGGTCGCGGACTCGGGTATCGGAATCGCCAAGGCCCAACAAGACATGTTGTTCGAGCCTTTTATACAGGCAGACACCTCCATTTCCCGCCGGTTTGGCGGCACCGGCCTGGGCCTGTCGGTCTGCAGTAAGCTGGCGCAGTTGATGGGCGGGCAAATCGACCTGGTCAGTGAGTTGGGCCTGGGGAGCAGCTTCACCTTGTCCCTGGAGTTGCCCATTGCCCAGCCAGCGTTGTCGATCTGTCTCAACGGCCGGCCCAAGGTTCAGATCCTGGTGGATACCTGTGATCAGTACGATGCGTTGAACGCGTTGATCAGCCACGCGGGAGCGCAGGTTGAAGCCTGGTCACCGTCGTTGCACCCAGCGAAAGGCACACTCCTGGTAGTGGGGACCTGCGGTCTTGCCGACACTGAGGTTGATGGATTTGCCGGGGTTGTCTGGCTGGATCTTGAAGGGTTGCCGACACCCCAGTGGCGAGAAAATGGCTGGCACGTCAGCTATGTGAGCCAGCAAGGGCTTCTGCAGGCCCTGCACATGTTGTGTGGTGCCCCTGCGGTGGCTTTGAATCAGGTGCATGTGCCCATACCGGGGTTCAATAATTTGCGGGTTCTTGCCGTTGAAGATCACCCAGTCAATCAACTGCTGCTGGCCGAGCAACTAGAGCAGTTGGGTTGCATTGTGACCATGGCCAGTGATGGCGCTGAAGCTCTGCAACGTTGGCTTCGTGGTGAGACTTACGACGTGATGTTGACTGACGTGAACATGCCGCGGATGGATGGCTATGAGTTGGTCCGGCAGCTACGGCAACAGGGGATCACCGTGCCGATTATCGGGATAACCGCCAATGCGCTGGCTGAAGATGAGGAGCGATGCCGGCTCGCAGGCATGGACGCGCATCTGGGAAAACCTGTTTCGTTGCAGGGGTTGAGGCAGGTTCTTGAAGGGGTATTGCTGAACAAGGACCGCCTTGAAGGTCCGAAAGTTGCTATACATAGTCAACAGCCGGGGTGTTCTCAGGCGTACTAAGGATAGGTAGCCCAGTGGAAAAAAGGCAATTTCAGTTGTCGAAGCGATTGCTTGATTGTGCGACCGTCCTAGGCGTTTTGCTGTTATCTGTATTTTTCTGCTTTCATCTTTATAGTGTTTTTGTCACCGCCATCAGTCGTTATGACAGTTGGAGTCGTGAGCATACCCGGGCGCTGTTCTTGCGTACGGAGTTGGAGTCCTTGTTCGTCCGAGGCACCTCGAAAATAATCCATTCGGCAATCAGTGCCGGCACGGTGAACCACGGCGGTGTAGCCGCTGACATGATTCGCCTGCTCCCTCAGTCGGCGACCGAGATTGATGGTGTGGCCGGGTTCGGGCATGGCCTGTTTCTTCGGGGTAGACCGGCCGCTACGGAGGAGGGTGAAGCAAACTTCATTACCCAGGCCAAATACGTGTCCTATATCGAGGGTACGGCCTGGCATGACGCTTACAAGCGTCGGCATCGTTTTCTGGTGGCTGCAGATGAAGATCTGCTGTTTAGCGTGCCGAGTGCAATGAGAGACTGGAAGGATGAAGTCAGTCGAGATCCTGACGCCCTGGCTAACTATATTTCCAGGGTTCGAGCCCCGATTTGGAGCAGCTACAACCGTGCAACCGACAAAGCGCGGGAGGCGGTATGGACAGCGCCGTACTCGAGCGCCTTGTCTGAAACATCGGTGATTGGCTGCTACACACCGATCTATAGCCAGGACGGCAAGCTGCAGTCTTTTCTGGTGGGCGAGGTACCCGTCGCGGAACTGGTTGATCGGCAATGGTTGCAGAAATACAGCATGAGCCTGGCCCTATTTAATCCCGACAGACAGTTAGTGGTGGCTGACCCAGAGTTGGGGAACCTGGACAGGATAAAGGCCAAGGCCCTGTCGATGAGCGGGATCACCAATCTGGATTACGTGATTGACGGCAAGTGGCTGCAGATTTATGTCGTGGCCCCCATGTCGAGTTGGCGGGTGGTCTACAGCATCCCCTTGAGCGTGGTTTTTTTTGACAACATTGTTCCGGTTGTCATGTCTGTTCTAGGGCTTTTCATCGGCTGGTTTTTTATCTTTTTGGGCGCGTTGGGGTTTAAGAAATATTTGCTGTTCCCTGCGCAGAAAAATGTGATGAAGATGTCCGAAAGCCGTGAGTTGATTCAGGTGTTGATGGATTTTTCACCCGTTGGCTTGTGTTTGATCCGGCGCGCGGACGGGCAGGTGTTAATCCAGAATGAACAGTCCCGTGCATTGTTGACCTTGGCGATTAATAGCGTCGAGCCAGAGCGCAAACTGCAAGACTACTTTTTGCAGGTGTCGAGTGTGGAAAGCTCCGGCACCTGCAAAGTCGAAGTGGATGCGCATGAGCAGGCTAGTGGCAAGTTAGTGCATGTTCTTGCGGCGCTGGTGGAGGTCAATTATCACGACCAACCGGCAGTGTTCTGCTCTTTTGTCGACGACAGTGAGCGTAAGAACGCCGAGCTGATGCTGTCAGGGGCCAAAGCCGCTGCCGACGAGGCAAACCAGGCCAAATCGATTTTCCTGGCAATGATGAGTCATGAGATTCGTACGCCCTTGTATGGGGTGTTGGGGTCGCTGGAGTTGCTGGGCAAGACCGCGCTTGCGCCTCAACAGCGCGATCATCTGAAAAATATTGAGCTGTCCTCCAGTAACCTGTTGCAGATCATCAATGACATCCTCGATTACTCGAAGATCGAAGCCAACCAACTGGCGCTGGTCCCCGCTGCGTTTAATCTGGTGGAGTTGATCGAAGGGATTGTCAGGAGCTTCAGCAGCCTGGCGGAGAAAAAGCACGTGCAGCTCTACTGCTGCTTGCCACCTGATGTGCCCTTGGTAATAGGTGATAGCAATCGCTTGCAACAGGTGCTGAGCAATCTGCTGAGCAACGCGGTGAAGTTCACCGACAGTGGAAAAATTGTCGTGCGGTTGACCCCGGCTCCTGCACAAGAGGGGCAATTGGCAATGCGCTTGCAGGTGACCGACTCAGGCATTGGCATTGCCAGGGACTCCCAGGAGCACCTGTTCGAACCCTTTATCCAGGCTGAAAACACCACGGCGCGACGGTTCGGTGGAACCGGGCTGGGGCTGTCGATCTGCCGGCAACTGGTCCGGTTGATGGGGGGCGAAATCGAGCTGGTCAGCGAGGTCGGCCTGGGCAGTAGTTTTTCCGTGTTGCTGACACTGCCTATCGCCGGTCCCGCACCCTCGATACGCTTGAGTGAAGTAGCGAGCTATCACGTCCTGGCGGAGGCGAATGATCAGCGCGAAAGCATTCTCGCGTTGATTGAGCATGCCGGAGGGCATGTGCAGTTGATCGCGGCAAACCCGACACCGGTCCGAGACGATGAATACCTGGTGGTGGGCTGGCCTCAATCCTGCGAGGTCAAGCCGCACGAACGTTACGCAGGTGTAATCTGGCTTGATCGCGATGGCTTGCCAACCCCGCAATGGCAGGACGACGGTTGGCATGTCAGCAGCATCTGCCAGCAAGGGTTGTTAAAGGCCTTGCTGCTTGCCAGCGGTGAATCCCCCAGCGAGAGTGCGGCCAGCGTCCAGCCCATCGATCATCTGCCTGGTGGGCAAAAACAGTTGCATGTCTTTGCGGTAGAAGACCACCCAATCAATCAAATAGTACTGACCGAGCAACTGGAGCAGCTAGGCTGTCGGGTCACCCTGGCATCCGACGGCAGGGAGGCGCTGCAACTCTGGCAGCGCGGACTGACCTTCGACGTGCTGCTGACCGACGTCAATATGCCTAACCTGGACGGTTATCAGTTGGTCCGGCAATTGCGCGAAGCAGGGCTCACTACCCCTATCGTGGGGGTGACCGCCAATGCTCATGCGCAAGAGGGTGAGCGTTGTCGAGACGCTGGAATGGATGCCCACCTTGCCAAGCCGGTTTCCCTGGCCAGCTTGCGGGCTGCACTGGTTGCCGTGGGAGTGCTGGTCGAAGCGGCCGTGGACATTCCACCTGAATCGAATATCGTATTGACGTTGAATGGAATTAAGCCCGCTATGCGCGACCTGTTTATTTCAACCACGCAGAAAGATTGGTCAGCCATGCTGGCAGCGCTGGCAGAAGGAGACACAACCGTTGTCACTCAACATGCCCATCGCTTGAAGGGGGCGTTGGTGACTATTGGCGAGTTGGACGCCGCGCACCTGTGCTCGGAAATTGAGAACCAGGCCCAACTGGGTCGACTCAATCGCCTGGATGAACATGTGCAGCAGCTGGCGCAGTATTTGAGTCCAATTCTTGAGGCATCTTCATGAACCTGAAAGTGATTCTGGCTGACGACCATCCGATTGTCTTGCTGGGTGTACGGATGTCCCTTGAGCACGAACCGGGCATCGAGGTGTGTGGCGAGGCTGGCGACTCGACCGAATTGGTCGAGCTGATGGATAAAGTGCAGCCGGACATTCTGATCAGCGACTTTTACATGCCCGGCGGGGCCCATGGTGATGGACTGACGTTGGTCTCCTTCGTCAAGCGGCGTTATCCAGACGTCAAGTTGATCATCCTGACCATGATGACCAACCCCTCGATCCTGGAGAATATTCTCGCGGCAGGCACCGACGGCATTCTATTGAAGAGTGGGCGCCAGGACGATGTGGTGGATGCCATACGACGCGTCGCGTCCGGGGAGAGGTACATTGGCACGGAAGTCAAAAAGTTGCTCCACGAGTTCCGCCTGGATCATATGAATTCCAGGGGGGAATATGATCAAAAGGCGTTGTCGAAAAAAGAATCCGAAGTGCTCAGGTTATTTGTCGCCGGGCATACCGTTTCGGAGATCGCAGTGATATTGAGTCGCAGCGTCAAGACGATCAGTCATCAGAAAATATCGGCACAACAGAAGTTGGGAATCAGCAACGATAAAGAGTTGTATGAGTATGCAATGAGAAATGGCCTGCTGTGACCGTCAAAGGTCACGTCGGGAGCATTCCATGATGCTCGATTGAAGACTCTGTCCTTCCACTATTTACGCAGGCCGGGCATCCTCTGATGTCCGGCGCTGAGGCGCAGGTTGTGGGTTCAGAACGTCGGCGTGTATTTGACGCTGAACATCAGGTTGCGCGGGTCGCCGAAGTTGTTGTTGCCATCGAGCTGGTTGTAGCCCGCCGCGTAGTAGTGTTTGTCGAACAGGTTGTTGGCATTGAGCGCCAGGCCGATTTCCGGGCTCAGTTGATAGCCCAGGCGCGCGTTCCAGAGGGTGTAGCCCGGGACGTCATAGGTGCGCTCGTAACCCAGGGTGTGGCTTTGGCTGGTGAAGCCCAGGCCGGTGCTGACCTGGCGCCAGTCGCCGCTGAACTGGTAGTCGCTCCACACCCGCAACATATGCTTGGGCGTCCACTGGCTGAAGACTCGTCCTTCGTTGACCGGGTCGTCGAGGTACTTGATGGTGTTGTAGGTGTAGCCGGCAAACAGTTGCAGGCCGTCCAGCACTTCGCCGCTGATCTCGGCGTCCAACCCCTGGCTGCGGACCTTGCCCGAGGCCGTCGAACAGTACCAGCCATCGCAGGCATAGCCCGCCGCGACGTCATTTACCGCGCGATTTTCCTGGTCATAGCGGAACAGCGCCAGCGAGGTGTTGACCCGTCCGTCCAGCAACTCCCCCTTGAGGCCGATTTCGTAGTTGCTGCCGATCACCGGCTTGAGCACCGAGCCGCTGGCGTCGCGCTCGCTTTGCGGCTGGAACACGTCGGTGTAGCTGGTATAGACCGACCATTGCGGGTTGAGCGCGTAGATGGCGCCGAGGAAGGGCGTGACTTCGCCGGTTTCACTCATGCTACTGGGCTCATTGACCGTAACGACGTGGCTGATGGCCGCCTCGTTGGAGGCACTGTAGCGGTAGTCATACCAACTGACCCGGCTGCCAAGGATCAGGGTCAGGGGCTCGATCGGCTTGACCCGCCAAGTGCCGTACAGGCCTTTTTGTCGAATGTCGTAGCTGCTGCTGGTTCCACGCCCTCCCGGGGTGTTGAGCAGGCTTTCGTAGCTGATGGCGGGGCGCTGGTGGTTGATCGCAAAAATACTGTCGTTGCTGTCGTTGAAGGTCCGGGCGATGCGGTCATCGGAGGTGAACTTGGAGTAGTTGCCGCCGACGATGATTTCCTGGGCCATCGACAGGGCTTCGAAGCGGCCGACCAGGTTGGCGTCCAGGCCGACCTTGGTGGAGTCGAAGTCGGTGACCCAGTCGGCATATTGCACACCGCTGCCATCAAGGTTGAGGCCATCCCCGCTGCTTTGCACCCGCTGTTGGGTCGAGTCGTTGTTTTCGCTCATGCGTACCGCGCCGACCTTGGCGCTCCAGTCGTCGTTGAATCGGTGCTCAAGGTCGGCGTAGACCGTGGTGACATCGATGTGCGAGCGGTTCCACCCGGAGCCGGTGTAGGTCGAGCGCGGAACGTCCACCGGATCGCCGTTGGCGTAGCGCGGCAGGCCCCGCAGCATGGGCCGGGCGGAGGCGTCGGAATTGCTCACGGCCAGGCCCAGGGTGGTGTCGTCCTGCAGGTCGAAGTCCAGTGCCGCGTACAACGAATGGGTCTTGCTCCATTCATAGTCGATGAACGACTGGCTCTGGTCCTCGTCCGCCACCACCCGGCCGCGCACGGTGGCGCTGCTGTTCAGCGGACCACCGGCGTCCAGTTGCAGCCCGTAGTGATCCCAGGTCCCGGCCTTGGCCGTGAGGGCCACGGTCGGCGCGTTCTGGCCACGCTTGCGTACCAGGTTGATCGCACCGCCCGGGCTGCCCGCGCCTTGGAGCAGGCCGGACGCACCGCGCAGCACTTCCATGCGGTCGAAGAAGATCAGGTCCTGGGTCGCCCAGTTGCCGAGCGCGTAGGTATTGCGCGGGATTGGCACACCGTCGTATTGCCAGTCATCGATCTGGAACCCGCGGGAGGTCAGGATCATACCTTTGCCGACGCCCTGGACGCCCACCAGGCCGGTGGTCTGGTTGGCCGCATCCTTGAGGTCGGTGAGGCCCTGGTCATCCATTTGCTTGCGGGTCAGCACGCTGACCGACTGGGGGATTTCCTTGAGGCTGTGGCTACCCTTGCCGATGGTTACCGCGCGGGCGGCGTAGGAGCCCGAATCCTCGGTGGTGGCGTCGGTGCTTTGTTCAACAATGCTGGTGAGCCCCAGTTGCAGGGCGTCCTGGTTGTCCGTGGTCGGCTCGACGCTGTAGTTGCCTTGCCCGGTCACGCGCAGTTGCAGGCCGCTGCCGGCCAGGGCCGTGTGCAGGGCCTGTTCGGTGGGCATCTGGCCGATCACGGCGGGAGCCAGCTTGTCCCGTACCAGGCCAGGGTCCAGGGAAATGATCTGCCCGCTCTGGCTGGCAATGGCATTCAGCGTGCGGGCCAGCGGACCGGCCGGGAGGTTGAAGGACAGGCTCTGCGCCTGCACCAGGACAGGGCTGGCCAGGGTTGCCAGGGCAACGGCGAAGGAAAGGGCATTGGGCCACGGGTTAAACACAGCGTTCTCCTGATCGTGTGGAAGTGTCAGGAGATAGGTGGGATGAGAAATGAAAACCAGACACAAATAAGATCGATTTTCAAAAAATAATCCTGGCGGCTGTCATTTCGCTTGAATCAGGGTCAGCCAGGGGCTGTAGCGCTGGACCCGGATCGGTAGGGTTTCCGTCAGGGCGGCCAGGGTTTTGTCCGGGTCGTTGAGGGGGAATACCCCTTGCACCCGCAGATCGCGAATCGCGGGGGCCACCCGGACAAAACCACGGCTGTAGGGGCGCAGGGCATTCACCACCTGTTCCAGAGGTTCGTCGAGCACGTTCAGGCGCCCGTCCAGCCAGTCGGCGCGATGGCGTTGATCACCGGCGAGACGGACTATCCGTTGCCGGTAGAGCAGAGCCGACTGGCCTTCCTGCAGGACCGCCTGGCTGCCATCGAACAGGCTCGCCTGGACCGCGTGCTCAAGCACCAGGACCCGGCTGGCATCACGCTCCTGGGCCACCAGGAAACGCGTGCCCAGCGCGCACACTTCGCCTTGGGCGGTGCGTACGCGCAACGGACGCCGGGGATCGGCGGCCACCTGGATCAGTAGTTCGCCGTGGCGCAGGATCACCAGTCGTTGCTGCCCATCGAACTGCAGGTCGACCGCGCTCTCGGCGTTCAGGCTCAGGCGGCTGCCATCGGCCAGGTTGAAGTCCCGGCGCTGCCCACGCCCGGTGTGCAGGTCGGCGAACAGGTTGTCGCCCAGTGGACTGCGCGCCCCCAGCCACAGACCGCCACCGAGCAGGCCGAGGCCGGCGATCAACTGCAGTGCATCGCGGCGCGAACCCTGGGGTTGCAGGAGCAGCTGTCGAGCTTGCGCGGCCTGGCCGGGAACCCGTCGATCAAGGGCGCGCAGGGTATTGAACGAGCCGCCGAGGCGTTCCTGCAAAGTGGCCCAGGCCTGTGCGTGGGCAGGGTCCATGGCCAGCCAGGCATTGAAGCGTTCTTGCAGTCCGGCGTCGGGCTGGCCGGCGCGCAACTTGACCATCCAGTCGATGGCCTGCTCGCTGAGAGGGTCCAGGCGCGGCGCACTCATGAGCTCATCTCGCTCAGGCAGCACTGGCGCAGGGCCTGTTTCATGTAGCGGCTGACGGTGCGCTCGGACAAGTCCAGCCGACGGGCGATCTCGACGTACGTCAGGCCGTCCAGTTGGCTGTAGAGGAAGGTGGCCTTGACGACCAGGGGCAAGCCGTCGAGGGCCCGGTCAATCGCCACCAGGGCTTCAATCAGCTGCAATTGTTCTTCGGGGGAGGGCGCGAGCAATTCGGGAAGTGCCGACAAGCGTTCCAGGTACGCCAGCTCCAGCTTGCGCCGACGATGGCGGTCAAAGATCAGGCGGCGGGCGATGGTCGCCAGGAAGGCGCGCGGTTGTTCGATGCTGTCGGGATCGACCCGGGCCACCAGCATCTGGCAGAAGGTATCGGCGGCAGTGTCCTCGGCGTCCGCGTGATTGCGCAGGCGACGCTGGATATGCTGCAACAGCCAGCGGTGATGGTCGCTGAAGAAGAAGCCCAGCTTGCGGGTCGAAGGGGGTTGCACCGGTCGGCTTTCCAGATGTTAGTGTGAATCGTTCTCAATACTACCTTCGAGAGGATCAACACTGCAATCGCCAACCGGTACGCCGCGACCCTGGTTTACATCTTGTGGTCGGCCATGTTCAGCGCCCGTACCGGGGCGTCGACCTCGATCGACTCTTTTTCGCCCTTGGCGTTTTCGACGATCAAGGTCAGCGGCACGCTGTCGCCTTCCTTCACCTGGGCCACCAGGTCGATCAGCATCACGTGGTAGCCGTGGGGGTCGAACGACACCGCCTTGCCGGCAGGCAGGGCGACGGACTCCACCGGTTGCATGCTCATCACGTCGTTCTTCATGGTCGACTGATGCACCTGGACGATTTTCGCCGCTGGCGATTGCACGCCCAGCAGCTTGCTGTCGGTGCTGGCGGTCAGGGTCATGAACGCCCCGGTGGCTTGCTGCCCGGCGACGGTGGCGCGAACCCAGGCGTCATCGACCTGGGTCTGGGCCGAGGCCTGCAAGGCCAGGCCCAGCAGGGAAACACCCAGGAGCAACTGTTTGATACGGCTTTTGCTGAACGATGCGGTCATTAGCAGACCTCCATGACGGTGAGCAGGTCTTCCGTACACTCTTGTGCCGAAAGTGACTGGGACAACCCAAGGCGCAGGGTGCCCCTGGAGTCATAAACATAACTGGTCGCGGTGTGGGACAGGGTGTAGGTCGAGCCGCTGGGGACCTTCTCGAAGAACACGTCGAACTCCTTGGCCGTGGCCGCGGTTTCTTCGAGGCTGCCGTACAACGCGACAAACGATGGGTCGAAAGCCTTGACGTAGGCGTCGAGTACTTGCGGGGTGTCCCGTTCCGGGTCCAGGGTGATGAGGATCACCTGCAGGCGGTCGCCATCCTTGCCCATCAGCTTCTTGATTTTCGCCGCACGCGCAAGCGTGGTGGGGCAGATCGCCGGGCATTGGGTAAACCCGAAGAACACCATCGGCATCATCCCGCGAAAGCTCGACAGGGTTTGCACATCGCCATTGGTGTCTTTCAACTTGAAGGTGCGCCCGAGGATCTTGTCACTCAGGTCCTTGCCGTATTTGTATGACAGCTCGCCGCGAGTGTCGCAGCCGGTCAGCAGCCCCAGGCCCAACAGCCCCATACCTGCAATCACCTTGCGGCGATTCATCAAAACACTCATGCGTCAACGCCCTTTGGCCACCTGGCAGTCGAGTTGACCTGGCAGGGGGGTCACCGTGAAAGGGCAGCATCCTATCAAAATCGCGGCGATGGGTGCCGGCTTCGGGACAATTGGTCGCAGCAAGGGAGTCGTGCGCTCAGGGAAAGAACTCTCCGGGTGTGGCGCCGAATTGCTGGCGGAAGGCGGCGATGAAGGCCGAGGTCGAGTCGTAGCCGCAGGCCAGCGCCACGTCGGTGACACGCTCGCCCTGCTCCAGCGGGGTCAGCGCACCGAGCAGACGCAAGCGCTGGCGCCAGGCGCGGAAGGTCAGGCCGGTATCGCGCAGGAACAGGCGGCTGAGGGTCTTTTCGGTGACCGCGAATTTTTCGCTCCAGTGGCCCAGGGTGGTGGCCTGCTCCGGGTGCAGTTGCAGGCTCTGGTAGATTTTCTGCAGGCGGCTGTCCTGTGGCAGGGGCAGCATCAAGTCGATCTGCGGCGCCTCGGCCAATTGGTCGAGCAGGACCTGGACCAGTCGTCCCTGGGCGCCGTCCTCCTGGTATTCCACCGGCATCTGGCTGAAGCGGCGGATCAATTCGCGCAACAGGTCGCTGACCCCGAGCACATGGCATCGCGGCTGCGCCCAGGCGGTGACGTTGCAATCGAGGTACAGGCTGCGCATTTCCGTGCGCGGCGAGCTGAACACCCGGTGCGGCACGCCGGCGGGGATCCACACGGCCCGTTGCGGCGGCGCGACGAAGCGCCCGGCGCTGGTCTGCACCTCGAGCACCCCTTGAATGGCGTAGGACAATTGCACCCAGGGATGGCTGTGGCGGCGGGTCAGGGCGCGATTGGGCAGCGACTCGGTGCGCCCGTAGACCGGTCGTGGCAGGCTGGGCAGCCCGGGCACACTGCGCCGGTAGCTCTGGTCATGTCCTTTAGGCGGCATCTGCTGGCTCTTTGGCGTTAGTCGGTAATCGGCAGTCACGTTAGAGTCGCCGCTACGTACTTGGCAACCCCCGGATGATACCGATGACCCGTCCTCGTTTCCTGCCCGACAACTTCACCCTGACCCTGATCGGCGTGGTGCTCCTGGCCAGCCTGCTGCCCGTCAGCGGCCAGGCCGCGGTCGGCTTTGGCTGGCTGACCAACGGCGCGATTGCCCTGCTGTTTTTCCTGCATGGGGCCAAACTGTCTCGTGAGTCGATCATCGCCGGTGCCGGCCACTGGCGCCTGCACCTGCTGGTGTTCGGCCTGACCTTTGTGCTGTTCCCGCTGGTGGGCCTGGCGCTCAAGCCGCTGCTCTCACCGATGGTCGGTAATGAGTTGTACATGGGCATGCTCTACCTCTGTGCGTTGCCGGCCACGGTGCAGTCGGCGATTGCCTTTACCTCCCTGGCGCGCGGCAACATTCCGGCGGCCATCTGCAGTGCGGCGGCGTCCAGCCTGTTCGGGATCTTCCTCACGCCCTTGCTGGTGGCCTTGCTCCTGAATGTGCACGGCGACGGCGGCTCGACCGTCGATGCCATCCTCAAGATCAGCCTGCAGTTGCTGCTGCCGTTTGTGGCCGGGCAGATCGCACGCCGCTGGGTCGGCGCCTGGGTAGGGCGCAACAAGCATTGGCTGAAATTCGTCGACCAGGGCTCGATTCTGCTGGTGGTCTACGGCGCCTT
Organism: Pseudomonas sp. NPDC087626; assembly: GCF_044743405.1. Taxonomy (NCBI): domain Bacteria; kingdom Pseudomonadati; phylum Pseudomonadota; class Gammaproteobacteria; order Pseudomonadales; family Pseudomonadaceae; genus Pseudomonas; species Pseudomonas sp. NPDC087626. The sequence continues at coordinate 57,887 of NZ_JBIUWJ010000010.1, forward strand.
CAGCGAGGCGGTGAACGAAGGGCTGTGGCAGCAGATTCCGCTGTGGGAACTGGCGGGCCTGGTGCTGGCCTGCTGCATCGTCCTGGCGCTGGTGCTGATCGCGGCGACGCTGCTGGGCAAGGCCTTTGGTTTCAACCAGGAAGACCGCATCACTATTTTGTTCTGCGGTTCGAAGAAAAGCCTGGCCACCGGCGTGCCGATGGCCCAGGTGCTGTTTGCCGGCAGCACTATCGGCTTGTTGATCCTGCCACTGATGCTGTTCCACCAGATTCAACTGATGGTCTGTGCGGTGCTGGCCCAGCGCTACGCCAAACGCCCGGAGACGATGGCCGAACTGATGGGCCAGGTCGATCCCTGAGCCGAGGGCGGTTGCTCAGGCGCGGCGCAAGTGGGCGGTGGCCGCGGGCGGCTGCAGCAAGGCGAACAGGTTTTTCGGGTCCTGTAGCGTCGGCACCAGTTCAATTTCGCTGCCGATGTCCAGGGCCTTGGCCACGTCCAGAACGTAGCGCAGGGCCGAGTAGTCCTCGAGGGCGAAGCCCACGGAGTCGAACAGGGTGACTTCGTCGGCGCTTCGTCGAGCCTGTTCCTGGCCGTTGACCACTTTCCAGAATTCGATCACCGGCGAATCCGCGGGCATCTGCTGGATCTCGCCCTCGATGCGGCTTTGCGGTTCGTACTCGACGATCACCCGGGCCCGCTCGACGATGTCGCGGTGCAACTCGGTCTTGCCAGGGCAGTCACCACCCACGGCATTGAGGTGCATGCCGGGTTCGATCATTTGTGGGGTGAGGATGGTCGCGTAGGCCTTGTCGGCGGTCACGGTGGTGACGATATCGGCTCCGCGCACGGCATCGGCAACGCTGGCGGCAATCGTGATCTTCAGGGCCGGGTAGGCACTCAGGTTGGCCTGCAGTTTGGCGCTGGCGGCCGGGTCGATGTCGTACAGGCTAAGTTCTTCGATGCCCAGCAGGGTGTGGAATGCCAGGGCCTGGAATTCACTTTGCGAGCCGTTGCCGATCAGCGCCATGCGCCGACTGTCTGGCCGGGCCAGGTAGCGTGCGGCCAGGGCGGAGGTGGCGGCGGTGCGAATGGCGGTGGTCAGGGTCATCTCGCTGAGCAGGACCGGCTTGCCTGTATCGACATCCCCCAACGCGCCAAAGGCCATGACCGTCAGCATGCCGTTATGGGTGTTTTTCGGGTGACCGTTGACGTACTTGAAGGCGTACAGCGCGGCATCCGACACCGGCATCAACTCGATCACGCCCTCCGGCGAGTGGTTGGCCAGGCGGGCACATTTCTCGAAGTCTTCCCAGCGCAGGTAGTCCTGGCGAATGTACTCGGCCATTTCAGTCAGGCAGCAGGTCAGGCCTTTGGCCTGGACGAGGCGGCTCAGGTCATTGACGTCAACGTAACGGGTCATGGGCGTACCTTTTTATTAGCGTTTGAGGGGGAGATGCAGGGGTTGGCCATAGCGCCATTGTCGGGGTAAGCGCCGGTCTATCTCGGCCAATCCGTGGCCATGGCGCAGCGGTTGCGGTCGAATACTCCGGGCCCACAGCCGAATCGGCTGTGGGCATCGGGAAAGCGCCCGGACTGTCGTGAAAACGACCTGTTGGCATCGAACGCGAACCGCGCTGAGTTTTCTGTTGAACGACTGTTCAGCTTGAACTATGTTGAGCGCACCTTCTGTTCCCGGCTGGTTGCGGGCTTGGCTTTCTTCACTTCGAATGAGGCACTGGCATGCGGTTTTCACCCTTGGTAGAGCGAATCCCAGGCCCGGATGCTGACGTCGGGGAGATGCCTCAGGCCGCCCGGACAATGATCGAAGTCGATCGCCTGCATAAACGCTTCGGCAACATCGAGGTGCTCAAGGGCGTCTCGCTGACGGCCCGCGAAGGCGAAGTGGTCTCGCTGATCGGCGCCAGTGGCTCAGGCAAAAGCACCTTGCTGCGCTGCATCAATATGCTCGAAGTGCCGGACCAGGGGCGCGTCCTGGTGGACGGTGAAAGCATCCGCCTCAACCATTCCCGTCCTGGCGCGCCGCTGGTGTCCGACGCCAGGCAACTGGTGCGGATTCGCTCGAGCCTGGGCATGGTGTTCCAGAACTTCAATCTCTGGCCCCATCGCACGGTGCTGGAGAACCTGATCGAGGCGCCGACCCAGGTCCTGCGCGAGAGCCGGGCCGAGGCCACCGAACGCGCTGAAGCCCTGCTCGAACGGGTGGGGCTGGCGGCCAAGCGCAACGAGTACCCGGCGTTTCTTTCCGGCGGCCAACAGCAGCGGGTGGCCATCGCCCGGGCCCTGGCCATGCGGCCCAAAGTCATGCTGTTCGATGAACCGACCTCGGCACTCGACCCAGAACTGGTGGGCGAAGTGTTGCGGGTGATCCGCTCGCTCGCCGAAGAAGGCCGGACCATGATCCTGGTGACCCACGAGATGGCCTTCGCCCGCGATGTCTCATCCAATGTCGCCTTCCTGCACCAGGGGCTGATCGAGGAAACCGGTACGCCGGACCAAGTGTTTGTACACCCACGCAGCGAGCGTTGCCGACAGTTCGTCAACGCTCATCAGACTCGCTAAAACACAATAACAAGACGGGGAAACATCATGGCAAATCGACGTTTGGCAAACTGGTTGACGGGCGTGGCCTGCGTGATGCTGGCCGGCATGAGCGCCGCGCAGGCACAGCCGATCAGGTTCGCGGTGGCGGCCGAACCCTATCCGCCGTACACCGAGAAGCAGCCCAACGGTGAGTGGAAGGGTTTTGAAGTCGACCTGATCCACAAGCTGTGCAGCGCGATGAAGGCCGAGTGCGAGATCAAGGAGGTGGCGTGGGACGGCATCATTCCTTCGCTGCTGGCGAAGAAGATCGACGTGATTTTTTCCTCGATGTCAGTCACCGCCGAACGCGAGAAACAGATCGCCTTCAGCAAGGCCTACTACGATTCGGCGATCGCCGTGGTCGGGCCCAAGGGCAGCTCGGTGAGCAAATACCCGGATGACCTCAAGGGCAAGATCATCGGCGTGCAGAACTCCACCGTCAGCGCCAGCTACCTGAAGGCCAAGTACGAAAAAATCGCCGACGTGAAGTACTACGACACCCAGGACTCGGCCAACGCCGACCTGATCGCCGGGCGTCTTGACCTGATGATGGCCGACGGCACCGCCATGACCGAGTTCGTCAAGACCGCCGATGCCAAGGACCTCGCGTACCTGAGCACCGTGCCGTACGACCCGATCTTCGGCAAAGGCGTCGGCGCCGGCCTGCGCAAGGACGACGCCGCCCTCAAGGCGCGCCTCGACCAGGCGATCCAGACCCTGCTGGCAAGCAAGGACTATGACGACCTGTCGCAGCACTATTTCGGAACCAGCGTGAAACCTGCCTTCTGACGACAAACCGGGTCGCCGTGGCTGAGGCCGCCATCGCTGGCAAGCCGCAAGCGGGCGCCAGCTCCCACAAGGAGTGCGGCGGTGCACATGCTGATGTTGTGAACCCGGTCTTTGTAGGAGCGAGCTTGCTCGCGATGGTCGTCAACGATAACGCGCCGAGCCTGATTCAACGCGGCGCTCCTGAGTCCTTCGCGAGCAAGCTCGCTCCAGGCTTGTCCGCGATGGGGCCAGACCGCCATAGGCGGTTGAAGGTCAGTAACCGGAGAGTGAAATGCCTGCAATGTTCGAATTGATCGGCTTCAGCGAACGAGGATGGGGCGGGGCCTTGTTGCGTGGGTTGTGGATGACCCTGCAGATATCCGCCGGGGCGTTTGTGGTCGGGTTGTTGATCGGGCTGGTGGTGGCCTGCCTCAAGTTGGGCGCGCCGAAACCGATCGCGGCCCTGATGCGCGGCTACACCACCTTGTTCCGCGCGATCCCGGAGCTACTGCTGATCCTGCTGCTGTACTACGTCGGCTCCATGCTGCTCAACGCACTCATGGCCCACATGGGCTACGACGCGATAGACGTCAGCGGGCCGCTCGCGGCGATCCTCGTCCTGGGGCTGGTGCAGGGGGCGTACGCCTCGGAGATTTTCCGCGCGGCGATCCAGGCAATCCCCTTTGGCCTGATCGAGGCGGGAAGAGCCTTCGGCCTCAGCGGCTTTGGCCTGTTCCGTCGCGTCACCCTGCCGATCATGGCGCCCTACGCGATGGCCGGGATGGCCAACCTGTGGATCAACCTGATCAAGGACAGCGCCCTGATCAGCGTGGTCGGCACCAACGAGTTGCTGTACACCGCCAAGCAGGGCGCGGGTTCGACCCGCCATTACCTGCTGTTCTACCTCACCGCCGCCGCGCTGTATTACGCGGTGACGCTACTGTCCAACTACCTGTCGGGACGGCTGGAGCGACGCATTCGTCGCTGGATGCCTTTGGCTGAGTGAATGAGATGATTGCAGCGTGGATAATCGAGTACGCCGCCCTGTTGGGCCGAGGGTTGCAGACCACCATCAGCATCCTGCTGATCGCCAGCGTGCTGGGCTTCGTCCTGGCGGTGCTGGTGGCCCTGGCGCGGATCTCGAAAAACCGTCTGCTGGCCAAGGCCAGCCTGCTCTACACCAGCCTGTGGCGCGGAACGCCGCTGCTGATCCAGATCTACATTTTCTACTACGGCCTGGGCAGCCTGTTTGCCCAGTTCCCGCTGCTGCGCGCCAGCTTCCTGTGGCCCTACCTGCGCGATGGCTACTGGTACATCGTGTTCGCCCTGGTGCTGTCGGTGGGGGCCTATGTCGGTGAAGTGATTCGCGGCGGCCTGCTGGCGGTGCCCAAGGGCGAGATGGAAGCGGCCTCGGCCTTTGGCATGACGGCGCGCCAGGCGCTGCTGCGGGTGCGCCTGCCCCGGGCCATGCGCCTGCTGTTGCCGACCCTGGCCGGGGAGTGCGTGATGCTGCTCAAGTCCACGGCGCTGGCCTCGACCATCGCGGTGATCGACCTGCTGGGCGCCGCCAACGTCGTGCGCGCCCAGACCCTGCAGGTCTATGAACCGTTGCTGCTGGTGGCACTGGTGTATGTCTGCCTGACGTTCCTGATCGAGGCGCTGTTTGCGTTCGCCGAACGCCGTGGTACTCCCGTGCGCAGGTCGGTGTGATGAGTAGCTCGCGGGTCGACCGCTCATTGCAAGGCATTGGCCTGTGCACCCTGGGCTACGCCTTCCTGGCCCTGCAGGACGCCGGCATCAAGTGGTTGGTGGCCGATTATTCGGTGGTCAGCATCCTGTTCTGGCGCAGCCTGGTGGTGGTCGTTGCCTGCCTGCTGGTGGGCCGCCTGCAACTGGTACAACGGGCCTGGCGCTCGCCAAGCCGGCGCTTGCTGGTGGTGCGCGGCTTGCTGTCGATTGTCGCCTGGCTGCTGTATTACACCGCCGCCCGCGACCTGACCCTGGCGGAGATGACCACCCTGTATTTCTCGGCGCCGATCATGGTCACGATGCTGGCGGCGGTGATGCTCAAGGAGCGCGCCAACGCCTGGCAGTGGCTGAGCCTGATCATCGGTTTTGTCGGGGTGGTGATCGCCTGCCGCCCGACCCAGATCCAGGACCCGTGGCCGGTGGTACTGACCCTGCTGGCCGCCATGTGCTGGGCCTTCACTTACATCCAGTTGCGCCAGGTCGATGAACAGACCTCGGTACTGGAACAGATGCTGATCACCAATGTGGTGTTTGTGGTGTGCATGCTGGTGGCGTTGCCCTGGACCCACACCCCGGCGCCGACCCCGGCCTGGCTGGGCATGCTTGCGGCGGGGCTGGTAGGCGGGATCGGCCAGTTCCTGCTGTTCGCCAGCTTCCAGCGGGCCACCGCGACCTTGCTCGCACCTTTCGAATACACCGGGCTGATCTGGGCGTTTGCCCTGTCGAGCCTGGTCTGGGGCACGCTGCTGGACGGCTCGCTGATCATCGGCGCCGGGTTGATCGCGGTCAGCGGCACCCTGGCGATGATCTTTGGGCGGCATGGCAGCCAGGAGGTGGTCGGGGCCGAGTGTTCGGTCTCGCAGCCGCTGTATCCGCCGGCGACGCCGGAGCAGGCCGAACGCGACCGGCAATCCATTGAGCAGCAGCCATGAACAGGGGAGGACAGGCGGATGGTCGAGGATATTTCATTCAGTGTGCCGAACAATAACGGCGACCCGGTGCGGGTCGGCGCCTGGCGTTACGCCGGCGCCGGCCAGGCCCCTGCCGTGCACCTGCAGGCCGGGGTACATGCCGATGAAATCGCCGGCATGCTGGTGCTGCACCTGCTGATGCCCAAGTTGGCCCGGGCCCAAGCCGCAGGTCGGCTCAAGGGCTCGGTGACGGTGGTGCCCCAGGCCAATCCTCTGGGCATCGGGCAGTTTCGCCAGGGGCGGATTCTCGGGCGTTTCCACGATGCCACGGGACACAATTTCAACCGCGGTTTCGACCAGTCGGCGGCGATGGCCCAGCCGTCGACCGTGGTCCAGCACTGGCAAAAAAACCTGGTGCAACTGGCCTCCAGCGCCGACGTGGTGCTGGACTTGCACACCGACGACGAAGCCCTGCCATACCTCTACCTGCACCGCAGTTTCTGGCCTCGCGGCCGCGCGCTGGCGGCGGCGATGCGCATGGACGTGGCAATCATCTGGGATGACGGCGGTGACGGTTCTTTCGAAGAAACCCTGATCAGCCCCTGGCTGCGTGCAGGCGTGAACCAGCGGCAAATGGCCGCGACCCTGGAGCTGCGTGGGCAGGGCGATGTCAGCGATGCCGATGCCGCGCAGGACGCTGAGGGCTTGTATGCCTGGCTGTGTGGCCATGGCGTCATCGATGAGGCGCGTGAGCCTGTGGACTGGCCTGTCGAGGCCATGGACATGGGCCAGATGGAAACCATCCTGGCACCGCAGCCCGGGGTGCTGGTGTTTGAGAAGGCGCTGGGGGATTTCGTCGAGCAAGGGCAGCGATTTGCGCGGATTATCGGGCGTCCGGGTGATCCGTCTTCCGAGGTGGTGCTGCTGGCCGAACAGGCCGGACGGATGGTCACCCGCCATCGGGACCGCCTGGTGGCCCAGGGCACGGTGGTCGCGAAGTTCACCGGCAGCCAGGTATCGCGTAACTGGCACGGTGGGTTGCTGGACCCTAATTAAGCGACAGATGCTACAGGTACTGCGCAAATTGCTTAACTGATCGGCATCAAGCGAAGATCCGGTGTTTTTTGTGAGACATAGGTGGGAGCGAGCTTGCTCGCGATGATCTCAAGAGCGACGCGTTGTTTCAGGCAGCGCGCGTTATCGTTGACGACCATCGCGAGCAGGCTCGCTCCTACAGTGTTTTTTGGGTGTTCGGAAAATCCACATACGACCACTGAACCTGGAGCGGGCACCGCAAGCGGGCACCCGCTCCTACAGTTTCGGCATAGCTTCAGAGACCGGCGCTTTGCCCAGCTTCGGTCTTCGGCTTGCCGTAGTGCCATTCGTAGACCACGAACTTGAAGTCCTTGAGGTCGCCTTTTTCGTCGAAGCTCAGGTCGCCGGTAGGGGTTTTGAAGGTGCCGCTGTGGATCGCCGCGGCGACTTTTTCCGGGTCTTCGCTCTTGGCCGCGACGATTGCGCCGGCAATCACGTCCACCGCCGAGTAGGTCGGCAGGACAAACGGGCCGCTGGGGTTTTCCTGTTTCGCGGTGAAGGCCGCTACCAGCGCCTGGTTGGCCGGGTCCTGGTCGAAGGATTTAGGCAGGGTTACCAGCATGCCTTCGGCAGCGTCCTTGGCGATCTGCGAGATCGAGTCGTTACCCACGCCTTCCGGGCCCATGAAGCGGGCGCTGAGGCCTTTTTCCTTGGCCTGGCGCAACAGCAGGCCCATTTCCGGGTGGTAGCCGCCGAAGTACACGAAGTCGACATTGGCCTGCTTGAGCTTGGTCAGGATCGAGGAGTAGTCGCGTTCGCCGACGTTGATGCCTTCGAACATCGCCACCTTGATGCCTTCCTTGCCGAGGATCTCGCGCACCGAGGTGGCGATGCCTTCACCGTACTGCTGCTTGTCGTGCAGCACCGCGACATTGGCCGGTTTCAGGCCGACGATGTAGCGCGCCGCTGCCGGGCCCTGGGCGTTGTCCAGGCCGATGGTGCGGAAGATCATCCTGTAGCCGCGAGCGGTCAGTTCCGGGCTGGTCGCGGCCGGAGTGATCATCACGATGCCTTCGTCTTCATAGATATCCGAAGCTGGCTGGGTGGAGCTGGAGCACAGGTGCCCGACCACGTACTTGATGCCGTCGTTGACTACTTTGTTGGCTACCGCCACCGCCTGCTTGGGATCGCAGGCATCGTCGTATTCCACGGCCACCAGCTGTTTGCCGTCGACGCCGCCACGGGCGTTGATCTGCTCGATGGCCATGCGGGCACCGCTGAACTGCATGTCACCGTATTGCGCTACCGGGCCGGTTTTCGGTCCGGCGATGCCGATGCGGATGGTGTCCTCAGCCAGGGCATGGCAGGACAGGCCGGCAAGGATCATGGCGCTGAGCAGTTGGGTGGTTTTTTTATTGATACGACTCATGGTGTTCCACTCCTGTGGGTAATGACTCATAAAGGTCTTGCAGTTGATTCAGCGATCCCAGGGCGCGCTGCGCGCTGGATCGGGGCAGTAGCGGCCGATCGCCTCGCTGAGTATGCCAGCGTCGAGGCCATCGTGGTCCACCAGACTTTTTAATCCGGCCAGGACAATGCTGTGCTGATCCACCTCAAAGAACTGCCGCAGGTTGGCGCGGTTGTCGCTGCGGCCAAACCCGTCGGTGCCCAGGGTGGTGTAGGGCGCCTCCAGGTACTGGCCGATCAGTTGCGGCCAGGCACGCACGTAATCGCTGGCGGCGATGATCGGTTGGCGACCGCCGAGCTGTTGCTGCAGATGGCTGCTGCGCGGCTCGCCGGTCTGCAGGCGGTTGTCGCGCTCGACCTCGCGGGCCTCGCGCGCCAGTTCGCTGAAGCTGGTGGCGCTGAACACCTCGGTGTGAATGCCCCAGTCCTTGGCGAGCAACTCGCTGGCCGCGAGTACTTCGCGCAATATCGCCCCGGAGCCCACCAGGCGCAGGCGAATTTGCGACGGCTCGGTGCAACTGCGCGAATAGCGATACAGGCCGCGCAGGACATCGGCGTGCTGGCTGTCATCGAGACTCGGCTGCGGGTAGTTTTCGTTCATCACCGCGACGTAGTGGAACTCGTCGCACTGCTGTTCCAGCAGGCGCCGGGCCGCGTGGTCGAGGATCACCGCCAGTTCCCCGGCAAAACACGGGTCCCAGGCACGGCAGTTGGGCACCATCGCCGCCATCACCAGGCTGGAGCCGTCCTGGTGTTGCAGGCCCTCGCCACCGAGGGTGGTCCGGCCCGCCGTGGCGCCGAGCAAAATGCCCCGGGAGCGCTGGTCGGCGGCGGCCCAGATCAAGTCGCCGACCCGCTGGAAGCCGAACATCGAATAGTAGATGTACACCGGCAGCATCGGCACGCCGTGTACTGAATAGGAGGTCGCGGCCGCGACCCAGGAGGACAGGGCGCCGGCCTCGGTGATGCCTTCTTCCAGCAACTGGCCATTGCGCGACTCCCGGTAGGAGAGGATCGAGCCGCTGTCTTCCGGTTCGTACAACTGGCCGTGGGGCGAGTAGATGCCGATCTGGCGGAACAGGCTGGCCATGCCAAAGGTGCGTGCTTCATCGGCGACGATCGGCACCACTCGCGGCCCCAACTCTGGCGCCTTGAGCCAGGCCGTCAGCAGGCGCACGGCGGCCATGGTGGTGGACATTTCCTTGCCTTGCGCCTTGAGAGCAAAACCGCCCGACAGCGCCAGCGCCGGCACCGGAATCTGCGGCGCAGCGCTCTTGCGCGCCGGCAGCGGACCGCCGAGGGCCTGGCGCCGGGCGCGCAGGTAGCGCATTTCGGCGCTGTCCTCGGGCGGACGATAGAAGCGCAACTGTTCGACATCCTGGTCCGACAGCGGCAGATGGAAGCGGTCGCGGAACGCCAGGAGGGCGGCGACATCGAGTTTTTTCGCCTGGTGCGCGGTCATCCGCGACTCGCCGGCCGCACCGATGCCATAGCCCTTTTTGGTCTTGGCCAGGATTACCGTCGGCCGGCCCTTGCAGGCCTTGGCGGCGGCGAAGGCGGCGTGCAGTTTGCGCAAGTCGTGGCCGCCGCGTTTCAGGCCATTGATCTCCTCGACGCTCATGTGTTCCACCAGGCGCCGCACTTGCGGGTCCTTCTGGAAGAAGTGCTCCAGGTTATAGGCACCGTCATGGGCGCCAAGGGTCTGGTATTCGCCGTCCGGGGTGGCTGCCAGGCGCTTGAGCAGCACGTTGTCGGTGTCGCGGGCAAACAGCGCATCCCACTCAGAACCCCACAGCACCTTGATCACGTTCCAGCCGGCACCGGCGAACAGCGCTTCGAGTTCCTGGATGATCTGGCCGTTGCCGCGCACCGGGCCGTCCAGGCGTTGCAGGTTGCAGTTGACGATAAAGGTCAGGTTGTCCAATTGTTCGCGGGCTGCCAGGGACAGGCCGGCGATGGACTCGGGCTCGTCCATCTCGCCGTCGCCAAACACCCCCCAGACATGCCGGCCCTCGGTCTGCAGCAACTCGCGGTGCTGCAGGTAGCGCATGAACCGCGCCTGGTACACCGCGCTGATCGGGCCGATGCCCATGGAGCCGGTGGGGAACTGCCAGAAGTCCGGCATCAGCCACGGGTGAGGGTAGGAGCACAGTCCGGGACCGTTGATTTCCTGGCGATAGTTGGCCAGTTGCTCCTCGCTCAAGCGCCCTTCGAGAAAGGCCCGGGCATAGACCCCGGGTGCCGAGTGCGGCTGGAAAAACACCAGGTCGGCGTTGCGCTGGCCATCGTCGCCATCGCCACGGAAAAAGTGCTGGAAACCCACCTCGAAGATCTCTGCCGCCGAGGCGTAACTGGCGATGTGGCCGCCCAGTTCACCGTAGGCATGGTTGGCCCGGACCACCATGGCCAGGGCGTTCCAGCGCAGCAGGCCGGTGATGCGCTCCTCCAGCAGCAGGTCACCGGGGTAGGTGCCCTGTTGCTCCAGCGACAGGGTGTTGCGATAGGCGGAAAAGGCCTGGGCGTCGCGGTTGATGCCGTGTTCGCCGGCGTACTCTTGCAGGCGCTTGAGCAGGTAGCGGGCGCGCTCAGGGCCACAGGCGGCGAGGGTCGAGGCCAGGGCGTCGAGCCACTCGCGGGTTTCTTGCGGGTCTTCATCCTGGGCGCAGGGCAGGCCCTGATGGAGCAGGTCTGGGGTAGTCATCGTTGGCCTCCCTCAGGCGCAAGCGTCGAGGGCCTGGGTGACGTCGGCCAGCAGGTCGGCGATGTCCTCCAGCCACACCGACAAGCGTACCAGCCCTTCGGAAATACCGTGTTCGGCGCGTTGCTCCGGGGAGTAGGTGGAGTGGGTCATGCTGGCCGGGTGCTGGGCCAGGGACTCGGCGTCGCCCAGGCTGACCGCGCGGCTGAACAGCTGCAGGGCATTCATGAAGCGCCGGCCGTCGACCAGGCCACCCTTGAGTTCGAAGGCGATCATGCCGCCGGGCAATTTCATTTGCCGTGAGGCCAGTTGGTGCTGGGGAAAGGACGCCAGGCCAGGGTAGGTCACCCACTCGACTGCCGGGTGCGCCTGCAGATACTCGGCGATCACCTGGGCGTTGCTGCAATGGCGCTCCATGCGCAGGGCCAGGGTCTTGAGCCCGCGCATCAGCAGGAAAGCATCCTGGGGCGACATCACCGCGCCGGTCAGGTCCTTGAGGCCCTGCAAGCGGATACGGTCAGCCAGCGCCTGGCTGCTGACCACGATCCCGGCGGTGATATCGCCATGGCCGCTGAGGTACTTGGTGGCCGAGTGCACCACCACGTCCGCGCCCAGCTCCAGTGGGCGTTGCAGGTAAGGGGTGCAATAGGTGTTGTCCACCACCAGGGTGACCTGCGGGTGCTGCCGGGAGATCTCGGCCACGGCGGCGATGTCCACCAGTTGCATGGTCGGGTTGGCCGGTGTTTCGCAGTAGATCATCCGCGTGGCCGGGCTGATCGCTGCGCGCAACTCGCTGAGGTTGGACAGGTCGACATGCCGCACCTTGACCCCGAACTCGCCGATGCCGTGGTGCAGCAGGGCGAAGGTGCAGCCATACAGGGTGCGGTCGACGATGATTTCGTCCGCCGGGCGCAGCAAGGTCCAGAGGGTCGCGGCAATCGCGCCCATGCCGGAACTGAAGGCCACGGCCGCCTCGCCGTTTTCCAGGGTCGCCATGCGCGACTCCAGCAGCGCCAGGGTCGGGTTGGAAATCCGCGTGTAGAAATGCCCGGGTTGTTCGCCGGCAAAACAGCCGGCGCCGTATTCGGCGGTGGGGAAGGTGAAGGTGGACGTGAGGTAGATCGGCGGGATCAACGCCCCTTGGTGATCCAGCGGGTTGTAGCCGTGGTGAATCGCACGGGTAGAAAAGCCAAGTTCGTTGTTTTTATTGTCCATGGGTAACGCTCCCTGATTTCCTACAATGCTATGCTCAAATTCAACGCGATAAATTCCAAACTTGCCCGTTTATAAACGGCTAATTGGAATACAAACCCATAAAAACAAGATTAAGAGGCAAGATATGCCCGCCGGCCTGGATCGTACTGACAAAGCCCTACTGAACGCCCTGCAAGGCAACGCCCGCCTGACTACCGCCGAACTGGCGGACCAGGTAGCGCTGACCACTTCGCCGTGCTGGCGCCGGGTGAAAATCCTCGAGGAAAGCGGGGTGATCACCGGCTACCAGGCGATCCTCTCGCCCAAGGCCCTGGGGTATGGCGTGACGGCTTTTGTCAGCGTAATGATGGAATCCCACAACCAGGAAATGGCCCGCACGTTCGAACAGCGCCTGCTGCAGATCCCGGAAATAGTCGCCTGCCACAACGTCTCCGGACGCTACGATTTCCTCTTGGAAGTGGTGGCCAAGGACCTGGAGTCCTTCGGCGAATTCGCCCGCGAAGTGCTGCAGACCTTGCCAGCGGTGAAGGAGATTTATTCGAGTTTTTCGTTTAAGTCGGTGAAGCCGTCGCGGGTGATTCCGGTATTGGGTTGATGCGATCCGGCACGGTTGTCCAGCTGCTATTTTTACCCTCGACAGGATCGCACCGGGGAGTCACTCGGCTGCGCTGATCGATGACTTGCATCAGGAGCACGACCATGCACCGATTCACCGGCGGTTGCCTATGTGGCGATGTACGCATCGAAGCGGCGGGCCAGCCCTATCGGGTTGGGCTGTGTCATTGCCTGGAGTGTCGCAAGCACCACGGCGCGCTGTTTCACGCCTCTGCGATATTTCCCGAAGCGGCGGTGACCATCACTGGCGAAACGCGGGATTACGCCGGGCGGTTTTTCTGCCCGCGCTGCGGCTCGTCGGTGTTCGCCCGCAGCGCCGACGAAGTGGAAGTCAACCTGGGTTCCCTGGATGCCCCTGACCAGTTGATGCCCACCTATGAAAGCTGGGTGATCCGTCGCGAGTCCTGGTTGCCGGCATTTCCCCTGGCCCGGCACTACCGGCAGGATCGCGAGGGGAGCGGGCGTCTGGAAGAGTAAGCTACCGCGGCCTCTTGTCGGGTTGGAGCACCTTCCCCAAAGGGGATAGATTTATTTGACGGGAGCCAATTAAATCGGGAGCTAAATAAATCTGTCCCCTTTTGCACACAACAACAAGTTCAGTAAAAACAACCCGGATTTTGCCGCCGGCTACATCAACTACTTCGTGATCAACGGCGCCGTGCTGGCGCCGCAGTTTGGTGACCGGGCAGCCGATCGCCGGGCCCTTGAGTTGCTGACCCAGCTCTACCCGGACCGCGAAGTGGTGCAACTGGACATTGACGCGATCAGCGCCGGCGGTGGCGGCATCCATTGCGTGACCAGCCACCAGCCGCAGGTATAGCCGCGCATTGAGCCAAATGGCCATTTATTTTGGCCATTACGATCCCCTTTTGGCCAAGGCCGCACTGTGTCCCGCTGCGGCCCTGGGCAACAATCGGAGCAGTTGGCCGATCCCGGAACGTGCACTCAAACCCTAACTAGAATCCGGATTCGCCTGCCCTTGGCTATCGTTAAACCCGCTGCCGTTTACAGAACATAAAAACCGTCGAACTAACGCCGCATTTGGGGAAACCATTCATGGTCACGATGAACCGTATTCTGGGCGCCACCTTGTGTGGGCTGACGCTGCTGGCCAGCGCCGTGCACGCCGAACAGCGCGAATTGAGGGTGTACAACTGGGCGGACTACATCCTGCCGTCCGTGCCCAAGGACTTTGCCAAGCAAAGTGGCATCAAGGTCACCTGGGACACCTTCGACACCAACGAATCCCTGGAGGCCAAGTTGCTGACCGGCAACTCGGGTTACGACCTGGTGGTGCCCTCCAACCAGTTTCTCGAGACCCAGATCAAGGCCGGGGTGTTCCAGAAACTCGACAAGTCGAAATTACCCAACTGGCAGCACCAGGACCCGGTCTTGCTCAAGTTGCTGAACCAGAACGACCCGGGCAACCAGTACGGCGTGCCGTACATGTATGGCACGGTGCTGATTGGTTTCAACCCGGCCAAGGTCAAGGCCGCCCTCGGTGAAAATGCCCCCGTGGACAGTTGGGACCTGGTGTTCAAGCCAGAAAACATGGAGAAGTTGAAAGCCTGCGGCGTGGCCATGCTCGATTCGCCAACGGAAATCCTGCCATTGGCCCTGCATTACCTGGGGCTGGACCCCAACAGCCAGAACCCGGATGACTACGAGAAGGCCAAGGCCCTGCTGCTCAAGGTTCGCCCTTACGTGGCTTATTTCAACTCGGCCAAGTACATGACCGACATCGCCAATGGCGATATTTGCGTGGCCATCGGTTACTCCGGCAGCTTTTATCAGTTCGGCAACCGCGCCAAGGAATCCGGCAACGGCGTGGTGGTCGATTGGCGCCTGCCCAAGGAGGGCGCACCGATCTGGTTCGATACCTTTGCCATCCCCAAGAGCGCAAAAAACGTCTCCGAGGCCCACGAGTTTCTCAACAACCTGCTGGACCCGAAAGTCATCGCCCCCATCAGTGACTTCCTCGGTTACCCCAATGCGAACAAAGACTCTCTGGCGCTGATCAACCCGGAAATTACCGGCAACCCCAACCTGACGCCCACCAGCGAGGCGTTGAAAACCCTGTACGTGGTGCAACCGTTGCCACAAAAGCTGGAGCGGGTGCGTACCCGGGTCTGGACCAGCATCAAGACCGACAAGTAAGGCCTTGGCCCTGGACCGCCACGCAAGGTGGCGGTCTGGCAGGTTAGAAGCGGTCTACAGCGCAGTGGGTGAAGTCCTGGTTTTATGGGTATATCCGTTGCTGCGGTGATGGCGGCTTAGGGTTTCGCCCTTACGGCGAGGCACTTTTGTCAAACGACACAAAAGTACCCAAAAAGTCTCAGCCCCAGCGTTCGGCCCCTCGCCAAGGCTCGGGGTCCCTTCGATACGGTATCCATCCGGGGGCATCGCCTCCGGTTTGCTTCGCTGCACCTCCTCTCGATGCATGCGGCTCCGCCGCACGGCGCTACGCGCCTCCCCCCGGATGGACACCTTCGCTCAGCCTGCCGAAGGGGCGAGTAGATCAAGATCAAGATCAAGAGCAAAAGCACGGCGACCTGCCGGTCGGCCTGAGTGGTAAGGGCGGGCGAGGCGGCCTACCGGCCGGCCTGCTTTTTTCCTAGTGTATGAATTTCCTTTGTGGGAGCGGGCTTGCCCGCGATGGGGCCGCTACAGCCAACATTTATGGTTCCTGGCACACTGCCTTCCCGGGCTAGCGGAGCGCCGCCCGGCCCAGCCCCACAGTGGCTTTGGTTGCTTGCAGATTTTGCATACGGCCACCAGACCTGTGGGAGCGCAGCCTCACCCCTCGGTGTTGCCTTGCAGCGACTGCTCATACGCCCGGGTCATGATTTGCCAGGTCTGGGCATCGGCTGGAATCAGGTGTTCGATGCGCAGTGAGCTCAGGGTGATGTCCTGGGGCATGCCGAAGGTGGTGAAGGTCGACAGGAAGTTCAGTTCACCCTGGGCGCAGTCAATGCGCGTCAGTACCAGCGGTGGTAGTTCGGCCGTCATCGGCAGCGGGTTGGCCGGGGCGGGCAGGGTGTCCAGGAGCTGGGCCAGGGTCGGGTTGGCCAGGGCCTCGCGGGTTGCGCGCTGCCAGGCCAGGCTGCGGATCTCCTCGGCGTTGCGCAAATGGTCGCCCAGTCCGCCCGGCTGCAGCAGCGTCACCAGCAGGTTGAGCTCCACCGCCGCATCGGCCGGCAGTCCGACCAGGTTGAAGAGCACGGCAGTGCTGGCGTTGGCGGCCAGCACTTGCCAGTGGCTGCCCAGGACAATCGCCGGTGCGGGATTGTTGGCGTGCAGGACATGGCTGATCGCGCCGCGCACCGCCTCCATGGGCGGCGCCGTCAGGGGCGTCGCTTCGTAGCGCGGCGCATAACCGGATGCCAGGAACACGCGGTTGCACTGCTCCAAGGGTGCCTCCAGGGCGGTCAGCAGGTTGTGCAGGGTGCCGGGGCTCGGCTGGGCGCGGCCGGTTTCGATGCAGCTCAGGTGACGCTGGGAAACCCCCGCGATCAAGGCGAGGTCGAGCTGGCTCAGGCGGGCCTGGCGGCGCAGCAGGCGCAACTGCTCGCCGGCGGTGGTCGGGGGTGTCGTGCGGGGAAAGGGGCGGATATCCATACGTTGACTCTGGCCGTGCGAAGGGTAGGCGTCCATGACCTCAGAGGTCATTGAGGGCCGGGCGACGATAGCACTAACTTGCTGCTCATCAACCGCCGATTGCAGGAAGCACCGCATGTCTCGACCCTATCTCGCCCTGGCCGCCTTGAGCGGATTTTCCCTGTACACCGGCTGGACCCTGTTGATCGCCGAGCAATCGCTGCTGGCGTTCGGGATGGGCCTTTTGTCCCGGCCGGATACCGCCCAGGTGGTCATCGATCTCTACCTGCTGGCGGGCATGGCCGGCGTCTGGATGTACCGGGACGCCCGGGCCAAGGGCCGCTCCTTGGTATCGGTGCTGCCGTATTTGCTGCTCACCGCGATCTTCGTCTCGATCGGCCCGCTGCTGTACCTGGTGGTCAATGGCTTTTGCGCCAAGCCCAGCGCCAGGGGGCAGGGATGAACAGCACGCTGCACGTCTATGCCCTGTGTGTGCTGCTGTTGTTCGGGAAGATGTTGGCCATCTCCTGCTATCAGGGGTTCTATCGTATCCGCCACCGGGTGTTCACCAACGCTGAGGATGCGCGATTTTTCCAGCGCCCGGCGCTAATCCAGGAACTGCCCCAGGTACAACGGGCCGGCAAAGCCTGGGCCAATGACCTGGAAAACATTCCGCTGTTCTTTGCGCTGGGCGGCTTGTGTCTGGCCCTGGAAGCCGATGACCAGCTCGCACCCGGGTTGTTTTGCCTGTTCACCAGTGCCCGGGTGCTGCACACCCTGATGTACCTCGGCGGCTGGCAGCCATGGCGCACGATTGCCTATGGGCTAGGGCTGGCTTGCCTGCTGGCAATGGCCGGCCTGGTGGCGACGAGGATTTTTCCGGCGGCGGGATGAGCTGCACAAATCTTCTAAACAGCGTGGTGCAAAGCGCGGTAAGTTGATCGCCCGAATTTTTTGCCCAGGGCTGGCGCCGGAGGCACCATGGACGATCACCACTGGATCGAACTGTCCCAGGATCCCGACACTGGGATCGAGTCGATCCGCGCGCATTTCCAGGGCCACGCCTATGACCCGCATTGGCACGACAGCTTCCTGGTGGGGATCACCGAGCAGGGGGTGCAGCAGTTCAATTGCCGGCGGGTGCGCCACCTCAGTACGCCTGGCAAGGTGTTCATGCTGGAGCCGGGGGAAATCCACGATGGGCAGGCCCCGACCGAGGAAGGTTTCACCTACTCCATGCTGTACTTCGATCCGGCGTGGCTGGAGCAGCAGCTGCGCTTGCTGTTCGAGCAGGTGCCGGAGCACAGCCAGTTGGGCTTCGCCGACACCCTGAGCCAGGATCCGGGCCTGGCAATGTGCATTGGCCAGGCTTTCCAGGCGCTGCACCGGGGCGAGTTGCGTATCGTGCGCCAGAGCGCCACCGACAACTTGTTGGCCGCGCTCACCCGGCACCTCGACTGGCGTCAGCGCCAGACCTATGATCCGCGCCTGCCACGGGTGGCCCAGGTGGCGCGCGACTACCTGCAGGCCCACGCCTTTGAAGACATCGGCCTGGATCAATTGGCCCAGGTCTGTGGCGTCGACCGTTTTCGCCTGAGCCGCGCCTTCAAGGCGGCGTTCGGGCTGGCGCCCCATGCCTATCTGATCCAGCTGCGCCTGGCCCGGGCGCGCTTGTGGCTGGCGCGGGGCGAAACCCCGGCTCAGGTTGCCAGCGCCCTGGGTTTTGCCGATCAGAGTCATCTGGGGCGCTGGTTCCGCCGTGCCTATCGGCTCACCCCGGCCGATTACCGCAAGCGCTGCTCAAACCTTCCAGACTGACCCCCGCCGGCGCGCGAGCATGGACCCCTGTCTGATCAAGGAGTCCCTGCCATGCTGTCGTTCCTGCCTTTTCTGTTGTTTGCCTTCGTGGCCTCGATCACCCCGGGGCCACTCAATATCCTGGTCCTGAGTCACGGTTCCCGGCGCGGATTGGTTGCCACCCTGCCGATTATTCTCGGCGCCTGTGTCGCGGCGGCGCTGGTGGTGTTGAGTGTCGGGCTCGGGCTGGGTGAGACGCTGCTGCGGTTCCCGCGCGTGCAACAGGCGATGGTTTGGGCCGGGGCGTTGTGGCTGAGCTGGTTGGCCTGGCAGATCTTTCGCAGTCCGCCGCCGGCGCTGGATTCGACCGACACGCGTGACGCCGGTATGGGCGTGCTCGGCGCCGCGGCCCTGCAAGTGATCAACCCCAAAGTCTGGATGATGGCGGTGGCCGTGGCGAGCGTGTTTGCCGGCGACGGGGAACAGGCGTCGCGGATGCTGCTGTTGTCACTGTTGTTCCTCCTGACCTGCCTGCCGTGCATGACCCTGTGGGCGCTGTTGGGCGTGGGCAGCGCCCGGGTATTGCGTTCGCCCCGGGCGCTTGTGCGGATGAACCGTGGGTTGGCGGTGTTGCTGCTGCTGTCGGCCTGGTTGGGCATGTTGGTGTAGGCATCATCGATGTTGAATGGGCCGGCCCCATCGCGGGCAAGCCCGCTCCCACAGTGGTTCTGGGTGTTCGCAGATTTTGGGTACACCTACTCAACCTGTGGGAGCTGGCTTGCCAGCGACGCCTAGAGCAACGTGATTTCGATGCGCTCCTTGCCTTTGCCGGTGTTCTTGCGCTTGAGCTTGAGGGCGCCGATTTCCCCGGTGGAGCGTGGGTGAGTGCCACCACAGGCCATTCGCGCAAATCCTTCGACGTGCCAGTAGCGGCGCTGCGCGGCTTCATCGCTGAAGGCGGTGATGATGGGCAGGTCGGCGCTTAACAAGGCAACGACCTGGGACTCGATCTGCGGGAAGAGGGTGGCGATGCTGGTCTCGCGGGCAAAGTCGATGCGCGCCTTGTCGGCCGAGATATGGGCACCGATGCGAGTGATGTCCGGTTCAAGCTGGTAGACCAGTTGCAGGACCATTTCCGCGGCAAAGTGCAGGCGCATCAAGCGATAGCGCCGCGCCCAGTCAATGCGCATCTCGACCTCGCTGCCCACCTGCAGGCCATGCCCGGTGGGCAGGGTGTAGACAATCTCCAGGCCGTGTTTTTCCGCCGCCAGCACTGCAAGGCCCGCGAGGGTTCCGCTGTCACTCTCCTGGCCACCGGAAAAGGCAAAGAACACTGTCTGTTCGAGACACACCGCATCCCCCTCGACCGCGGTGACCCGCGTTTGCAGCTCGGTTCGATAAGGGTCTTGCCAGAAGAGCTTGTGCGTCGCCATGGTTTGCCACCGTCCTTGAGCAGGTTGATGGCGAAATCATAGAAGGGTTGTTGGCTTCAGGCTTGAACGATCTTGCTCAACGTGTCGGGTTGAGCAAGCACCTGGGTACACACCTCGCGTATGCAGCCGCGCAGCCAGCGATGGGCAGGGTCGGCGTCCATTCGTGGGTGCCAGATCAGCGACAGGCCGATGGCCGGGGTGGGCAGTGGCAAGGTGAAACTGAACAGCTCACTGCGCAAGTGCCGGGTATGGCGCTCGGGCACCGTGGCGATCAACTGCGAGTCGCGGGTCAGCGCCAACGCCGCAGCGAATCCACTGACCAGGGTCGCGATGTTGCGTTGCAGGCCCTGGCTATTGAAGGTTTGATCCAGCAGCCCCTTGGCCAGGCCCCGACGGGAAACCAGCACGTGTTGCCCGTCCATGTACCGGGCAACGCTGATTTTGCCCTGGCTCAAGGGGTGCCCGTGGCGTACCACGCCGACAAAACGATCCTCGAACAGCAGGCGAGTGTGCAGCTCGGGGCTGGTCCCTGGCTCGACCACGCCAGTGTCCAGGTCGACGCTTCCCTCGCGCAGGGGGGCGCTGTCCTTGCTGAGCTTTTGCAGGAAGTACACGCGCACACCGGGCGCCTCTGCGGCCAGGCGCTGGATCAATGCCGGGCCGAAGTTTTCGACAAATCCGTCGCTGGTGCGCAGCGTGAAAGTGCGCACCAGATGCCCGATGTCCAGCTGTTCGACGGGGCGCAACACGGCGCTGGCGTCCTGCACCAGTTGGCGCACCTGTTCGCGCAGCTCGATGGCCCGTGGCGTCGGTACCAGGCTGCGCCCGGCCCGCACCAGCAGCGGGTCGCCGGTGGTGGTGCGCAAACGAGCCAGGGCCCGGCTCATCGCCGAGGGGCTCAAGTGCAAACGCTGGGCCGCGCGCGCCACGCTGCCTTCGGCGAGCAGGGCGTCCAGGGTAATCAGCAGGTTCAGATCAGGCGTCGACATTGGGCAACGGTAGCACGCTGCGCACCTGGGATGGCGTTTGCTGCAGCTATAAAGTGCAAATGCTGCGTCTTCCGCCTTATCTCACTCAGGCATAGGCTTTCGCCCATCACCGAGCGCAAGGCCTAATCCATGAACACTCTCTCCACAACAACCGCCGCCCAAGCGCCACCGAGCCGCTGGGCACTGGCCAGCCTGTCACTGTCGATGCTGTTGCCGTCACTCGATACCAGTATCGCCAATGCTGGCCTGCCAGCCCTGGCCGGGACGTTCGAGGCCTCTTTTGCCCAGGTGCAATGGATTATCCTGGCCTACCTGCTGAGCATCACCACCTTGCTGGTCAGTGCCGGTCGCCTCGGTGACCTCATGGGGCGGCGACGCCTGCTGCTGTGTGGCATCAGCCTGTTCACCCTGGCCTCATTGCTCTGCGGCCTGGCGCCCAGTCTTGGCTGGCTGATCGCAGCACGGGCGCTGCAGGGATTTGGCGCGGCGATCATGCTCGCCCTGACCCTGGCGCTGGTGGGCGAGACTGTGCCCAAGGCGCGGATTGGCAGCGCCATGGGCCTGCTGGGCAGCCTGTCGGCGATCGGCACCACGCTGGGTCCGGCGCTGGGCGGGGTGTTGCTGGTCGCCAGCGGCTGGCAGGCAATCTTCCTGGTCAGCGTGCCGCTGGGCCTGCTCAATGGCTGGCTGGCCTGGCGCTACCTGCCGGCGGATGGGCCGTTCGCCAAAGGCAAACCGCGCGGTTTTGATCTGCCGGGGAGCCTGATGCTGGCGTTGACCCTGGGTGCCTACGCGTTGGCCATGACCCAGGGGCACTGGGTGCTGTTGCTGCTGGCAGCCGCGGGCGCTGGGCTGTTTGTCTGGCGCCAGGGGCGGGTGGCGGTACCCTTGGTCCGCCTGCAACTGCTGGGCGATCGGCAATTGAGCGCGGGTCTGGCCATGAGCCTGCTGGTGTCCACGGTGATCATGTCGACTCTGGTGGTCGGGCCGTTTTACCTGGCTCGCGGCCTGGGGCTCGATGCCCTGGCAGTGGGGTTGGTGCTGGCGGCGGGGCCCGCAGTCGCGGCCCTCAGCGGTGTGCCGGCGGGGCGCCTGGTCGACCGTTGGGGCACGCGCCGCATGACCCAGGCCGGGCTGTTGGGGATGGCGCTTGGCGCCACGGCGCTGGCGCTATTGCCGAGCGCCAGCGCAGTGCCCGGCTACCTCATGCCGATGCTGTTGCTGACCGCCAGTTATGCGTTGTTCCAGGCGGCCAACAATACCTCGATCATGGCCGGCATCGACCCGCAGCAACGGGGCGTGGTGGCAGGCCTGCTCAGCCTGTCGCGCAACCTGGGGCTGATCAGCGGGGCGGCGTGCATGGGCGCGCTGTTTGCCTTCGCCACGGCGGCGGATGTGTCGGTTGCGTCTGCGCCCGCATTGGCCCAGGGGCTGCACGCCAGCTTCGCGGTGGCCACCGTGTTGATCATTCTGGCGTTGCTGATAAGCCATTTTGCGCTGGGCAAACGCGGTCAGTCAGGCACTCCCGACTGATTTTGATCAGGGTCGAGCGTCTCGACGAGCTCGCCTTCAACCAAGCCGTACAGCACCATCTGATACGTATTTTTCATCTGTACCTGACGCTGTTTTCGGTACAGCCGGGGCGCCACAATAGGGCCGTAACCCTGGACAAATTTTTGGAGGCGCGATGTTCAAGATGGCGATGTTTCTCGGTGGATTCTTGCTGCTGACAATCATGATCGGCGCCCTTGCCACCATTTCCCCGGTGTAATCACCGGTCGATCGTGTCAAATCTTGTAATAACTCTGCGCGGCAGAAAAACCCTGCCGCACTGTAGGATCATGGACCCAATTTTCTACAGGTCCGTATGAACACCCTTCTGGAGCCTCCCAGTCGCTTCGCTCACCTTGCAGCCTCGTTTCCCTCAGTCAGCGCCCGTAGGTCCATCGCGCCTACCACGGTTGCGTTGAACCGCCCAGGCACCTTCCTCGCCTGTTGCGCAGCACCCTTTATCCCGAACCAAACCGCCCCCATTGTGCGTTGCAGGGCGTCGTACTCGCGTGCGCGTCAATCGTTCAAGCTGATTCGAGAGAGTAAATAATCCCTATGGAATGGATTGCAGATCCCACGGCCTGGCTTGGCCTGTTGACCCTGATTGTGCTGGAGCTGGTGCTCGGCATCGACAACCTGGTGTTCATTGCCATCCTGGCCGACAAACTGCCGCCCGAGCAGCGTGACCGTGCCCGGGTCATCGGCCTGTCGCTGGCATTGCTGATGCGCCTGGGCTTGCTGGCGAGTATTTCGTGGATGGTGACCCTCACCGAGCCTTTGATCGAGGTGTTCGACAAGGTCTTCTCTGGCCGCGACCTGATCATGTTGTTCGGTGGTGTGTTCCTGTTGTTCAAGGCGACCATGGAGTTGCACGAACGCCTCGAAGGCCACGTTGCCACCCGCACCGGGACGGCCGCCTATGCGCTGTTCTGGCCGATCGTGGCGCAAATCGTGGTGCTGGATGCGGTGTTCTCGCTGGACGCGGTCATCACTGCGGTGGGCATGGTCGAACACCTGTCGGTGATGATGATTGCCGTGGTGTTCTCCATAGGCCTGATGATCATCGCCAGCAAGCCGCTGACGCGCTTCGTCAACGGCCACCCGACGGTGATCATGCTCTGCCTGGGCTTTTTGATGATGATCGGCTTCAGCCTGACCGCCGAGGGCCTGGGTTTCCACATCCCCAAAGGCTACCTCTACGCGGCCATTGGCTTCTCGATCCTGATCGAGCTGTTCAACCAGTTGGCGCGGGCGCGGCGCAAGAAGAGTCTGCAAGGGCACCGGCCGATGCGCGAGCGCACTGCGCACGCAGTGTTGCGTTTGCTCGGCGGGCGTAGCTTGCACGCCGATGAAGTGGGCGAGGAGATTGCCGACATGCTCGAAGGCACTGACGCCGATCAGGTCTTCGATCGCCGCGAGCGGGTGATGATCAGCGGCGTCCTGCAATTGGCCGAGCGGCCGATCCGCAGCGCGATGACGCCGCGGGCGGAGGTCGATTACATTGACCTGGCCGACTCGGCCGAGGCGATCCGGACCACACTGATGCACTCCTCGTACTCGCGGTTGCCGTTGATCCGCGAGGGCCGCATCGATGAGCCGCTGGGCTTCGTCCACAAGAAAGAGCTGCTCAAGGAATTGCTCGCAGGCCACCAGCCCAACCTGGAAGCCATGGCCCGCACGTCGATCAACCTGCTGGAGAGTTTTTCGATCCTCAATGCGCTGGAACAGATGCGCAAGGAGTCGACGCACATCGCCTTTGTGGTGAACGAGTTCGGTGACTTCATTGGTTTGCTGACCATGACCGACATCCTTGAGTCGATCGCCGGTGAGTTGCCGGACGCCAGCGAAATCGAAGGCCCGAACATTGTCGCCCAGGGCAATGGTTTCCTGGTCAGCGGCGCCTTGAACCTGAGCCAGGTGCGCCAGCAGATCGGCTTCCAGGCCAGGGCCACGGATGACTACCAGACCCTCGCGGGACTGGTCATGAGCCTACTGGATCGCCTGCCGATGATTGGCGACACACTCACCTGGGAAGGGTGGAACCTGACCGTGGTCGAGGTCGAAGAGCGGCGGGTGACGCGGGTATTACTTAGCCCAGTGTTGCCAAGTTGAATGAACGTCCTGCGGCCGTTGACGCAGTCGTCACATCCCGTTGCGCAGCAGCGGCAGGTACCTGGGGCTGGCGGCGATGGAGTTGTGTCCCGTGCCGGGTATGACCTCGAGCCTGGCCACGCCGGGGGCGAACTGGCGTAGCAGACGCTCGGTGCTGGCGCGGGGGATGACCTCGTCATGTTCGGCGGCCAGCAGCAGGGTGGGCACCTGGATGCGCGGGGCGTACTTCCAGGAGTCGTAGCGGTCGCGCAGCAGCCAGCGCACCGGGAAGATTGGCAACTGGCGCGCGGCCAGCTCTTCCAGGCTGTTGTAGGGGGTAATCAGGATCAGTCGCGCCACCGGCCGTTGGCTGGCCAGGCGCACCGCGACCCCAGAGCCTAAACTGCGACCGACCACCACAACCTGTCGGTGCTTGGCGTAGACCTGATCGAACAGTGCCAGCGCATCCGCGGCAATCGCTTCCTCAGAAGGTGAGCCGCCGCTGCCGCCAAAACCCCGGTAGTGCATCAGGTACAGGGCGTGATCGGTAAAGGCCTGGGCAAACTGTGGCAGGTTCGCCGAGACATCCTCGGCATTGCCGCCGAAGTAGATCAGGGCCTGGGGAGCGTCGCGCTGGCGGACGCTGACCAGCACCTGGGTCTCATCCACTGCGAGCCTCAGTAGGGTTGTCGCGCTGTCAGCGGAGCGCGCTTGCGGGTAGTAGATCAGCGCGCGCTGGAACACCCACAGTCCCGCACAGAGCGCCAGGTACAGCGCTACAGCGATGAGCACGATGGACATCAGGATGCGCGACATTCGTCTAACGTTAGTACATCGATCGGACCAGGAGGCATGAACATGCTGACCCGCGCCATTCCTTCCAGCTCCGAACCCTTGCCCATCGTCGGGTTGGGCACCTATCGCGGCTTTGATGCCGCGCCAGGAGAGGCTCCCTACCAGCAACTGCCGGCGGTGCTCAGTGCGCTGTTCGCCAAGGGCGGCACGATGCTCGACAGCTCGCCGATGTATGGTCGGGCCGAACAGACCAGTGGTGAGTTGCTGTCGATCCATGAACCGCGTTCGCCGGCCTTCCTGGCGACCAAGGTGTGGACCCGAGGTCGCGATGAAGGCATTCGGCAAATGGAGCAGTCCTTGCGCTTGCTGCAGACTGACCGTGTCGACCTGATGCAGATCCACAACTTGCTGGACTGGCAGAGCCATCTACCGACGCTGCGAGAGTGGAAGGCGGACGGGCGGATTCGCTACATCGGCGTCAGCCACTACAGCGCCAGCGCCTATGACGAGATTGAGGCCCTGCTCAAGGCCGAGTCGCTGGACTTCCTGCAGATCAACTATGCCCTCGATGACCGGGCCGCCGAGAAGCGCCTGTTGCCGTTGTGTCGCGAGCGCGGGGTGGCGGTGATCTGCAACCGGCCGTTTGGCGGCGGTGACTTGCTGACCAGGCTCAAAGGCAAGCCGCTGCCGGGTTGGGCGGCACAGGTGCAGGTCAGCAGTTGGGCGCAACTGGCGCTGAAGTTTGTGTTGTCCCATAGCGCGGTGACGTGCGTCATCCCCGGTACCCGCCACCCACGCTTCATGAGCGAAAACGCCGGTGCCGGTTTTGGCTCGATGCTGACGGGGGCGCAGCGTGAGCAGTTGATTGATCTGATCGGCTGACGGATCGCGCCAGGTTGTGCCGAAATCGTCATCGCCCAGGCTTAAAGCGATCAAGCCGGGGGCGGTGGAATGGGCGAGTCTGGACGGTCTGTTCAAGGAGCTGACTATGATCCGACTGTCCCTGGCCGAAGCCCGCGAGCTGGCCGAATCGATCCTGCTGCACAACGGTTTTAACTCCGCCCACGCCCAGGCAGTGAGCAACACGGTGATCGCCGGCGAGCGCGATGGCTGCGCCTCCCACGGTTTGTACCGGGTTCTCGGTTGCGTGAATTCACTGCGGGCCGGCAAGGTCTCGGCCGATGCCGAGCCCCAGGTCATCGACCAGGCGCCCTCGATCGTGCGGGTCGACGCGGCCGGCGGCTTTTCCCAACTGGCGTTCCAGGCCGGGTTGCCGATGCTGGCGGCGAAAACCCGGGCCAACGGGATTGCTGCCCTGGCGATCAATCGCTGTGTGCATTTTTCCGCGTTGTGGGTGGAGATCGAGCAACTCACCGCGGCCGGCCTGGTGGCGTTGGCCTGCAACCCGAGCCATGCCTGGGTCGCACCGGCTGGCGGCAGTCAGCCGGTGTTCGGCACCAACCCGATTGCCTTCGGCTGGCCGCGCGCGGGCCAGGAGCCGTTTGTCTTTGACTTCGCCACCAGTGCAATCGCCCGCGGCGATATCGAATTGCACCGCCGGGCCGGCAAGGCGATTCCCCAAGGCTGGGGCGTGGATGGGCAGGGGCAGCCGAGTACCGATGCCAACGTGGTGCTCGACAGCGGTGCGATGCTGACCTTCGGTGGGCACAAGGGTTCGGCACTGGCGGCCATGGTGGAGTTGATCGCCGGGCCATTGATCGGTGACCTGACCAGCGCCGAATCCCTGGCTTACGATGCGGGCAGCAAATCCTCGCCGTACCACGGCGAACTGATCATCGCCCTCGACCCACGGCGCTTCCTTGGCGACGCCACCGAGCAACACCTGGCCCGTGCCGAAACCCTGTTCCAGAGTATCGAAGGCCAAGGCGCCCGTTTGCCATCGCAACGCCGCTATGAAGCGCGAGCCCGCAGCCAGGTAGAAGGTGTGCAGATCCCCGAGGCGCTGTACCACGACCTGAAGGCGTTGTTGGCCTGAACCCTTAGAAGTAGCGGGCGCCCGCTTGCGGCGCCCGCTTGCGGCCTGCTTTCGAAGGACTCAATGACGGCGCGGTGAATCAGGCTTTGCGCGTCATCGTTGACGACCATCGCGAGCAAGCCGCAAGCGGGCGCCCGCTCCTACAGTGATATTAGGTGCCCACAGGTTCCGCATACACCCGCTCACCTGGAGCAACCCGCTTATTGGCTGATGGCTTAACGTTGCTGTTTGCCGTCAACCAGGCGGTTGATGCCCAGTGGGTTGGCGTTTTTCAGGGGCTCGGGCAGTAGGTAGTCGGGGCAGTTCTGGTAGCACACCGGGCGCAGGAAACGCTCGATGGCCAGGCTGCCGACCGAGGTGCCTCGTGCATCGGAGGTGGCCGGGTAGGGGCCGCCGTGGACCATCGCATCACACACCTCGACCCCGGTCGGGTAGCCGTTGAACAGCACCCGGCCAACCTTCTGCTCCAGCAGCGGCAACAGCTCGCCATGGGCCTGCAAGTCAGCGGCTTCGGCAATTAGCGTGGCCGTCAGTTGACCGTGCAAGCCGTGCAGCGCGCGCTGCAGTTCAGCGGCGTCGGCCACTTCCACCAGCACGGTGGTCGGACCGAAGACTTCCTCCTGCAACAGCGGATCACCCTCGAGCAACAGACGGCTGTGTGCCTTGAACAACTGCGGCTGGGCCTGTCGACCCTGTTGCGCGCGGCCGGCGAGGTGGCTGACCTGCGGATGCGTGTGCAACGCTTCGACCCCCCGGGTATAGCTCGCCAGCGTGCCGGCGTTGAGCATGGTCTGCCCCGGCTGCTCGGCCATCAGGGCACTGAGCTGCTCGATGAAGGCACTGAATTCGCCAGAGCGAATCCCGATCACCAAGCCTGGGTTGGTGCAGAACTGCCCGCACCCTTGGACCACCGAGGCCACTAGTTCACTGGCGATTGTCGTACCCCGTACCCGCAGGGCGTCGGGCAGCACCAGCACCGGGTTGATGCTGCTCATCTCGGCGAACACCGGGATCGGTTGCGGGCGTGCGGCGGCCATGTCGCACAGGGCCCGACCACCTTTTAATGAACCGGTAAAGCCGACTGCCTGGATCGCCGGATGCTTGACCAGGGTTTCACCGACCCCGGCACCGTAGATCATGTTGAACACACCCTTGGGCATGCCGGTCTGTTCGGCGGCGCGGATGATCGCATCGGCGACTCGTTCGGCCGTCGCCATATGTCCGCTGTGGGCTTTGAACACCACCGGGCATCCGGCGGCCAGGGCTGCGGCCGTGTCGCCGCCGGCGGTGGAGAAGGCCAGGGGGAAATTGCTGGCGCCAAACACTGCCACCGGACCCACACCGATCCGGTACTGACGCAGGTCCACGCGGGGTAATGGCTGGCGATCGGGCAGGGCGCGGTCGATGCGCGCGGCATAAAAATCGCCGCGGCGCAGGACTTGGGCGAACAGACGCATCTGGCCACTGGTGCGACCCCGTTCACCCTGAATGCGTGCTGTCGGCAACGCGGTCTCGCGGCTGACCAGGGCGATGAACTGTTCATCCAGCGCCTCCAGTTGTTCGGCAATGGCCTCGAGGAACTCGGCGCGGCGACTGGCCGCCAAGCCGCGAAAGGCCGGATAGGCGCTCGCGGCGGCCTGGGCGGCGGCGTCCACCTCAGCCTCGGTAGCCTGGCTGAAAGCGTAGGGCAGGGGCTCGCCGGTGCTGGCGTCGTAACTGCGCAAGGTTTGGCTGCCAGCGGCGCTGCGGGCACCACCAATGTAGTTGTGGCCGAGAAGGTCGGACATGCAAAAGCTCCTGTGAAAAATGGGGTCGGCTCTGCTGGTTTTGTCGGGGCGGGAACACGCCGCAAGCGGGAGCCGCAAGCGGGAGCCCGCCCCAACAGACAGACCGGGTTACGCCAGTGAGTCGGCGCGGCGTGGGGTGGCGTTCGGGTCGAGGGCGGCGATCCGTGCCGCGGACTCGGCATCCACCAGGTGCAAGGACTTGCCACGGGTTTCCCGAGTCAGGCCGACGGCCACGATGGAGATCAGCGACGCGCCGACCAGGTACCAGGCGATCGGTGTCGAGCTGTGGTACTTGTTCAGCAGGGTGATGGCGATCAGCGGAGCGAGCGAACCGGCGAAGATCGGCGCCACCTGGTAGCACAGCGACAGGGCGGTGTAGCGCACATGGGTGGGGAACATCTCGGCCATCAGCGCCGAGTAGGGCGCGTAGGTCATCGACTCGATGGCCAGGCCCAGGGTAATCGCCGCCATGATCAGCCAGTTGTTGCCGGTGTCCATCAGCGGGAAGCCGATGAAGCCCCAGAACGCGGTGAGTACGGCCCCGGTCAGGTACACCGGTTTGCGTCCGACGATATCCGACAGGTAGCCCATCAGCGGAATCAGGAAGAAATGCAGCAGGTGGGCGCCGAACATCAGGAACAGGATTTCCGAGGTGTCCTTGTGCACCACCAGCTTGAGGTACGTGATGGAGAAGGTCACCACCGTGTAGTAGAGGATGTTCTCGGCAAACCGTGCGCCGATCCCGACCAGCACCGCACGCCAGTGATGGCGCAGGACTTCCACCACCCCCAGTTGTTGCTGCTTGGTCTGCGCCTGGCGAGCCTGGGCTTCCTTGAAGATCGGGGCATCGTCGACGCTGGTGCGAATCCAGTAGCCGATCAGTACCACCACGGCCGAGAACCAGAACGCTACGCGCCAGCCCCAGGCGAGGAATTGCTCCTCGGACAGGTTCGACGACAACAGCAGCAGGGCGACCGTGGCCACCAGGTTGCCCGCCGGAACCCCGGCTTGTGGCCAACTGGCCCAGAACCCACGACGATTGTCCGGGCAGTGTTCGGAGACCAGCAGGATCGCGCCGCCCCATTCACCACCAAAGGCGAAGCCCTGGATCAATCGCAACAGCACCAGTAACACCGGCGCGGCATAACCGATCTGGTCGAAGCCGGGCAGGCAGCCCATGAGGAAGGTGGTGATGCCGACTACCACCAGGCTCAGTTGCAGCAGGCGCTTGCGGCCGAATTTGTCGCCGTAGTGACCGAACACCAGGCCACCCAGGGGACGGGCGAGAAAGCCTACGGCGTACAGGGCGAAGGCGGCGATGATGCCGTCGATGGGGCTGTCGGTCTGGCGAAAGAACAGCTGGCCGAAGACCAGTGCCGAGGCCGTACCGTAGAGAAAGAATTCATACCATTCGGCGACGGTACCGGCCATGGCGGCGCCGACGACACGTTTGAGTCCTGCGGGGGTGGTTGCGCTTTGAGTGGGTTGAGCGTTGGACATGCTGGCGTTTCCTGTAGGGGCGCAAAAACAGGCAGCCGGGCCGGACCTGCGAAGGTCCGCCCGGCACTCACTCAGAGACCGACGTCCGGCAACTCTGGACGGTTGGCCAGGGCCTTGGCCATGATCTGCTCGACGAATGCCCGATCGGCTTCCGGCAGGGCCAGGCGTGGCGGACGGGTCAGTGCGCTGCCGCGACCGGCGATGGCTTCACACAGCTTGATGCACTGCACCAGGTCGGCACGGGCATCGAGGTGCAGGATCGGCATCAGCCACTCATAGATCGGCATGGCTTCGGCGAAGCGCCCGGCCTTGGCCAGGCGGAAGATGGTTTCGCCTTCCTTGGGGAACACGTTGGACATGCCCGAGACCCAGCCTTCGGCACCCACGGCGATGCTTTCCAGGACCACGTCGTCGAGGCCGGCGAACAGCACGAAGCGATCGCCGACTTCATTGCGCACATCGATGAAGCGCCGGGTGTCGCCGGAGGAGTCCTTGAAGCACACCACGTTGTCGCAGTCGGCCAGGGAAATCAGGATGTCCGGGGTCACGTCGTTTTTGTAGATCGGCGGGTTGTTGTAGACCATCAGCGGCACGTCGGCATTTTTCGCCACGTAGCGGTAGTGCTCGGCGGTCTCGAACGGCTTGGAGCCGTAGACCAGCGCTGGCATCAGCATCACGCCATCGACCCCGACCCGGCGCACGGCGTTGGCCACTTTGGCCGCTTGCACGCTAGTGAACTCGGCCACGCCGCAGATCACCGGGACCCGACCGCGGGAAGCGTCGACCGCGACTTCGGTCACGGCGATTTTCTCTTCCGCGGTCAGGGAGGTGTTTTCGCCTACCGAACCGCAGACCACCAGCCCGGATACGCCATCGCGAATCACGTTGGAAATCACCTGGTGAGTTTTTTCCAGGTTGATCGAGAAGTCATCGTTGAATTGGGTGGTCACCGCGGGGAAGACGCCACTCCAGTTAATGCGCTTGCTCATTGTTGCCTCCGATTGGTTTTTGTATTTCGTATACGATATTTTAAATGCCGAAGCTCGGCTAGTGCTTTTTGCAAAATAAACAGGGGTTTTGC
Organism: Pseudomonas sp. NPDC087626; assembly: GCF_044743405.1. Classification (NCBI taxonomy): domain Bacteria; kingdom Pseudomonadati; phylum Pseudomonadota; class Gammaproteobacteria; order Pseudomonadales; family Pseudomonadaceae; genus Pseudomonas; species Pseudomonas sp. NPDC087626. Next base: position 89,563 of record NZ_JBIUWJ010000010.1, read on the forward strand.
TGCCGTTGGTCCGGGCAGACTCAGGCGCCGGGCCAGGTGTCCGACAAGCGATAGCCTTGTGGCCACGGGTCGCTGGGGTCGAGCAGGTGTTGATGGGTGCCGGTGATCCAGGCCCGCCCGGAAATGCACGGGTAGATGGCCGCGCGTCCGGCGACTTCGGTCAGCGAATCGATGCGGCAGTGGAACTCGGAGCCAAGGATCGAGCGGCCGATAAAGCGTTCGCCAACCTGCATCAGGCCCTTGGCGTGCAACACGGCCATGCGTGCCGAGCAGCCGGTGCCGGTGGGCGAGCGGTCGATCTTGCCGGGCTGGATCACCACCGCGTTGGCGCCAGTGGCGATGCCGTTCTCCACCACGATCGGGGCCGCCAGTTGGCAGAAGGAAATGTGCGACCACTCTGGGTTCAGCGGGTGGACGAAGCCCAGTTGCTCGTTGGCCGCGCGGGTGATCTTCAGCCCGACCGCCACCAGGTCCGCCGCCTCATCGGGACGAATCGAGAAACCCAGGGCTTGGGCATCGGCGATCACAAAACTGTCGCCGCCGTAGGCGGTATCGACCTGCAGCGATCCCAGGCCTTCGACTTCGATCCAGGCGTCGAGGCGATCGGCGAAGGAGGGCACGTTTTTCACCTCCACCCGTTGCACCTTGCCGTCCCGGCAGTCGGCGACCGCTTCGATCAGGCCGCCCGGGGCTTCGAGTACCAGCCGGGTTTGTGGTTCGGTCATCGGCAATATGCCGCTGTCCAGCAGCACGGTGGCCACGCACAGGGAGTTGGACCCGGACATCGGCGGGGTGTCGGCCGGTTCCATGATGATCCAGCCCATCTGCGCCCGCGGGTCCTTGGCCGGCACCAGCAGGTTGACGTGGCGGAACACTCCGCCGCGCGGTTCGTTGAGCACGAAGTTGCGCAGGGTCTGGTCCTGGGCGATCCAGCGCGACTGTTCCCACAGCGTGGCGCCGGGTGGCGGCGCAACGCCACCGACGATTACATCACCGACCTCGCCTTCGGCGTGGCAACTGACGACGTGAATGACTTTTGATGAACGCATGCTGTCCTCCTGTTGTTGTCTGTTTGGGCCTCATCGCGAGCAGGCTCGCTCCCACATTGATCTGTGGCGGCCATCGATTTTGTGTACACCACCCAACCCTGTGGGAGCGAGCTTGCTCGCGATGGTCGCAAGAGCGACGCGTTTGTCCAGACTGCACGTGTCATCGTTGACGACCATCGCTGGCAAGCCAGCTCCCACAGGATTGGGGTTATTTCACCGATTTGAGAAACGCCGCGGTCTCTGCGTGCAGCGGGTTGCCGATGACCTGGTCCGGCGAGCCGATCTCGTGCACCAGGCCGTTGCGAAAGAACGCCACGCGGTCGGAGACATCCCGCGCGAAGCGGATTTCGTGGGTCACCAGAACCATGGTCATGCCGTCTTCGGCGAGCATGCGCATGGTGTCCAGGACTTCGCCCACCAACTGCGGGTCGAGGGCCGAGGTGGCTTCGTCGAACAGCATGTAGTCCGGCGACATCGCCAGGGCGCGGGCGATGGCCATGCGTTGTTGCTGGCCGCCGGAAAGCTTGCCGGGGAAGGTCTTGAGCTTGTCGCCCAGGCCCACGTGAGTCAGTTGCCTGACCGCCAGCTCCTCAGCCTCGTCCTTGCTTTTGCCGAGCACTTTGCGCGGCGCCAGCATCACGTTCTCCAGGACCGTCAGGTGCGGGAAGGCGTTCCATTGCTGGAACACGATGCCGATTTTCTGCCGCAGGCGGTTGAGGTCGGTGCCGTTGCCGTGGACCTCGATGCCGTCGACGCGGATGTTGCCTTTTTGGATCGGTTCCAGGCCGTTGATGCACATCAGCAGGGTCGACTTGCCGGAGCCCGAGCCGCCGATGATCGACACCACCTCGCCCTTGTTCACCGTCAGGCTGACGCCCTTGACCACTTCCAGGTCGCCGAAGGATTTGTGTACGTTGTCGATCTCAATCATTTTCTTGCCACCTTCTTTCCAGACGAGCGCCCAGGCGGGCAACCACCAGGCTCATGACGTAATAGATCAGACCCGCGACGCACAGCACCAACAACGGCTCCTGGATGCGGGTGACGATGGTTTGCGAGGCGCGCAGCAGTTCGACGATGCCGATCCACATCACCAGCGCGGTGTCTTTCATCACACTCAGGACCAGATTCAGCCAGCCGGGGAAGGCCACGCGGGTAGCCATCGGCAGGACGATCCAGCGCAGGTCCTGCAGGTAGCTCAGACCCAGGGAACGACTGGCGCGGCGCAGGGTGTAGGGCACCGAGAGCACACCGCTACGCACGATTTCGGTGAAGTACGCCGCGGCGTACACCCCCAGCACGATGCAGCCGACACTGAAGGCGCTGATGTTCAGGCCGACGATGCTTTTCAGCGAGTTGAACAGCACGAACTGGATCAGCAACGGCACGCTGCGAAACACGTCCAGCACCCAGGCCAGGGGCAGGCTGGCCCGTGGCATCAGGGCGCGCAGCAAGCCAAACAGCAGCCCGGCCACGGTGCCGAGGATGATCGACCAGAACGTCAGTTGCAGCGTGACCCAGGCACCGTTGAGCAGGAACAGCAGGTCATTGATCGAGAAGCTGGTGGTAAACATGCTCACTTCCTCAGTAACGGAACAGCCGCCACGACAGCAGTCGGGCTACCGCGACGATCGCCTTGGCAATCAAGTAGTACAGGACCGCGGCAATGGCGAAGTACTCGAAGGTGCGGAACGTCTTGACGTTGTAGTCCTGGGTCACCCCGGTCAGGTCGTTATTCAGCCCGACGATCACCCCCAGCGAGGTCATCAGTACCGCCCAGACCATTTGATTGGTCAGCGGGTAGAAGACGATGCGCAGCAGTTGCGGGACGATGATCAGGCGATAGGCCTGGAACGCGCTCATGCCCAGCGAGCGCGCGGCACGCACCTGGGTGTCGGGCACGGCCTTGAGGCCCCCGCGAAAGTTTTCCGCCAGGTAGCCGGCGTTGTTGAAGGTGATCCCGGCGAGCAGGGCGAACCACGAACTGACATGCAAGCCGAGCGAACCCAGGCCGAAGTACAGGACGTAGATCTGGAACAGCGACGGGGTGTTGCGGGCAATCGATACCCAGCCGTTGCCGATCCCGCGCAGCAGCGGGTTGCGGGTTTCGCGCATCACCGTCAGGGCCAGGGCGATCAGCACCCCGAAGATCATCGACAGGGCTGCCGTCTCGAAGGTCACCAGGGCGCCGGCAAGCATGTCCGGCAGGGCGCGCAGGGCTGAGCGCCATTGGAAGCTGTAGTCAAACATGCGCAGGATTCTCCAGGCGGGCAGCAGGTTGCAGCCAGGCCGGCAGGCGTCCGCTGGCCGTGGCGGTGCAGGCGGCTTCGACACATTCCTTGAGGCTGGCGAAGTGCACCTTGCGCCCCACCAGGCCGGGTGCGTAGTGGGCGTATTTGCCCGAGTTGGTCATCAGGGTGGTGGCCGCCAGCGGGATCACCGGCTCGCCGAGCATGCACCAGCAGGTGTCGGTGACCAGGGTCGCGCCGAAGGCTTCAATCACCGCGATGTGCCCGGCGGCTCGCGCCTGCTCCAGCACCGCACGGCCGCAGGTGATGGCGACCACCACCGCGGGGTGCTTGTGCCGGCCGCGACACAAGCGCGCCAAGTGGCCAAATTCACTCAGGGAAAAGTGCGGGTTGCCCAGGGAGACCATATCGACCCGGCTGTCGCGGGCGCTGTTGAGTTCACGCCAGCTCACCAGCAGGTCTTGCAGGTGGATGTTTTCCTGGGGGAGCAGGACATCGGCCTCCAGCACCTGGCGCGGGTCGAGCGCCTCGGGGGTGACCCCGGCAATATGGAACATCGGCGCCGCCGAAGTAGTGGCTAACGCCGCGCCGAAGGCCTTGAGATCATCCAGGCTCGGCTGGTGCTGTTCCAGGCCCAGCACCAGGGGAATGCGGCTGCCTGCCAGGGCGCCGATGTGGTAGCCGAGCAGCGGGTAGAACGCGTCGTCCAGGCCCACCAGTTTGGGTACCTGCACCTGCAGACCGGCCTTGCGCTGGGCGTCCAGGTGGCAGCCGATCAGGGGCGCACGGCCGGTGAGGGCAATGCAGATGTCCAGGTAGTCCGGGTACTTGAGGGTCCGCGCGCCGAGCACGCTGTTGGCGTAGACCACGGCATTCGATTCAGCCCAGACAATCTGCTCGCCGGCCTGGGGGGCGCTGTCGAGCAGGTAGGGCGCACAGGTGAAGCTCAGTTGCGCGCCCATCGCCATGTAGGCATCTCCCAGGGCACTGGCCGGTACGCCGAGGGCAGGATCGATGCCCAGTTCGCGCCAGCGGCGCTGGTCCACGGAGATCGAATTGAGGGTGGTGGGCACGCGCACTTTCGCGCCCCACTGCACCAGTTGTTCGGCAAACCGCAGGCTGGCCGGACCGGTGTAGATGCAGCCGTCGATGTGCGCCTGGGTGACATCCACCAGGCGTTGCGCGCCCTGCAACCGGGCCATGCGCAGGACGATCTGCATCGCCACTTGCGCGGCCTGGCCATGGTGGCCGGCGAGCAGTGCCTGATCCAGTTCGCTGAGTTCCAGGGTGCTGTGGTTGTCGGGTTTGCGCAGGGCGTTGTCGGGTGCTTGCCAGGCATCTCCGGGTGGTTGCTCGAACAGGCTCAGGGCGCTGTCTTCGACCCGCGCGACCGCCATGCCGCGCAGGGTGGCAAAGGCCTCCCGGCCGATGCACAGCACCGGCAGGGAACGTTGGAAAATCGTCTGCGCCACGAGCACGCCCAGGGTCAGGATCTCATCCGGTTCGGCCAGCACCAGTGCCGCTGGGGCATGACCGTTGCTGATCAACTCCATCAGCACGCTGCTGCCAGTACAGGAGCCGCGGCCGCTGGGAATCGCCAGCACCCGGCCGGCCAGGTGTTGGCCGCTGAGGGGGTGGTGACGGTCGATGACCTCACCGCTGCACGGATCGACCCCGCCCCAGAAACTCAGGCCGACATCGGCGAACAGCAAGGCGCCTTCGGCGGCGCCCGGGACCAGACAGCGCCCGGTCAGAGAAGTGAGCCTAGGCATGCCGGACACCTTAGTAGTAGACCTGAGGCACGGTCAGGTTGGTCGGCGGGATCTCGGTGCCGACCCATTTGACGAACAGCTCTTTGTAGCGCCCGGTGCGCACCTGCTGGTTGACGAACAGGTTGAGGTAGTTGAGCAGGCCGTACTCGTTACGCTTGGCGCCCAACGACACGTAGTCGATCACGTAGGGTGCGTTGCCGGCGATTTTCAGGTTCTTGTATTTGCCCGACTTAATGGTCGCGGCGGCAACTGTGTTGGTCACGATCGTGGCGTCGATGTGGCCCTGGGCGACCGCCAGCAAGGTGTCGTTCTGCGACTGGTAGGCGCGGAAGCTGCCGCTGCCCCAGCTCTTCACGTCCTTTTCCAGGGCAATCGCTTCATAGGTGCCGCTGGTGTTGCCGACGGGTTTGCCCTTGATGTCGTCGAAGCTGTTGATGCCGGTGTTGTCGCGGGTCAGCACCACCATCTGGAAGGCGAAGTAAGGCACGGTGAGGCCGACGGTCTTGGCCCGCTCCAGGGTGTCGGAAGTGGAGGCAACGATCACGTCGGCACGCCCGGAGACCAGCGCCGGAATCCGGTCGGGGAACGGCGTCTCCACCACTTCAGCCTCGACCCCGAGGATCTTCGCCAGGTCGTGGCAATAGTCCACGTCGAAACCCGCCGGGTTGTTACCTTCATCGCGAAAACCCATGGGCGGGAAGTCCAGGGTCACGGCGCAGCGCAGCTTGCCCGAACCGACGATGTCGTCGAGCTTGTCGGCCTGGGCGGTGGCAATAAAGGAGGTACTGAGCACAGCGCTGAGGGCTACGGCAAATGCGGGGTTTTTCATAGAGGCCTCGTGATGGGTGAAGTGCTGTTGGGTAGCGTACTAGGGATTTCGTATACGATATTAACAATAGCAATCAACGTGCCTGTTTCCAGTGTAAAAGCAGATTTTTTTCTCAGCCCTTGCGGTAGGCGTGCTGCGGCGAATTGGCTGGAGGCAGAGTGACAGCATGGCCGTCGGGGGAGGCAGGGGGCGGTGTTACATATGGGAGCAATGGGTGGGCGCACGCCCCTTTTAGGAACACCTGGGGCAAGGGGAGAGAGCTGTCGGATGTTCCACCGCAACGACAGCGCGTGGTACCTGATTCAGCGCGGCGTAATGGGGTTCTTCGCGAGCAGGCCGCAAGTGGGCGCCCGCTCCTACAGTAGTTTCGGGTACTCGCAGATGTTGCAGGCACCAAACCTGTGGGAGCGAGCTTGCTCGCGATAGCGGTCTCAAGCTGGTTAGGGTTGGTTATCGCGATACTGGCTTGGCGACAGGCTGGTCAGGGCGCGGAATTGGCGGCTGAAGGCACTGTGGTCGGTGTAGCCGCAGCGCAGGGCGATTTCGGTGATGGGCAGGTCTTTGTCCAGCAATAGTCGCGAAGCTTCCTCGAGCCGCGCCTTGTGAATCATCTGCCGTGGGGTGAGCTGGAACACTCGTTTGCAGTGGCGCTCCAGTTGCGCCACGGAAAACCCGGCGAGCGCGGTCAGTTCGGCGAGGCTGATGGGGCGGGCGAAGTGGCTGCGGATATGGGCGTCCACCGCGGCGAGTTTGTGGAATGCCGGATGGTTGGCCTGGGGCAGTTGCAGGTCGCGGGAAATGCCGGCCAGGCCGACTATTTGCCCCTGCAGGTCGCGCAAGGCGAGTTTGTGGGTCAGGCACCAGACCGGTTGGTTGCCGTAATAAAGGTGCAGCTCAAGCTGGTCGGACAGTTCCCGGCCGCTGGCCAGGACCCGGCGATCCTGCTCGGTGTACAGCGGGCCGAAGCGTGCCGGGAACACCCTGTCGGCGGTAAGCCCGAGCAACTCGTCGCTGTGTTTTTTGCCGCAGCGCCGGGCCAGGGTCTGGTTGACGAAGGCGTAGCGGGCCTCGCGGTCCTTGATGAAAAACACCACGTCCGCCAGGGAGTCGAGCAGCGGCGTTATCGCTTGCAGGCTGCTGAGCAAGGTCGGCAGGTCGCAGGGTTTGAAGCTGTTGAGGGTGGGGTACATGGCGCTGAGGGTCTGGTGGCGACCCTCGGGATCATAGTGGCAAGGCGGTCCAACGCAAAGGGCCGGCATGGGATTCAGGGCGCCGACTGCTCATCCAGGCACAGCAGGGTCTCGATTCGCGCCGGGCTGAAGGGTGGGCGGGGTGCCGCGGCCGGCCAGTCGAACAGGTGCTGCACCGCACCGCCGCAGACCCGGCCTTGGCAGGCGCCCATGCCGCAGCGAGTGGCCAGCTTGGCCGAGCGCCAGTCGTGGTGTTCGGTCAGCGCCGCATAGGGCACGTCTTCGCAACGGCACACCAGAGTGTCCGGTTGGGCCAATGTCTTGAGCTGCGGGTCGAGGGCAAATGCGTTGTTCAAGGCCTTGGCGAATCCCTGCCAACGCGCCCGACGCGGCCACAGCTGCTGGGCCGCCTGGCGCTCGTCCACCGCTGCATGTCCGGCAATCGCGCCTTCCACCAGCGCCAGTTCACTACCACCAAACCCGGTACATTCCCCGGCAGCGTAATGATCGGTACGGCTGCAGGCCTGCCAGGCATCCACGGCGATGGCCTGGCCGTCGATGGCGCAGTCCAGGGCCTGGCCTAGCTGAATATTGGGGATCAGGCCAAAACCGCAAGCCAGGCGCTGGCATTGCAGTTCAACGATTTTGCCCTGCTGTTGCAGACGCACCCCTTCCAGGCGATCGCTGCCCAAGGCGGCCAGCACATGGCTGGCGGTGCGGTACTGCGGATCGAACAGGCGCAACGACTGCAGCAGCTTGGCCGGCCAGCGCGGCAGTTGTGTGGCGAACCCGGCCACCGCGCTGCGCGAGGCCTGCTCGGCAATGCGCAGCACATGTGCGCCGTGTTGTTTGGCGCTGGCGGCGCTGGCCAGCAACAGTGGGCCGCTGCCGGCGATCACCAGGGTTTCGCCCTGCACCGGCAGGCCACCCTTGATCAGCGCCTGCAGACCGCCGGCGCCAGTGACGCCGGGCAGGGTCCAGCCGGGAAAGGGCAGCAGCAATTCGCGGGCCCCGGTGCACAGGATCAGCTTGTCGTACTCGATCAGCCAGCCATGCTCCGGGTCTTCCACCAGCAACTGTTTTGGTCCGCTACTGGCGATCACCCGGGTGGCGGAGTGAATGCGGATGTTGCTGCAGGCGTCCAGGCGCTGCCGTAGGTTACGGGCCTGGCGCGGCAGATGGGCCTCTGGGCCGTCGCGCCAGATTTGACCACCCGGCAGCGGGTTGTCGTCGAGCAGGACGATGCGCGCGCCACTGGGCGCGGCTGCCAGGGCGGCGCTGATGCCGGCGGGGCCGGCGCCAATGATCAGCAGGTCGGCGTAGTGCTTCATGGGCGGGTCTCCACCTGCATGCCATCCCGGCACAGGGTCTGGCAGGCCAGGCGCCGGCGGCCGTCGATGGTCACCCGGCACTCCTGGCAAATGCCCATGCCGCACAAGGGCGCGCGGCGCTGGCCGGTGACCGATGTGCGGCTGCAGCCGTCGCCACCCAGGGCCAGCGCGGCGGCCACGCTGGTGCCCTCGTTGACCTGCAGGCGGCGACCGTCGAGCATCAATTCAGGCATACACGGGCTCTCCGAGAAAACGTTGCGGCAGATAGGGTTGGGCGGGCAGGGGCGAGGGTTCGTCGAACAGTTGCGCCACCAGCAAGTCGGCGGTACCGGGGGCTGTCGTCACCCCCAGGCCTTCGTGACCGACCGCCAGCCACAGGCCTTGTTGTTGCGGGTGCTGGCCCACCAGCGGCAGGCCGTCCGGGCTGGCCGCACGCAAGCCGGTCCAGGCGCGAATGCCATTGAGTTGGGTCAGCCCTGGCATGTAGTCGCAGGCGCGCCTGAGCATTTTGGCGAGCATCCAGCCCTCGACCTGCGGATCGCTGGTGCCGAACTGCCGGGAGGCGCCGATGAACAATTGCCCGGTCGGCCGTGGCTGGATGTTGCAGGCAGTCGACGGGCCGCTGGCGTTGTGCGCGCTGGTGACGTAACCCAGCTCCACCAGGGTGTGGGTGACGGTGCCGGGGTAGCGATCAGTAATCAGCAGGTGGCCTTTTTTCGGTTCGATCGGCAGTTCCGGGCACAGTTCGGGGGCCTGCACGCCGTTGGCCAACACCACCGCTGCAGCGCTCAGCCATTGCCCGTCTTCCAGGCGCACGCGGTTGCCGTCGAGTTCGCTGACCCGTGCCCGACGCTGCTGGATGTTCGGTGTTTGCAGCATCCAGTCGGCGGTGGCGGGGGCATAGAGGATGCCGTCGCCATTGATCAGCAGCCCGCCCTCCAGGCCCTCGCGCAACTCTGGTTCGCGTCGGCGCAGGTCGCTGGCGCCGATCAGTTGGCAGGCCACGCCCTGGGCACGCAGGTTGAGGAATTTGCCATGGGCCACGGCCATTTCCTCGGCATTGGCCGCCAGCCACAGGGTGCCATTGCTGCGGTAGGCGCAACTGTCGGGCAGGGCCGGCGCCTGTTCACGCCAGCGTTGCAGGGAATACTGACTCAGGGCCAGTTCGGCCGGGTTGTCGTCGAGCACCAGCAGGTGGCCCATGCCGGCCGCCGTGGCGCCATGCAGGCCGGCGTCCAGCACCAGCACCCGCAAGCCACGTCGGGCCAGCGCCTGGGCACAGGCGGCGCCGATGATGCCGGCACCGATCACGATCACATCGGCTACCTGGCCCTCGCTCACGGGCGAATGCCCCAGGCGAACGGATCGTCCTGCTCGATGATCAGGCTGGCTTCGGCGCTGATGAAGGCCCGCCCGCGAATGGTCGGGATAATGCGTTCGCCCTGCCATTCATAAGAGCCTTCGAACTGGCTGCCGATGACACTGGCCTGGCGCCAGATCTGTCCGGGCGGCAATTTGTCGTCGGCCGCCAGGCACGCCAGCTTGGCGCTGGTGCCGGTGCCGCACGGAGAGCGGTCGTAGGCCTTGCCGGGGCACAGCACGAAGTTGCGGCTGTCGGCGTCCTGGTCGGCGGCGAACAGTTCGACATGGTCGATCAGGCCGCCGTCTTCCCCGCGGATACCCTGGACTTCCAGCGCCTGCTGCACGGCGTAGGTGTAGGCGGTGAGGGCCTCCAGATTGTCGCCGGCAATGGCCAGGCCATGTTCGGCAATCAGGAAGAACCAGTTGCCGCCCCAGGCGATATCGCCGACCACCTGGCCGATACCGGGCACCTGCAGCGCCAGCGCCTTGCGGTAGCGGTAGGCCGGGACGTTGCGCACGCTCACCGATTGGTCTTCGTGCAGGGTCGCCTGCACCGTGCCCACCGGGGTCTCGATGCTGTGCACGCCGGGGCCGATCTTGCCCAGGTGCGCCAGGGATGCCACCAGGCCGATGGTGCCGTGGCCGCACATGCCCAGGTAGCCGGTGTTGTTGAAAAAAATCACCCCGGCACAGGCGCTCGGGTCCACTGGCTCACAGAGCAGGGCGCCCACCAGCACATCGCTGCCCCGTGGTTCGAGGACGCAGGCGGCGCGCCACTGGTCGTGGTGCTCGGCCAGCAGCTGGCGTCGCTCGGCCATGCTGCCACGGCCCAGGTCAGGAAAGCCGGCGGTGACCAGGCGGGTCGGTTCGCCGCCGGTGTGGGAGTCGATCACGGTGATGCGTTTCATGGGAGGGCCACGTCCGTTCAGATGAGTGAACAGAAGAGTGGCCTTTGCAGCGGGGTGCCGGCTTGATGGATTTATCTGCTGCCGATGACGAAATCGGCACAGTACAGCGCAAAGTCAATGGGCGTGGGGCAGGTGCTCGAACAAGGTCTGGCAGACCCCGGCGATGTGCTCATCGAGCAGCTTTACCGCCAGGTCGACGTCGCCGGCCCGGCAGGCCGCGAGGATTTCCCGGTGTTCGTGGTCGGCGCGTTCCTTACCGGCCGACAGGCTCATCTGCATGCGCAGGTAGCGTTCCAGCTTGTCGTTGACCGAGCGGATCAGGCTGACCAGGAAGGGCCGTTGCGCCGGCTCGTAGAGGCAGGCGTGCAGTTGCCAGTTGAGCTCGGCCCAGCGCCCGACGTCATCTTCGCCAATGAACTCCTGGCAGATACTCTCGGCCCGGGCGAAGGTGGCTTCGGTCATGTTGGGAATGGCCAGGCGCAGCACCTTGTCTTCGAGCAGCATGCGCACCTCGAACATCTGCGCCAATTCGGCATCGGAGATGCGCGTGACCATCGCCCCGCGATTGCGCTGGAACATCACCAGGCCTTCGGCCTCCAGGCGCTTGAGGGCTTCGCGCACGGGGATCTTGCTGACGTTGAACTGGCGCGCGATGTCATCCTGACGAATCGGCTCATCCTCGGCAAAATGCCCGGCGACAATGGCGTCGCGCAGATGGCGGGTGATGATTTCCGAAGTCGAAGGCGTATTGCCTAGGTCGGGAGCGTTGAGTCTGGATTGGGTCACGGCGGCGAATCTTCGGAATGAGGTTGCTATAGGGTATACGAAATTCGGTTTTTCTTCCTTTCACCCCACAGGGCCTCAGGCCGTGACCCGTTCCTCGTCGCGCAGTTGCAGGCTCAGGTCGTCACAGCTCTGGGACCAGGCGACCAACCACTCGGGCAGCGGCGGCGACTGCGGAGCCAGGCCCATCTCCTCGACGAACTCGCTGGGCGCTACCGTGCCTTTGCCGGACCGGAACAACCCGCGCATCACCACCACGCCCACCACCCGGCCGTTGCTGACGAAGCGGTGCTCCATAAAATTCCATTTGCCGTCCCAGGCGAGTATCCGCGTGTGGATCTCGAAGCGTTCGAACAGCTTCAGCTCGCGGCGGAACTTGCCCCAGACATCACCGACTATCGGCACCGCCTTGTGCCGCAGGGCCACGCGAAATGCCCCGCTGCGCAGTACGTAGTCCATGCGCCCGACATCGGCCAGGGTGAAATAGCGACCGTTGGTGACGTGGCGGTTGAGGTCCAGGTCTAGCGGCCAGACGCGCATGCGCACGACGGTGGTGGCCAGGCCGTTCACCGGTTGGCGCCACGGTCGACGAAACAGCATGCACAGCAAGCGAAACCACAGATTCATACGAGGTACCTTTTATGGAGCTGGTTGGCCAGCGAAAGCGTATTCCCGGAAACGGGAGCCAGGAAAACAATCGCTGCACTGTAGAGCTGGCCAATCGGCTAAGCTAGGTGCACAAATGACTTAAACCATGCGAAAAGCGCAAACGAGTCCTCCATGCATATCACCCTGCTACTGGCCGAGCACTGTTCTGCCGCCGCCGCCACCATTGCCCTGGAAGTGCTGAATGCGGCCAACCTGTTCAGCGACAGTCCGCCATTTGAGGTGGTCAGCGCTTCGCTCGACGGCGCTCCTGTGGCCGCTGGGGGAGGGCAGATGTTGCGGGTCGATCATGGGCTGGCCGAGATCCACCGCACCGACCTGGTGCTGATTCCCGGGTTCCTCTTCACCCTCAAGGATGCCTTGCCGACCTTCGCCGTCTATGGGCCGTGGCTGCGGCAACAGCACCAGCAGGGCGCCGTGATGGCGTCGATTTGCACCGCGTCGTTCATGCTGGCCGAGAGCGGTTTGCTGGATGGTCGGCGCGCCACCACCCATTGGGCGTTTGCCGACTACATGCGCCGGCGTTACCGCGAAGTCGATCTCGACGAGGACCAGATGATCTGTGAAGACCAGCAGTTGATCACCAGCGGAGGGGCCAGTGCGGCGATTGACCTGCTGCTGCACCTGGTCCGCCGCTTTGCCTCACTGGAGCTGGCCCACACCTGTGGCAAGTACCTGCTGATCGATAACGTGCGCCGCGAGCAAACGGTGTACGCGCTGTGGTCCTTGCCCAAGAACCATGGCGATGGCGAGATCCTGCGGGTCCAGGAGTGGCTGGAGGAGCGTTTTGCCCAGCCGCTGTTGATCGACGACATCGCCCGGCAATTCGGCTTCGGGGTGCGCAACTTCAAGCGGCGCTTCAAGGAAGCCACTGGCTCTACGCCCATTGCCTACCTGCAAACCCTGCGCCTGGAAAAGGCCAAGCAACTGCTGGAATCCACCCGCATGACCTTGGACAGCATCACCTACGCGGTGGGTTACGCCGATGGCAATTCTTTTCGCCGGCTGTTCCAGCAACGGGTTGGCCTGTTGCCGGCGGCCTACCGCAAGAAATTTCAGCCGAGACTGGGCTGAGGCCGGGTCGCGTGCTCCAATAGCCGCCCACACTGCTGGTCAGCAATAACCGATGGGATCCACAGGATGAAGAACACCGTAGCACTGATGCTCGCCTGGCTGCTCAGCACCGGCGCCTGGGCCGCGGGCGATGTGCCGGCCGGCGAGAAACTGTTCAGCCGCATTTGCGGCGGCTGCCATCAGGTCGGCGAATCGGCGCGCGCCTCGTTCGGCCCGCAACTGAACTCGATTTTCGGCCGCCCCAGCGCGAGCACCACGGATTATCAGTACTCCGACGCCATGCGCGCGGCCAACCTCGTCTGGACCCGCGAAACCCTCACCGCCTATCTGGAGGCGCCGAAAAAAGTCGTGCCGGGCACCCGCATGATTTTCTGGGGCCTGAGCGATCCGCAGAAAATCGACAACCTGCTGGCCTACCTGCAGACCTTCCAGGCGCAGTGACCGCTCATCAGCGCCCCAGGACCAGGCGGTAATCGAGCTTGCGTGGGTCTGCGGCGGGTCGTGGATCAAGGACAAATCCGCAGCGTTCAAGCACCTTGCTTGAGCCGACATTGCGCTTGTACACATCCGCCACCAGATGCTGCAGTTGCCAGCGCTCACGGGCCTGGTGGATCAGTTGCCGCAGGGCCAGGGTGGCCAGGCCCTGGCCGCAGAAGCGGTGATCGATCCGATAACCGACCTCTGCACAGCCCAGGGTCGAGTCGATATCTTTCAGGTTGGCCCGCCCGACAATGCCCTGCGTGGCTTCTTCGAGCACCAGGGGCTGCCAGGTCCCTTCGGTAAACCCGCGCAGATAGTCCTCGACGTGCGCGGTAATCCCCGGCACTGAGTAGAAGTCAGCGGCGCGCGGATCGATCTGCGATTCGAACCAGTCGCGGTTGGCGATTTCAAATCTGAGCAAGGCTGGAATGTCAGTCTTGAGCAGTGGGCGAACGCGGACGGTTGGCATTGGCTTGCATCTCCTTGCTTGAGCAGTCCTGCAGTTGAATGGTGAGTGACGAGTTGTGCTGTGCCGATCGAGCCGCAGTTTGCCACAGCCAGGGTTCATCCCTCTGCTGCCAGTCCTGCAGTCTCCACTGGCATCCGTGCGCGGCCGCTGAGCTTGAGCCACACACCAAATTCCTGCATCACCGCCACCACCGGGCGCAGGCGGTTGCCGTCTTCGGTCAGTTCATATTCGACTTTGACCGGGACGCTCGGGTACACCGTGCGTTTGACCAGGCCGACGTCTTCCAGGGCGCGCAGGTCCAGGGTCAGCATGCGCTGGGAGATCCCGGGGACGTCACGGCGCAGTTGATTGAAGCGCTTGGGGCCATCGAGCAGGTAGGACACCAGCAGCAAGCGCCAGCGGCCACCGAGCAGGCGCATGGCTTCTTCGACGGAGCAGCCGGTCACGTTGTGTTTCATCGAGCCTTCCTCAGGGTGTTGGCAGGTATATTTTATGTACCTAGATGATAAAAAATTGCCTTCTTCCGTTTATATACCTGATCGCCAAGAATGTGGCTTCACCCTTTTTGGAAGTCGCCCATGAAGCTGTATTACATCCCCGGTAGTTGCTCGCTGTCGCCGCATATCGTGATTAATGAACTGGGGCTGGACGTCCAGTTGCTCAAGGTCGATCACCGCCAGCACACGGTGGTGGGCGAAGGTGATTATCTGCAGGTCAACCCGCTGGGCTATGTGCCGATCCTGGAGTTGGACGATGGCACGCGGTTGCGAGAGGGGCCGGTGATTGTGCAGTACCTGGCGGATCAGCGGCCCGAATCCGCGCTGGCACCCGCCAATGGCACGCTTGCGCGGTACCGGTTGCAGGAGTGGTTGAGTTTTCTCTCCTCGGAGATCCACAAAGGCTTCATCCCGTTGCTGTATGCCGGGTTGGCCGGCAAGTATGTGGACACCGCCAAGCCCAAGCTTGAACAGCGATTTGCCTGGATCGACGAGCAACTGGCGGACCGTGAGTATTTGCTCGGCGAGCGGTTCACGGTCGCCGATGCCTACCTGTTTGCCCTCATCGGTTGGGGCCAGGCGGGGTGGTTGCGCTCTTACTATAAGGCCGATATTCACTTCGACGGATTGAGCCATCTCGAGGGGTGGTACGCCCGGGTCTATCAGCGGCCGGCGGTGAGAAAGGCGCTGTTGCAGGAGGGGTTGGAATGAACGATCGATGGGAGTGGTAAGAGCAGCCGAGGCGCATGAATCTCCCTGGTGGGAGATTCTATGGCTGGCTGTGCTGACGCCATCGCGAGCAAGCTCGCTCCCACAGTGGTTTTTGGGTGTTCGCAGATCCGGTATCACACCCACCAAACCTGTGGGAGCGAGCTTGCTCGCGATGGTCGTCAACGATGACGAGGCAGCCTGGCACTGCGCGGGGGGGCCTCGGGTTCTTCGCGATCACGCCCTGGCCGGTCGAGGCTCGCCAGGGTGTGATCGCGGCGCTCGGGCGATTCACCGCTGAGCTCCCACAACAGTGCGGTGATGGTTTGCCCGTCTAGCGTGCCCTGGGTTTGTAGTCGCTGCGCCAGCGTGCTGACAGCCGGCCAATAGCGCTGCAGCAGGCAGTGGGAGCGGGCGATAGCGCGGGAGTGGGCGTCGAGCAACTTTCGCGCAGGCAGCAGGCTGATCAACTCTTCGCCCCGCAGCCAGTCCCCTCGGCCTCCACTCTTGAAGCACTGCTCGGGCGGTGCTTGCTGGTAGATCGCTTCAGCTATCGGGCCGGCAAAACAGTTGAGCAGGTCACGCTCGATCCACTCCACCATCGACGGCAGGTATTCCGCCACTCCGGGGGCCTCGGCGGACGGACGCAGGACAAAATAACTGGCTTCTACCAGGCCCTCGACCTGCTGCAGATTGCCGTGCAGATCCAGCATCGGGCCGCTGGCGGCTTCGGCCGGGGTGCGAACGGTGACCCGTTCGATAGGCCGGCCATTCCACCAGAAAGCCAAGGCATGGCCCGCTTCGTGGAACGCCGTGGAGCATGCGCGCGTATTCATGGTCGGGACCTCGCCCGTACAGCAGAACGCTGACAGCCTTGATGCTTGCACGACGTTATGGGCGCGGATAAAAGATTATCTCTATCGCCAAGCAATACTGGCGCTATTTGCCCTGTCCATGACTGGGGACTAGCCTTAATTCTGCGCTGGCGCGAGCCGGCCGGATTAGCGCTGACTAGGAGACAGGAAGACGTTGCACGTTTACCAGGCCTAACGTTGGTCACCGTTGCCGGCAAGCTGCTTGCCGCGCGCATGTTTTGCCGTGTGACCCTCCCGATCGGTTGATCGAGCTATCGGCCCTGCAGCCTATGTCATTGATTTCGCTCGTCGCTATATCGCGCCCATCCCGGGCCAAATAGCTGGATGAATTCGACCAAAGGTAGCTCACACATGGCAACTGAATCGAAATGCCCGTTCAATCACGCCGCTGGCGGTGGCACGAAGAACCGCGACTGGTGGCCGAACCAACTGAACCTGAACATCCTGCACCAGCACTCTTCGCTGTCCGACCCGCTGGACCCGGGGTTCAACTACGCCCAGGCGTTCAAAAACCTCGACTTTGCGGCGCTCAAGCAAGACCTCAACGCACTGATGACCGACTCCCAGGACTGGTGGCCGGCGGACTTCGGCCACTACGGGCCGCTGTTTGTCCGCATGGCCTGGCACGCCGCAGGCACCTACCGCACCGGTGACGGGCGGGGCGGGGCGGGTTCCGGGCAGCAGCGGTTTGCCCCGCTCAACAGCTGGCCGGACAACGTCAGCCTCGACAAGGCCCGCCGCCTGCTGTGGCCGATCAAGCAGAAGTACGGGCAAAACATCTCCTGGGCCGACCTGATCGTCCTCACCGGCAACGTCGCGCTGGAGTCCATGGGCTTCAAGACCTTCGGTTTTTCCGCGGGGCGAGCGGACGTCTGGGAACCGGATGAAGATGTCTACTGGGGCTCGGAAAACAAGTGGCTGGGCGGTGACACACGCTATGGCAAGGATCAGGAACCGATGCAGGAACCTGGCGACGGCACCCTGGTGGCCGAGCCTGACCTGCATGGCGAGGAAGAGAGCCGCACCGACCAGGGGCGCAACCTGGAGAACCCGCTCGCCGCTGTGCAAATGGGCCTGATCTATGTCAATCCGGAAGGCCCCGAGGGCAACCCGGATCCATTGGCTTCGGCCAAGGACATCCGCGAAACCTTCGCGCGCATGGCCATGAACGATGAAGAAACGGTGGCCCTGATCGCCGGTGGCCACGCCTTCGGCAAGACCCACGGTGCAGGCCCGGCCGATCATGTTGGCGCCGAACCGGAAGCCGCCGGCCTTGAGTTGCAGGGCCTGGGCTGGAAAAGCACCTTCGGCACCGGCAAGGGCGGCGACACCATCACCAGCGGGCTGGAAGTGACCTGGACCACCACACCGACCCGCTGGAGCAATAACTACCTGGAAAACCTCTTTGGTTTCGACTGGGAGCCAAGCAAAAGCCCGGCGGGCGCCAACCAGTGGACGGCGAAAAACGGTGCCGGTGCCGGGACCATTCCCGATGCCCATGACCCCTCGAAACGGCGCAACCCGAGCATGCTCACTTCGGACCTGGCCCTGCGTTTCGACCCGATCTACGAAAAAATCTCGCGTCGGTTCCTCGACAATCCCGAGCAACTGGCCGACGCCTTCGCCCGCGCCTGGTTCAAGCTGATCCATCGCGACATGGGCCCGCTCTCGCGCTACCTCGGACCGGAACTGCCCAACGAAGAGCTGCTGTGGCAAGACCCGATTCCTGCGCTTGACCACGTCCTGGTCGACGACAGCGATGTCACCGCGCTCAAGGGTAACATCCTGGCCTCGGGCCTGAGCGTGGCGCAACTGGTGTCCACCGCCTGGGCCGCGGCCTCGACCTTCCGTGGCTCGGACAAACGCGGCGGCGCCAATGGCGGGCGCCTGCGCCTGGCGCCACAGGTGTTCTGGCAGGCCAATCAACCCGAGCAACTGTCCCAGGTGCTGGGCAAACTCGAAGCCGTGCAGCGCGAGTTCAACAACGCCCAGGCCGGCGGCAAGAAAATCTCCCTGGCGGACCTGATTGTCCTGGGCGGCAGCGCCGGGATCGAGCAGGCGGCGAAAAACGCCGGGCACAGCCTGACAGTGCCGTTCACTGCGGGGCGCATGGATGCCAGCCAGGAGCAGACCGATGTCGAGTCGTTCGGCTTCCTCGAACCGATCGCCGATGGCTTTCGCAACTACCTCAAGACCCGTTACCGGGTGTCGGCGGAGGCGTTGCTGATCGACAAGGCGCAGTTGCTGACCCTCACCGCACCGCAAATGACTGCCCTGGTGGGCGGCTTACGCGTGCTCGACACCAACGTCGGCCACACCGCCCACGGTGTCTTCACCCAACGGCCGCAAACCCTGAGCAACGACTTTTTTGTCAACCTGTTGGACATGGGCGTGGAGTGGAAACCCACCTCGGACAGCAACGAGACCTTCGAAGCCCGCGACCGTAATAGCGGGGCAGTGAAATGGACCGCCACCCGCGTCGACCTGGTCTTCGGCTCCAACGCGCAACTGCGTGCGCTGGCGGAGGTGTACGCCAGCAGCGACGGCCAACAGGCGTTCCTCAAGGACTTCGTGGCGGCCTGGACCAAGGTGATGAACCTGGACCGATTCGAGTTAAACCGTACTGTCTAGAGGATATGTTGTCATAACGCTGTCATTACCGGCAAAAAGTGCCTCGGCTCGCCCTCCGGCTCCTACATCTGCGGAGGGCATCCAGCGACCATAAACCTTGGCGATCATGGTCCAGTCTTTGTGGCCGAGCTGCTTGGCGACCCACATTGGATTCTCGCCAGCAGATAGCATCATGGAAGCATAGGTGTGGCGACTCTGATAGGGTCGCCGCCACCTAACCCCCGACTTCTTCATCGCCGGCATCCAGATGACCCGGTAGATGTATCCGGCATGCTTCCAGGGCTCCCCGGTGATTGTATTGAGAAACACCCTGCCGCCAGCGAGGAAGGTCAACTCCTTCTGCTTGAGCAACGCTTCTCGCGCCGGAGCCAGCAACTTCACGGTGCGCCTCCCAGCTAACGTCTTGGTGGACTCTGGCTCCTTTGCAGCCCGCGTCTTGGCCCTGACGATCCTTATCTCCCCCGCGATCCAATCGATATCCCCCCATTCCAGGGCGATCAGTTCGCTAGGTCGTAGACCTGTCCAGAAAGAGAACTGCAGTTGTGGCCACGTCTCGCCCCTGGCTGCTGCCAATATCGCTAGTTGCTCTTCGCGAGTGAAGGGGTCAACGTCATCTTCCTCCTTGAGCTGTTCGCGATTCTTGTAGGCCCACCCAGATAGCGGGTTGCTCTCCAATAGTTCATCCTCAACGGCGTCGTTGAGCGCAGAGCGCAGGCAGCTCTGTACGTTCGTGAGAGTTTTGTTGGACACCTGATAGGCCGACATCTTTTCTCTGATGATCTTTTTGGATAATTCACTTAGAGGTAGGTCGCCGAACATTGGCTTGAGAGTTGCGCGGATGGTAGTTCCATAGAACGCGACGGTGCTTGATTTGAGCGTCGGAGTTTTCCTTTCCAGCCATTCCGATAGGTAATTCCCAATAGTCTGGCCGGCATCGGTGCGCCTGAACGTGAAAGCGCGCTTCGAATCTGGGAACGTTGCGGCATAATCGAAAGTACCGTTCGCAATCGAATACTCGATAGCAGCTTTGTGTTGCTCGGCCTTTTTCAAGTTAGCGGCGGTGGGCTTAAGCGCGATGCGCTCGCGGCACCTGACGCCTTGGTATTGGAAAGTGATTTCGATACTACTTGCAGATGCGGCGCGGACGCCTCCCCCATCTCGACCCATGAGTAATATCCTTCTACGTCTATTAAAATTCTGCCGTCTGGCGCTTTCCGCCATACAAGGTGCTTCGGCCATTTTCCGTCGCGAATTTTGGTTCTGATGGCGTCGGGTGTATAGCCCGACTCCCGAGAGAACTGTTCTACGGTCTTGTATCTGACCATGGGCGTATTGCTCCATGCCGCGCGTGGCGGCAGAAGTTGGGGAGGGGGTTAGGGTTTCTCGATCTTCGTCCAGCCGCCGGGGCGATGGGTTTCGTGGTAGGTGTCGATGCTGCGGTGCTGGCCATGACTGATGCGGCAGATCTTGCACGTCCTGGAGTTTCCAAAGTCGCCGTACTTCACGGCTTCGAACCTTGTCCAGCGATGGCCGAATGGCTTGCAGATCAGTGCTCGGCCGGCCATCACGATGGCGTTCCAGAGGCGCGGGTGATTGGAATGCAGGTCGTTGTGGATGTGGTTCAGTCGCATCCCGAGGCGCCACCGAAGCGGTCGGCTCTCGTCGCCTTTGCACAGTGGTTCAGTGATGAGTTTTCCGATTTGTTTGAGCATGGCTTTGCCTCGCCCGCCGTTCACCGGCAGGCTGGTAGGTAGATTGGGGGCTTCCGATGTCTTTCTTATGAGTTGATGCGAACTTCTGATATAAAGCAGGTCGTCAATACTGCAAACAGGAGCCGTATATGCTTGTGCTTTTAGGAGCTGGGGCGAGTTTTGGTAGTGAGCCTTTAAGAGTTTCGACTCCTCCATTAGGTAATGATCTGTTTTCACGATTGTTTGATCTTGGAGGTGTGGCTTCGAAAGTTTCACCAGAACTTAAGTTGCTGTTTGAGGATAGCTTTGAGTTAGGGATGGCAGAATTCTATGAGCGGCATTCGGATAAGATGCAGGTGTTTCATAGAGAGATGGCTGCTTATCTGGCATCTTTTCGACCTAGGTATAAAAGCTATTATCGAGTGATGATAGATTCTCTTAAAGATAAAAATGTCGTTTTTGCTAGTTTGAACTACGACCTGATGTTCGAATTGGCTGCTGGACTTTGTGGACGTCCCATTACCTATAATCACAACGATACGACTTCAGCTATTCGACTTTTAAAGCCCCACGGATCTATTAATTTTTGGCCTCGGATTCCGCCTGAGCAGTTCGTTAACTGTGTTTTTGGTGGGACGGTCTCAATTGATGTTCCTGTTAAAGTACTGAGTCTGCAGGAGACAATTGTTAGGTGTAAGGTTGATACGAGTTTATCTCCGGCCATTTCCATGTATGCCAAAGGCAAAAAAAATATTGTCGGGCCTGATTTTGTGATGCGTCAAAAAACTGCATTTGCAGAGGTCTGCAAGTCGGTTGATGATATTCTGATATTGGGAGTAAGAGTTGTTCAGGATGATACTCACATATGGGATAGTATTTCTGGAAGTAAGGCCAGGGTCACTTATTTTGGCGGCGGGAATGATGGTTGTGAAGTCTCTGCGTGGTCTGCGCAAACTGGGAAGTACGTTAATTTTGTAAATGGTTTCTTTCCATCGCTCCTACAATGGATTGACGCGAGAAAATAGCGATAGGTTGCCGCTATAGCGGCTGACTTTGCAGGGGGGGCGGGTTACAGGTTTTGCGGTTGGAGTACAGATGTACTCCTTTCGGCATCAGACGCCCGGACGGCCTTTGAAGGCAAGCCAAATGTAGTGGCGACCTTTGGCGGTGACCTTGATCTTGCCCGTCTGCTTGTTCCAGGTGATCAGGCGCAGTTCGTCGAGGATCGTTGTCAGAGTGTGGCCCTGGTGCCAGCCGGCCAAGGCCTTGATGCAGCCCTGGGCCAGCAGCCCGCGGAAGTCGTCGTGGCCGAAGTTAGTGCCGTGGAAGGAGCCCTGCATCTGTTCATCGGTCACAAGGTCGGTAATAACGCGCACGTTCGGGTCGAGCCGGTAGCATTTGTGGGTCATGGCAGTTCGTCCCCGACAATCAACTCACAGGGCCCTCGGCTGACAGTGGCAAGCTGCGCTACCAACTCATCAATCCGCCCGTTGCGTCGAGCGATTGCGGTCTGAAGGTCGTCGATGGTCTGGTCTGCCGTGGTTAGGCTCAGCTGTAGGCCATCACGCTCGGCGGTGACCCGATCGAATTCGGAAGCCATGACAACCTCTGGCCCGTGTAGGTCGTAGCCAATTTGGTTCCCGCCCCCTGAAAGCATTGTCACAACCTTGTAGCGATGAACTTCGCTCATCCTGCAATCTCCATCGATACCAGATCATGGGCATTCACAACCGGTGGCGGGTTGTCGTGGCCGGGACATCCGTAGCCGGCGAAATCGAATCCATCACAGGGAGGGCCGAAAGGCAGCACCTCTTTGCCCTGGGCCAGCGCTTCGAGCAGGTGGTCCTTGGCCTCATCGGCTGTGCACTCCCGGCCACCCTCCATGCGGAACATGCCTTTGAGCTGGCGTTTGCTGAAGTCACGCAGCGCGCCGCGCACGCTCAGATGGATGTGAAAGGTGCGGCCGTTCGGGCCGAAGGTATCAGCCGGTTTGTTTTCCGTGAGCATGGGGATACACCTGATAATGGCAATTTGTTAGCATTGATGTCGCTGATAGCGCTATGCGCGCACGGCCTACGGTGGAATGCACACTGCACTAGGGAGGGAGTATGGGTCTGCTGTTTATTTTCGCGGTTCTTCTGGCGTGGCCGACCTACGGGCTTTCCATTCTTTTATGGTTTGGCCTGGCAGTTGCTCGAGGGGCTTTCAAAAGATTTGCTATTCGGCGCAGGGAACAGGCTAGAAATTTATTAATGCCTCTATTTCCTGAAGATTTAGGTTTTTTCTTCAGTGCCCTTGATGTCCCGCTTGTTAATGGCTATCACCTTACGGAAGAAGAGTTGCGTGAGTGTGGTAGTCATTTTGTCAATTACCTATCACATAATCCCAGCGAAGCCGCGCTATTCATTAAAGGACTAGAGCGTTGGCGAACGAAAGGGGAAGTAAATCTCTGCAATCCTGTTAATGCTGCTCTTGATGAGAATCATCTAGAAGCCAAGCGTGAAATTCATCTCACCGCGTACCGTGCCATCGAAGCCCTGATGACCAACAATAAAAATCTTAAGTGTTTCCGAAAAATTGATTTTGGTCGCGTCTTGGAGTACAGGCAGCGCATTGAAATTGAGGGGTTGCTTAACGCTAACTGAATGGCAGGGTGACGGATGTTATAAAGGTCATTTTCAGTCCTTGCGTGCAAGAGCCGCCCTCGCCAGGGTGGCGTGATTGGGTGAAGTGGGGTATTTGTGTTCGGCCCGGCATTACGCCGGATCAAGGAGAGGTTTATGTCAGTGAAGTTGGTTGATCATTCGTGGACCAAGATCATCGAGCGCGATGCTTTTTCGAAAGCAGCGCTGCGCGGGAAGATCACAGAAGTTGAGCAGTTGGAAGAATCGATACGCTCGAAAGATGGAGCGGACGCCGCCCGAAATGTCCTCGATGATGGTCTGATCATCCACGCGCTGAAGCGCTGCCTGGAGAATCTTGAAGGCTCAACCACCGTTACCGAGCAAGACTTTTGGGTCTGCTACGGGTTTGCGACGACTACCGCAAGGAAGGCAGAAAAAATCCTAAATGAAGAGGACGACGACGGGGACGATTGACCTTCAGGTCACAGGGAAACTTCGCCGGTATCGATCTTGCGAAGCTCCATCACCTCGATCTTCTGGGTGCCATCGGTTATCACCCAGCAGGGCAGCTCAAGGTTGCGGAAGGTGCCGTGATAGTTTCGGTAGGCACCGAGAGCTGCGTTGCGAAAGCAGTCAGCCGCGACCTTGCCGATGGGCATTGGCTGCCCCCCCCCAAGCAGGCTGAGTTCGAACACAACAGCTTTTTCAATGCGCTTGGCGGCTGCTCTGACGGTGTTCGGAGACAGCTTGAAGTCTTGGGCGACCTCGGCAACGTGTTTATAAACAAGTGCATCGTGGATCTGCTGATCACGGGAGCCGTTACGCAGGCCCGCATAAATGACTGATTGCATGGGTTCTCTCCAGAAGGGCGCCGCGCCCGCTCCGGGCTGCGGCGTCGCGGCGGGTGTCAGGCGGCTGCGCGCTTGAGCTGCTCGGTGAGCTGAGTAGGCAGACCGCGCAATGTCAGCGTGCCGCCGGCTTCGTCGAACTCGATCTTCGAGCCAAGCAGGTGAGCCTCGAAGCTGATCGACATACCTTCGGCCCGGCCAGTGAAGCGCCGGAATTTGTTGAGGGTCTTCTTGTCCGGCGGCAGGGTGTCGGAAAGCCCGTAGTCCTTCGCCTTGATGAAGTCGTAGAAGTTCTTCGGGCGGTCTTCGTCGATCAGGCCTGACAACTCGTCAAGAGTGATCGGCTCGCCAAGCTTGGCCTGGGACATGGAGTAGCTGACCAGGGTCTGGGTCTTTTCGCGTGCCGATTCTTCTGGCAGATCCTCGCTTTCAACAAAGTCACTGAACGCCTTGAGCAAGGTTCGGGTTTCGCCGGGGCCGTCGATCCCTTCCTGGCAGCCGATGAAGTCGCGGAAGTAGTCGTTGAGCTTTCGACCCTGCTTTCCCTTCAAGTACGAGATGTACTGCTTCGACTGCCGGTTGTTCTGCCACTCGCTGATGTTGATGCGCGCCGCCAAGCGGATGTGATCGAGGTCCAGACGCTTGACCGTCAAAAGACTGAGCTCTTCGGTCATGGTTACCGCTTCGGCCTCCTGCACCAGGGCGATGATCAAATAGTCTGTCATGCCTTGCTGGTAGTGGCAGAAGAGGGCGTGCCCACCGGTGGTGAGGTTCGACTCTTCCATCAGCTTGGTCAGGTGTTCGACGGCGGTGGTGCTGAAGGCCAGGAAGTCGGTTACGCCGGCCAGGTACTTGCCGAGCCAGCCGCTGAGCGGGTGAGCGCCTGACTCATGATGAAAGAAGCCCCAGGCCTTGCCGGTGGTGGCGTTGTAGCTTTCGTTGAACTGCTGCATCAGATCGTCGCGGGCCTGGCTTTCAACCTGCTCAGCGGAAGCCAGGTGCAACACTGCTGGGCTGCCGTCTGGCTTCTTGTCGATCTTGTGGATTGCACTATGGCGTACAGGCATTTCGTTTACCTCGGGCAGGCGCCGCCCTCCGTGACCGGTGGTGGCAATTTGGTTTGTGGTGAGGTATTACGGGTGACCGGCATGGAGCCGGACAAGGAGAGCGCGTTTGACCCTCGGACTAGATGAAATAAAGCCTGGAGCAGTAGCTATCTTGGATAGTGCCGCTCTTTTCAGCGATCCGGAGATAACGACAACCGAGGGTCCGCAGTCTGGTATGCGACCGTTCGTTTGCGTGAGAGTTGAAGGTGAGGATTCTATCTGGCTAAAAATCACCACTCAGTGGAGCAAGCCTCGCCTTTGCTTGAATGCCTGGAAGGTGCCGGGCTCCGATACATGGATGCACGATAATCAGTATCTTCAGGATGCGCGCAAGCATTTTTCGGGGCCAAATTCATCATTTATTACAGCATCTGCGAATGAGCTGCTGCATCAGCCTCATGATCGACCGTCTATAGGTGAAGAAGGAGTCCAGGCTATCTCAGATGAAATCCGAAAGTATAAAGCCCCTTGGTTTTGAACCGGTGCCTTATACTAATTGCCCCAATCGTCTTTCTTCTGATATC
Organism: Pseudomonas sp. NPDC087626; assembly: GCF_044743405.1. Classification (NCBI taxonomy): domain Bacteria; kingdom Pseudomonadati; phylum Pseudomonadota; class Gammaproteobacteria; order Pseudomonadales; family Pseudomonadaceae; genus Pseudomonas; species Pseudomonas sp. NPDC087626. The sequence continues at coordinate 115,229 of NZ_JBIUWJ010000010.1, forward strand.
CGATAGTGTTCAAGCTTCCGCGCCACAGCCGGTGATACCGTGACTTCGTGGCGCGGAGGTGTGAGCAGTGGAAGGGCGCCGCCTGGGCCGAGTCCGTGCAGGTGATGAATCATCAGCGTGATGGCCTCGCCCTGTTCCTCGATGCCGCTCCAGGCCATCAACTCAGCCAGCGCTTGCCGGGTGCCGGCCAGGGTATGGAGTCGCAACTCTTCCTCGCCGCGGCTCTTTCGCTTCGCCGCAGTCTTGGCTGATCGGTCTTTCTGTGCGGCAGCCATGGCCGGCCTCCTGTAAATCGCTGGCCGGCAGATCCAGCCAGGTTTGTCGTTTGCGTTGCTGGATACGAGCTATGCGGCGCATGAAGTGCTGCCTTGATGAGCCTTGGGGTAGTCGATGCCGTGGGCCTTGATGATCCGCTCGAAGGCTTTGTTGCCGATGGCCAGCCTGCCGCAGCACTGGCGGCGGGTGATGCCCAGCTCAAGGAACGCCCTGATCCGTTCGGCGAGTCTCGCGTCCCGGGCCGCAACCTGCTTGAGTCGCGCCGAGTCATTGGCGCCGCCCCGGGTTGGGCGCTGGAATGTGATGTCATGCTCTTTGGCGATGTTGTAGATAGCCTTCCTGCTGATGCCAACGGCTGCCGCAACTTCCACTTGGGTGTGCGTAGTGCTCAACCCGCGAACTTGATCGACCAGCTTTTCACGCGCCTGCTGGCGGGCATCGAATGCAGTTGGTGGCGGGGGAGGAGCTTCAACCCGGCGCCGAACAAACGGCTTGGGTGCCGGCGGCATCTGATTGCTGTAGCTGATTGGCTTTGGTTTGTAGCCGATTGGCTCGGCAACTTTGATCTGGCCGCCGCTGGCCAGGAACTGGGCGACCTGGGCCGCCAGTTCGTTCGACTTGGGCCGAAGCTGCTCGACCAGACTGAGGTGATTGCTGATCATGCTCAAGCTCCTAATCTATGGGCTTGCGCCCGCGCTTTGTCCGCGACCTCATCAACCATGCGATTCAGTTCCAGGTTGAACTGGACGAGCTCTTTGTGCAGGTTGGCAATGTAGTCTTCGTCGCGGTAAATCGTCTCGATGTAGAGCTGACACTCTTCATCTTGGCGTGAATCAAAGGACAGAAAGTCCCACCATTTTCGACCTGTGACGAACATGCAGCCCTGGACCTGCGGCATGTGTTCTTCGGGCATGCCTTCGAGCCAAGTCCTGACATGTATTGCCTCGTTGAAAGGGCATTTCGATTCAGTGCCACCGTCATCGTTGATCAGGCCGTCTGGTGAACAGCCGAGCCAGTCGTACTTCGGATGAACGATGAACTCTGACGGCACGACGATGTTGCCGGTCAGCATCTCGTAGGCATCCTGAGCCTTCTGTTCTTCGGTGTGACCCCACTTCATGGAAGCGCTGCTGACGTTTTGCTTGGACTTCTTTGCTAGACGCTCGAAGCACAGTTCGCGCATGTATGAGGTGCGCGCGCCCATAGGCTCGCGCTTCCCATTTTTGTCAGGTTTCCCCCAGGCCATCACGTCTTTAAACCGGCTGGCTGTTACTCGGCCAGATCGGTCTGCATGCCACTTTTCAGTGCCTTGAAGGTCCGCTCTCACTACGCCGCTTCCTCGGCCTGGGCCAGGCCATCATTGGTGCCAGTCATGTCGGTAAAGTCGCCATCAACGGTTGCCGCCATGTTCTTCAGCGCTTCGTGGCATTCCAGTCCGATCGCGGCACGTTGCTTAGGCTTGAGACCTGCCCAGGCTGTCGCATAGGCGTCGATGTCCTGCCGCTTCGCGACAACCAAAAGGTCTGCGAATACTCCGTCTATTTCCGGCGAGGGGGATTTCGGACCGAACGAAACACCGGCAGCGGCAGCGGTGTTTGAAGCCTGCTTCGCGGGGGTGATATCTATTTCGCCGCCGTATGAGTCTTCGAACTCATCGGGCGTATAGACGCCGAGGATGACGTCAGGGCAGAAGAGTCGAGCCCACTTTTTAGTCACTAAGTAGGCAATCTGCTGCTTCGGATCTTCCGCCCAAAGCGTGGAGTTCCGGGTGCGGACCTGAGTGAGCAGAAGCTCCAGAATGCGGGGTTCGTCTTCGCCTTTGAAGGTTGCCCAGACCCTGATTCCGAGCCCTTTCTCGTCGTCAAAGCTCCAGGCAGGAACGCGGTATTTCTTGAACTCGCCGGTGTCCTCGTCCTTCTTGGTTTTGCTGGTGACTTCGCGCATCTTCCCGATGACGTTTTCCCAGGCGCCGAACCATTCGAAGTTCAAACGACCTTTCACTGGTGCCTTGGAGGTGATCACGGCGTTGACGAGCTGCGCTTCGTAGCTCAGCGCGCCGCCGTTGACGATGAACGTCTTCTGCGCAACAGCGAAAGGGTTCATCTGCCACTGCATCGCTTGCAGCACTACCGCCATGCAGTCAGCCTGATTGCCCTTCAGATGCTTGGGGACTGTTGTCACGCCCTTCGACATCATCATCGCGAGGTCGCTCATCGACTTCATGGTGCCTGGATCGAGGATGAGCGCTGCCGCGTTGTGCGAAGGATCGTGGTAAGTGGCGAGGCCCGTTGGTGCTTGAGTGTCTGAGTCGGTCATTGCGCTCTCCGTGGTCGACAATGAATGTGTCGGCCTTTAGATGGAAAGGTGGTTAGAAGCGGATGGCGCGAAGCCAGGCGCGAGCAGTGTCGAGGTCCACGTCGAAGCCAAGAGCTACAACCTCGACGATGTCTTCAACCGAAGGTGCGGTCGTGGTCACGTCGTCGACCTCAGCGGCGATCGCCTTGGTGCTGACGGGGTCGACTTCGACCTGCTCTTCGATCAGTGGCGCGGCGGAGACAATGACCGGGGCCGGTGCGGCAGCCTGGGCACGCAGACGGGCCAATTCTTCCTGATCACGTTGGTACTGAACTTCGCGTTCGCGCTGCTGGCGCTGTTGCTCTTCCTGCTGCTCGCGCTGTTGGCGTTGCTGCACTTCCATGTTGCGACGCTGCTGGTCCAGATCGTCCTGCTGTTTCTTCAAACGCTGGCGGTCTTCCTCGGCGCGTTGCTTGCGCAGCTCCTCAGCTTCAGCGTCGGCAATCCGCTGCTTTTCGCGCAGATCGTCGAGTTCTTTCTGCTGGGCCAGCAGCTTAGCGGCAGCTTCTTCACGTTCGACAGCCGACTTGTGCAGCGCTTCCAGCTGTTCAATAGCGTTGTCTCGGGCGATGGTGCCTTCAGCTTCAAACTCGGCATATTCTTCGGGCAGGATCACCGAATCCTTGACGCTTTGGAGAACTGCTGCGACATCAGCAGCACTGCGGCTTGCATAAGCAGCGGCAACAGAACTGAAGCGTGTAATCTTTGCCCGGATGGCTTCGACACGTTCAGCCTCGATACGCTCGCGCTCGGCTTTCGCATCAGCGACGCGCTTTTCTTCGGCCTTGATTGCTTCATCAACGGGCGCTTCGATTGCCAAGACTCGATCCTTCAGCGTTTCGCCAAACTCCTTCACTTGGTTGACGCGAGCCTGGGCGTCTTTAACCGCCTGCTGATAGGGAACCAGCGCTGTTTTGGTGGTGTTGGCCAGGGCATAGCGAACATCACGAATATCAACGCGAACTTCCTTCGCATTGGCCAAGCCCTCACTGGTCGAGCAGTCGACAACCAGATTCGCGTAAGTCGTTTCCAGGCGAACGATCTGTTCTTCGTGCGGCCGGTATTCGGCGATGTCGGTGACGGCAACCGAAGGGACAACAGAGTTTTGTGCGTCTTCAGCTTCGCCCATTTCGAGCGAGTCTTGCGCGAGTGCTTGTTTATTTGCGGACATGACTATTCCTTACCGCGCGGTGCGCAGCGTTTGAATGTGTGAGTTATTGAGTGATGCGATCGGCTAGAGCGCTGAGCAGCATCAGGAAGGCAAAGAGGGTTAGGGCGGGGAAGGAGCCGCGCCAAATCAGCAGGCGGCGCGCCCGCTGGTGAGCCGTCACGACACCCTCGCAATCAACATGCCGCGGCGCGTGCTGATCTTGATGCGCCGCGGTAGATCAGCGACCAGAAAAAAGCCCTGGCGCTGCAGGGCTTCGGTCATTGCTTTGGCGTTACGAGCGATGATGGTCATGCTGCAGCTCCCTGCGTGATCGAATCGTTGTAGGTGTCGTAGATCTGGTCGATGCGTGCCCGGTAGTGCCGGTGCTCATCTTCGCTTATGGCGCGGAGGATGAAGGCCAGGTAGATCGCTGAATGAGCGCCTGCGCTTGCATTCGGCTTCCCTGGGTTCTGGATGAGCTCCTCTATCTGGCCATCAATCCAAGAAACCGCGTTGCTGTGATCGCGTTGCTGCTGGCTCATGTCTTTTCTCCATTCATGCCGAAGAAATCCCCGATTTGTTCAACTGCCGCGTTGATGCGCTTGGCGGTGGCCTTGCGCTCCTGCAATTGCAGCGCGGCGCGGAACGCCTGAGCTTCACTCAGCGCCAGTGCGGCAGCCTCGTAATCGTGGAAGTCGTCTTCCTTCGGAGCTTTGGGGCGCCCCCAATCGTCGAAGCGCTTGTCCCACTCTCGAGCCTGGGCACTGTCTGCATAGCTGGTGGACATGGGCGCCTCCAGATCGGCGTGTGTTAAACCAACAAAACTCGGCTGCACTCATCCATTCCGCTGGTTGCCGTTGGGCGCGGAGGGGAGTGCATGCGGGTGGTGTCGGGGAAGGGGGATGCAGGCGGGGAGCGCTTCCTCCCGTGCGTCGAGTCTGGCCAGCTATGCCCTCGGACTCGCCTGCGGTACTTCGTCGTCTTTTCGGTTGGCCTACCGGTTTCCCAGCTGATGCGCGGTGACATCGACGGCCTACTGTCCGCTGCCTGTCAGGGTATTGGGCGCAGCCTTCAGGCTTGCTGCGCCACGCAGGTGGATCAGTCAGCTATTACATGATGATCATTCTCCTATGGTTCGCTCACTGGGAAGGCAGTGGCCACCTATCAAGCTGTGATTGCAGGGGGCCGCGTTGCGCGGTGCAGAATCGTCCGCATCGGGGTGTGATCTGGCAGGTGCCAATCTCTGCATCAGCCCTGTTCATTGCTCGGGCTTCGCTGCGTGGAAGCTCGCTGCTTGGCGGCAGGATTCAGATCACACTCCGATGCGGCATGGTGCTGGGGAGTACCAGGTGCTCGGGCAGTTAACGTCAGGCTGACGTGGCGCTGGTTGTTCAGGCGCTGATTGGGTGCCTCAGCGAATGGTCAAGGGCGTCGGATTTCGCTTTGTCACTGTCGAGAAAACGAATCGCCCAAGGCATCAAGGTCTGGATCGTGCCATCAGCCATTTCGACGATTGCCACGCTGAAGTTGCCGGGCCCGCTCTCGAACTCTTCGTATTCAACTCCCCAGCCGTGAAACTTACCCTCGGCCGCGTCTTCGATTCCTGTCCGGCGCCCGCAATTGTCATGGAGCGCCTTCATCGTCATTACTGGTCGCATCGTCTTGCCCTCCGTTGATTTCCAATGCCGCCTCATCGAAGCGGCATCAGTAAATCTGTGGGTGTTTCATCTCCACCACGCGCATCGCCCGATTCATATCTCTGGCCAGGTCACACATTTCGTGTCCAGTGCTCTTCCTGGCTGGCTTGCGTGGTTTCGCGTACTCACATGTGGGAGTACGGCAGCTATCCAGAGGCTGCATGGGCGGCGGTTTAGCTTCTTCCGACCCAGGTAGTGGCCTGGGTACGTCGCGGTGGTCACGTCAGACTGTTAAAGAGCGGCGGGCCTGTTGAGGCCCTTCGCAGTCCCTGTAGCGCTGCGATGGGAGAACAATACCGCCGGTATTGTATATTGGTCAATACCTCCGGTCATATTATTTTCGACGTTCCAAAAAAAAGCCCGCACAGCGGCGGGCAAAGAGGGATGGGTGAATTCAGTCTTCCTTGGGTACCGTCCAGAAAATATGCACTGCACCATCATCGCGGTGGGCAATGGTCACGTTATCGTTCTCAGCGATCTCTTCCAGGATGCGATCCCAGTCCTCTGGCGAGTCGTTCGCAGCTCGTTCTAAAAGGGCAGACTTTGATGCCTGCGATCGAGGGGTATTGATGATCTTATGGATCCGCATGCCGAGAAGCTCATAAGAGGTCGGGGGTTTTGGTGCTTGCTTTGCCTTTGCCATCACAGTGCTCCTTTGCTGTATGTGCATACAGTATTTTAGCGGGTCGGAATTGGCAACAGGTCGCAGAGTACATTTGTGCTCTAGCGATCGGCAGGCAACAAAAAGCCCGCTCAAGGGCGGGCAATCTGTCGAAGGGGCGCTGATCTGTCAGCTGATCTCAGTGTAGCCATGGATTCTGGATAGGGAAGGGCAGACACGAAAAGCCCGTCCAGACGTATAGACCCGATGAGTTCAGTGAAGCACAGGAGAAAAGAGAACCCTGGCAGTCTCGTCCAGCCGCTTCTCGATCTCAATCAGCTCAGCCTCTTTGACGAGAATCGAGCTTTTATATATGCAGACCATGAGTCGCAGCAGCTCAAAATCTGACATTTCAGCAAGATCATCTTTCAGGTCGGGGCGTTGGCTGAGTAGCAGCGCTCGCATCTCTTCTACGGTTTTCGGCTTGTCCATGCGTAATGCCTCCATAGCTCAACCCGATTTTAGTCCATGGGAGTGTGGAGTAATTGCCGCTGATCGCCAGGTTAGAGGAACGAAATGGTGCTAGATACGAAAAAACCCGGCGCTGGGTCGGCTTCACACGATCAAATTACAGGCAAAGAAAAGCCCGCGATGGGGGGGAGCGGGCTTAAAGGGATGTTCATAAGGAGCGGAGATAACCATAGACTTTAAGTTGTGAAAGATATGTGAAATTTCGGTCAGCATATTTTGCCAGCGTTATCAGTTTTCAGCGCGGGGCTGCTCCATCGTTTTCAGGAATGAATCCCTAAGCCGTGGCAGCTCGACCTCTTCGGGCCATCGAAGCTCCTGTCGCCTGGAGTCGGAGCTTGGCGATCCGGTGACCTTCGCATGGACGTAGGTTACCTCCCGGTTCACTACAATGGCCGCATAGGTCACGCACGCGCAGGCACCCAAGAAAGCAGTGATCTTGAGGAGCTTATTTGTGGTGGGTTTCATGCGTCCTCTCCATATGGATGCGAGGAACGATCCTAACTGGTAAGGGCAGATACAAGAAGCCCGGCGCTGGGCCGGGCTTCACCCCTAAGAGTGCAAACTATGGCTTCGATGGGTTTGGTACTGCCATCGACTCTTGTCGAGCCTGTATTTCTTTGAGCAGGGCGTTGTTAGCCTCTGATTGAGCCCGGGATTCCTGGATCAGTTTTTCGACTTGCTGCTGGTTAATTACGGAATTCGCTCCCCCATCGAAGAAGGTCTTCCCGCCTCCAAATATCGTGGCGTTTGCACCCATGATGCCCAGCACTATTGCGACGCCAATACCAGCCATCCAGTAGCGCTGCTCTTTATTCGCCTGCTTGACCTTGCCGAATTCTGCTTCGGTCCGCTCGAGAGCTGAAAGCGTCGAGGTAACAGCTTTATCGTTGGATTCGATGTGGGCTTGCAGTGCGCCCTTCATCGCAATTGACTCTCGTCGTGCGGACCTCTCACGCAATCGCATTTCCCGGCGAAGATCGTCCGCGCGGCGCTCCGAATCTCTTTCCATTCGCTCGATGCGTTTGTCCATCCGCTCTTCGATTGCGGATATGGTAGAAGCGAGTTCGTCGAGAGGGGTGGCGTTCATGGTAGAAGCATATTCTTCGATGATCGAATTGTCACTGGTCGCCTCAGGGCTGACGGAGTGCGAGAACGCATGCGGGTGGTGACTAGAGGGTAGCTCAGGGGATGGCTCCCGATTCGAGGACATTTCGCTATTGGCGTTTACAAACCCATCACGCGTAGCTGCCTCTAAAAGCTCGGTATCGCCGCCAATGATGGTCAGGAATAATTGTCCGTTAGGGGCTTCAGAATGGGAGAGTATAATTGGCTTACCCACCTCATTCACCTGCATCACTGCTGTCGTCAGGGTGCTGGATTTCCTCAATGCTATCCCCTAGGCCCTTAAGAATATTCACCGCCAATCGTCGAGCGTTATCCTCGCTCATGGATATGTTGGCTACGTACCGCATAGCCGCCTCGAACTGGGGGGAGGCTGCAGGATCTTTATTTATGGCCACTGTCTCTCGAGAAAAAAGCATAGATACGAGCTTTCCTTCATTTAGCTGAGAGACCATTGTCACGACTAGAGCGGAGTCACATCGCTCATCGATATAATCGTCAGAGACTCTGCTGGACAAGATGGTTTTCAATTTCGCTAAATCACTCTGGTTGCGCATTCAATGCTTCCTTGATTTTGTTTAATCATCGAGGCGAAACCGGAACTCAAGGCTTTCTTCAGTTCTGACGCTCGCAGTAGCTCGATCAATTGGTTTTCATTCTGATCACTCGCGCTTCACTCACCTCTGCTGCATACCCGGACAGCTTGCCCCTTAGCATCCGGAAAGCCCTCGATGATCGTGAGCAGCTCCCACGCATCAGCCTCAATCTCGGCCTTGGAAAGCCACATCAGCTATCTGTCTTCGCCCTGGTGATGCGCTGATCCCTGACCTCATCCGCATACCCCACCAGCCGATCCTCGCCATCATGAAACACGGCGCACATCTTCAGCACAGCCTGGGCGTCTGCCTCATTGCCGGCCAGGCTCAGGCGCTCAGCGATTCGCAGCAGCTCGACGGCGGACCATTTCAGGTCGGAGGCTACGCCCTGGAGGTCGCGTTTAAGGTCTTGCTCTAGTTTGTTGAGTCCCATCATCACCCCTCCGAATCCCTATTGCGTGAATCCGGTAATCAGTCCGCCAGAGCTATTCTTAGCGCTACCGAAGCCTGCAGTAGCTTGTTCACCTGGGCCGAAACTGCTGCTGCCAGCTCTTCATCCCCTGCATCTCTAAGGGTTGCTACCAATTCGAGCAACTTTCCTGCCTCAGTCTCAATGGTGTGGACGGATTCGCCAATCTGGTACCGAAGTGAGTGCGCCATGTCGTCAGTCCTCCAGATCGGTTACAAATCCCCATCGTGCTAAATCACTCCGGCTTCGCCTGTACAGTCGCAAGCTCTTGCTTTTTGAGGAGCAAAAGCTGAGCTTCTAGGTACTCGCGTTCAGTCATCGGCATGTTGCCCTCTGGGAGCGGAAGCGGGCTTCTGGCGCTACAACCTAAAAGCAGCGCCAATATCGGCAAAGCTATTGTCTTTGTCATACCTATCCTTGGAATCAATGGAGCTCCGTGGTTTACAAATCTCCACCGCGGCTACTCAACCTTCGCCCGTGTTATCACACCATCCCGGACCTCATCCGCCAGGGCTGCCACCCGATCCGCATTCTCGTAGAGCTTCGCAATCACCTTCAGGACCGCAATTGCATCCACATCTCGGCAGTCCTTGGTGATGTTGAGCACTTCGACTGCAGCCTGCTCAAGGTCAAGCCCTAGATCCTTGAGTTCGCTGCGCAACTGCTGGTTGGGCTTGGTGAGTCCCATAATCAGCTCCTACAAATCCCCGCCACGCCAAACTACCCGGCCAATAATTCGGTGTTCATTGATCTCAATGCGAGACAATACCTGGTCAGGAAATTCGCCCTTGTCCTCGTTGTCGCTACGGATGATCCAGTTGCCCAGCGCTGCCTGAATCAAGCGCTTCACGATGACGCCCTTGTCGGCGCTCGCCAGCACATAGATATGGCCGCTTGTTGGCTCGATCCGCGATTCGTCTACCAGCAGCACGTCATGGTCGCTGACCGTCGGCCACATGCTGTCGCCGTCGGCATAGATAACCTTCAGGCTCTTGGGATTCAGCCCTTTAACGCGTAGCCATTCTTTTTTGAAAGCCAGGGTGCTTCGAATCTCGACGTGCGGATTATCGTGCCCGCCCCCCGCAGCCGCGCGAGCCGTGTACTGAGGGATAAACGCATAACGCTCATCGGTTGGCTCGTGAATATCTTCGCCGGCAGGGAGGGGCGTATTTGCGGCCTCTTTTGACGTGAGAGTCGATGGAGGTACATCTCGACCTCCATCCAGCGAGGACGCCATCTTCTGCACTTGAGTAGCCAGGGTAGGGCTGATCTCTGATACCGGAACCTGAAGCATTCTGGCGAAGACTGTTGCTGCCTTGATGCTCAGAGCGGTTCGCCCGTTCATGAAGTGGCTGACAGCCCCCTGGGTGACGCCGTCACCAAGTTCGGCGGCAATCTTTTCCTGGGTGAGCTTGAGCGCGCCGCGCTTCTCTTGAAAGATCGCCTTGAGCCGCTCGCTGTCTTGCAGCTGCCAATCAGAGAGAGGAAGCCTTCGGGAGTCTTTTTTCATCAGCGGATCATATTACCTGCGGTATTTGCTTAACCAATATCGCCGGTATTGACTATCAACAATACCGGCGGTCATACTTGGCGTGAAAATCTATGTAGAGGACGACGCCATGCGCCGTATCCCGCTTACCGAATTTGCAAAAGAGCACGGCCATACGAAAGCCGCGCAGTTGCTCGGCTGTACGCAAGGCGCCTTGAGTAAGGCGATCCGAGTAGGCCGCGATGTGTACGTGACCCTCGAGGATGACGGCAGCCTGTCGGCCCAAGAGCAGCGTCCGTTCCCCTCCCAAAAATCTGCCGCATAACCAACTTCAACAGCCAGGAGCACGACCCGTATGTACATGGACCCCAATCAAAAGCGCGCCATTCCGGTGAAGGTTCGTTTCGAACCTGTGCTGGATCGGATCCTGCGCAAGGCCGCCACAAAAACCCGCATGCAGCACGCGACCTACCTATACGAAATCATCGAGTGGGCCGTTGCGAACGGCGTGATCGAAGAGCTCATGCAGGACAAACAAGAAGATATCGCGGGCTGAAGGGCCTATGGAGGCCTAAATGCATTTCGACATCGACAGGCTGTCGCCGGAAGCCCGACGGCAGGTGTTGGCGCTTATGGAGGCCAACGGACTGACCCTTGGAGAAAGCCTTAACCAGATCGTGGAAGAGGCGGTATCCGATGGAGCAACTTCGGCAGTAGGGCGGAGGAAGGCAAAAGTCCTCCAGCTAGTGGTGACCCCAAAAAGGGCCTCTTGCAGGGACTCTTCAGGGTAGGTGAGAGGGCCTCTGCCAAACCCGAGACGAAAAAAAGCCGGGGTAGTGACCCGGCTCTCTTAAAACGCATGCGGAGTAAATCTATGTCTTACGACAGAGAAAAGCATACCACCATCGTTTCACTTTTCAAACAAGGCAAAACACTGGCTGAAATTGCAGCGCAATACTCGCTGACAAGACAGCGTATCAGCCAAATTCTTGCGGCGCGCGGGGTAAGCAAATACGAGGGCGGCCATCACTTGAATGCTGCTCAAAGGTCGGCTGAACGGAAGGCCGCCAGAGAGAAAGATCATATGGATCGCTACGGATGCACGCGCGAGCAATTCCTTTCTGTGAGGGGCAACCGTAGCCAGGGTTCAAAATCTCCATACCAGGCCTTCCACAACCAATACCAGAACGCCTTGATTCGGAAGGTTGAATGGAAACTGAAATTTTGGGAGTGGTGGCAGGTATGGGTCGAGTCGGGGAAGTGGGGCGAGCGCGGACGCGGGGCAGAAGCCTATTGCATGTGTCGCGTCGGCGATGAAGGCGCTTACGAGGTAGGCAACGTCTATATCAGCACAATTCTTCACAACTCAACCCTTGGCCGAACTCTGGCTTTCGAGCGAACCGAAAGAAGAACAGCCCTGTATTACGTGATTCACAGCGCAGGAGGCCGCAAGGCCGTTTCTGAAGAGCTTGGATTACCGCGCCAATACATCTCTCAACTCGCCAACAACGGCAGCATGCCCAATTGCTGGGTCGCGGATGGTCGAGCTGCAAAGCTTTCCGCGATGACTGGCGGTGCCTACACGGTTGATGACCTTGTCCGCCTTTCTGTCTCTCTGAAGCAGGATTCTCATGAGGAGGCCGCGTAATGGCCCGCGCAAGAAACATAAAACCGGCCCTCTTCAAGAACGAAGTCCTGGGCGTAGCCGATCCAATGCTGACGCTGTTGTTCGAAGGGCTCTGGCTGCTCGCTGACAAAGCAGGGCGCCTTGAGGATCGCCCTCTGCGTATCAAGGGTGAACTGTTTCCCTATCGTGATGGCATCGATACCGAAGGGTTGCTGACCTGGCTCGCATCTGAAGGATTCATCACTCGCTATACCGTCAGCGGGAAGCGCTTCATCCAGGTCGAGAACTTCGACAAACATCAGAACCCGCATCGTAATGAACCGGAGTCGGTTATCCCTTCTGCATCAGAGGGTTGTATCACTACCGATTTTGGCGGAACTACTTCTGCCATTCTCGGAAGCGCTCCGGCTGATTCTCTGATTCCTGATTCCGGATCCCTGACTGCTGATCCCCTCAACCCGTCAACGCCTCCGGCATTGCCGACTTCGCCGAGCGATGACCTGTTCCCGAAGTTCTGGAAGCTGTACCCGAACAAGAAGGGCAAGGCGGCAGCGGAGAAAGCTTGGAAGAAACTCAAGGCCACTGACGGCTTGTTCGCAGTGATCGCTGAAGGCTTGGCCAGGCAGGTGGTGTGCACCGAGTGGACCAAGGACGGCGGCCAGTTCATCCCGCACCCAGCAACCTGGCTGAACGGCCAGCGCTGGGAGGACGAGGTGAAGTCTGCCAGCAACGTGCACCAGTTCCCGCAATCCCGTCACAACGGTTTCGCTGATCGCGACTACACCGCGGGCCTGACCCAGCGGGAGGATGGCACCTATGCGTTCTGACAAGATCGTTACGATGCCCGCCGCGACCCCGGCGCCGCAGCAGACCACAGGTGTGTGCGATGACCACGGTCAGTTCCCGCAGCAGGTGAACCTGATCTTCGGTCGTGAGTTCAAGACCGGGTGCCCAGAGTGCAGCCGAATCCGCCGCGAGGAAGAAGCCGCCCGCGCCGAAGCCCAGGAAGCCCTGGCCCTGCGCATGCGGATGGCTGAGAAGCTTGGCGCCGCGCTTATCCCCAAGCGTTTCGCGGGGAAGACCTTCGCCGGATACATCGCTGACACCGCCGAGCAGCAGAAGGCGCTCAAGACCTGCGTTCGATACGCCGCCGAGTTCAAGCAAATCGCTGCTGCTGGCCGTTGCCTGTTACTGCTGGGCAAGCCGGGTACCGGCAAGACGCATCTGTCCGTGGCGATTGCCAACGAGATCATGGCCAAGTCGAGCGACACCGCTGTGTACCGCACGATCGGCTCTGTCCTGCAGGCCATCCGTGCGACCTACGACCACTCCGGCGACAAGAGCGAAAGCCAGATCCTAGCGAGCCTTATCAGCCCCTCGCTGCTGATCCTCGACGAGATCGGTGTGAGCAAGGAGAAGCCCAGCGACTTTGAGCTGACCACCTTGTTCGCCATCATCAACGGTCGCTACGAAGAGCTCCGACCCACCGTCATCGTTTCCAACCTCGACGCAAAGGCTTTGGCCAGCGCTATCGGTGAGCGTTGCGCAGACAGGCTTCGGGAGGGCGGGGTAATCGTCATTCCGTTTGAGTGGGAATCGCAGCGCGGCAAGGAGGGGTTCTGACATGACCGACAACACCGAACTGAAGCGGCTGGCTGAGGCATTCCCGGCCGATCTTGATTGGGACAGCAACACCGAGCCGTTCTTCAATGGCCCATCAGGCGAATCGCTGGGTGGCGGATCGACTGGTTTTTACTCCGTCTACGGCAAGCCCTTTCGTCTTGAAGGGGAGAACTACGACGGGCCGACCTACGTCGAGGCGTGCCATGCCGACTTTGCGAAATTCATGGTTGCGGCGCGTGAAGGCGTCCTGGCCCTGATCGCCGAGAACGAGCGGCTGGCAGCAAAGATTGAGCAAGTAAGGTCTAGAAGCGTCTCGCTCGATTACTCCAAGGATGCAGTCATTCCGAACGCACTGGATGCTTGGGGACGAGTAGTTCCGCAGCATCTACCTTACGATTTTTCCGGAAATCCTGGCGCTAGCGCGACCCAGTATTGCAACGGCTGGAATGATGCGGGCGGCTACTGGAAGGCGCATTGCGTTGACATCCAATCCGAGCGCGACCAGCTCAAAACCGAGAACGAGCGGCTTCATAAGCTTGTTTCTTGGCAGGGTGACGCGAATAACGAAGTCACGATAAGCGCCGGTCAACTGATGAAGCATATGGACGAGCGCGACCAGCTCAAGGCCGAGAGCGATCGCCTGAAAGCAGAAGTTGATTCGCTGACTCGCGAAGCCGACAGGCAATACACGACCATTGAAGCGTATCGCAAGGGTGCCGAGCGGTACCAGTGGCTTCGCGATAGCAGCGAGTCCATACATCAGTTTTACCTGAGCACGCCGATTTGGTTTACCGGTGTGAAGTTCAGCAAGGAGAACGTGGACAGCACGATCGACGCCGCCATGGGTAAGGGAGAGCAGTCATGACCATCGACATCGGCGCACTGACTATCCGTGAGGTGGCGCACTACAACGGCGGCAAAGCGTTTTTCGCCTATGGGTACGAATGCGTCCAGCACCCACGCCTAACCCTGTTCAAGCGGTTTGACCGAAAGTTGAAGACCGTCACGGCTACCTGGCGGTTGGACGGCGTAGATCAGCCGAGCCTTGATGCTGCCGTGGCTGCGCTGGGAGAGGTGACGCCATGACCGACAAGATATCGGTTAACTGCCAGGCCAAGCTATCCGAAGCCATCACCTGCCTGACCTCCATGTTCCGCGACAAGAAGTTCGTCGTGGTCTCCCTGCGTCCAGGCAAGGACCGCACGCTCGACCAGAACGCTCTGTGGTTTGCGATGTACGACCGCATTGCAAAATCCACTGAGATGGGCGACGTGGAAGACGTGCGCCGGTACTGCAAGCTCCACATCGGCGTGCCGCTCATGCGCGGCGAAGATCCTGAGTTCCGTCAGGGCTGGGCGGAATCATTCGTGCACCTGGACTACGAGGTAAAGCTGCGCCTGATGGGGCCATGCGCGATGTTCGGGCCGGACGGCTTCCCCGTGACCCGCTTGTTCAATCGTGCCCAGGGCTGCATGTACACCGACCGGATCGTCGACGAGTTCGGACCGAAGGGCGTGCACTTTGCCGATCTTTTGAGCGAGGTGGCGGCATGATCGCCAAGCAACCGCGCTCGAAGACATGCAAGAACCCAGCGTGCCGGGCCTCATTTGTCCCGCAGCGGCTGGGGCAGGCGGTCTGCAACTACACCTGCGGTCTTGCCATCAAGGACGTGAACCAGGAGAAGGCGCGCAAGTCGCTGGCCCAGATCGAGCGCAAAGAGATCAAGGTCCGCAAGGAGAAGCTGAAGAGCAGGGCGGATCACATGCGCGAGACGCAGGTGGTGTTCAACGAGTTCATCCGCCTGCGCGATGCCGTTCACCCATGCATCAGCTGTGACTCGGTTTCCACTGATGACGGCTTGATCACCGGCAGCCGCTGGGACGCCGGCCACTACCGATCTGTGGGTTCGTGCCCGGAGCTGCGCTTCGAGCCGCTCAATGTGCACCGCCAGTGCGTTCGATGTAACCGCAACCTGTCCGGTAACGCCGTGGAGTACCGAATTCGCCTGGTGCAGCGCATCGGCGCCGAAAGGCTGGATTGGTTGGAGGGCCCTCATGAGGCCCAGCGCTACACCGTCGAAGAGTTGAAGACCATCAAGGCCAAATACCGGGCAATGACCAGAGAACTGAAGAGGGCTGCAGCATGATCTACCGAAACGTAATTTCAGCAGTGGTCCGCGCTCTGGCATCCGAGACCATCAACTCCGCTGGCGGGTGCGACTTTGAGCCGAAGGTACAGTGCGCCAAGCAGAAAGGGGAGATCGTCGGCAAGGAGGCGGCTCTGCTGATCGACTGCATGGTGCACAAGGTGCTGCATGCCCAGCTATCACCGCGGCACTGGAACGCACTGACAGCGAAGTACAGCACTCACAAGGGGCGCAAGGTCGAATCGATTGGCCGATTGATCGCGGTATTGCGCAGCCCGGCGCCGCAACTGTTCACACAGAAGGCGGTGACCGTGTGGGCGGTTCCGCAGATCAAAGGTGTTCGGCGTGAGGCAGTAAGGCTCGATGCACCAGATCGTCGGGAGGACGAGGAAAAGTGGGGTTGGCGCAACGACGCGGCACAGATGTCGGTAGAGCGGGCGAACCAAGCATCACAGCAAAGGGCTGAGATCCGTTCAAGCGACATGATTGTCCTCGCTGACTCCAACTACGACATGAACACCTGGGACAACCAGGGGCTCACAGAGCGTACCTATCGCCGCTGGAATCAATCGATCAAGGCTGCTCTGGAGAGGCTGGTGAATGAGGCGCTGATTGAGGCTCAGCACTTACTTGAGCATTCAGGGGTGCTGACCGAGGAGGCTGCTTAGAAAGAGTCCCTCAAAAGGGCTTGCAATTGATGTCCGCATGTCCGATTATTTCCCCATCCTGTCATTCCTGCGTGTGTAGGACTGACCAAAAGAAACCCGGCCACTGCGTCGGGTTTTTTATTGCCTGAAATTTGCCGTCATAGCTCCAGTGGTAGAGCAGTCGCCTTGTAAGCGAATGGCCCGGGGTTCGAATCCTCGTGGCGGCACCACATTGGCGAGTAGCACAGCGGTAGTGCAATCGGCTGTTAACCGATCGGTCATTGGTTCGATCCCAATCTCGCCAGCCAGTTTCACCTGTTGCCAGGGCAGCCTTCGGGAAGGCCTGGACGTCGATAGCCGGATAGTGCGACGTACGGAAACAACACCGGCAGCCCGTGCACCCTTACCTCACCATGCTGTCAGGGTGGCGCGAGACTGGATCAGCGAGACCGATGCAATGGGGCGTCGGCGTTGTGAATGTCTTTGGCGGACAGCTCGGAAAGACGAGCGCACCTATTCAGGGCCTCTGCATACGCAGGGGCCTTTCTGTTTTCGGGCAATGCCCAGGCCTACGCAGGCCATTTTTATTTGCGGAGACTCCAATGGCAGAACCAGCGAGCACTGCCGCCAGCGTAGTTCTGGTGAAGTACGGTGTGGTCATGGCTGCTTTCGTCGGCTCGATTCTTTCGCTGGGCTTCCTGAAGGACTTGACCCGTGGTCAGGCGGCGACCGCCGTAGCCACAGGCTTTCTCTTTTCGGTGTACCTCACGCAGCCCGTGACGGTATGGCTGGCTCCCAAGCTTGACCTTGCGGTGAGTGATGACCTGCTGTGTGGCGTGGCCTTCGTGCTGGGCCTGACTGCAATGAACATCATCCCCGGCATCAAGGCTGCGCTGGGGGCGTTCGTAACAGCGCGAGGTGTCTGACATGAGCAGCATCCTTGTATCGACGCTGGGAGTGCTCGACGCGCTTCTGTGCGTCCTTGTGGCCTTGGCTGCATGCGACTACCTACGCCGGATTCGTCCCATCGATCAGCCGCTGCTGAGTATTGCCTTCTACCTGGTAGCCATCGGGGCGTTTGGCGCCTTCGTGACGGCCATGCAGGGGCAATGGGTAAACCCCTTTGGCGCACTGCTACATGCAGGGGTGGCGGCGTATGCCTGGGCCCGGCGTGGCCATGTGTTCGAATCGAAGTCATAGCTCGCGACACGTTTCGCGAATCAGCAAATTGTGTCTCGACATTGGAGAGAGCATGACCACCATTGCCTACAAAGACGGCGTGATCGCCTATGACTCTCAAGTAACTCGTGGTGACGTCATCACCTACGACGACTACGAGAAATGCACGGAATACAAGGGCGTCAAATTCTTCTGCTCTGGCACGGTATCGGACCACCAAAAGCTTATCGACGTTTACTTTGGAGCCAAGCCTGAAGGCAACATTGATGTGGTTGCCCTGGTTCTGAATAACGGCACACTGTCACTTGTAGCGGTGGATGACAACACAGGAATTTGGATGTCGCCTGTTGCGCTTGATCGCCCGTATGCCATCGGCAGCGGTACGGCGTTTGCGTTCGCAGCGATGGATATGGGCGCTAGCGCTTCCAAAGCAGTCGAGATTGCCGCAAAGCGCGATACCAGCACCGGCGGCACGATTCGCACGGTCTTGATTAAGGAGTAAACATCGAGGCCGCAGCGTTAAATGCGAAGGAAGTCCCCTTTGTTAGGGCTTCAGAGGCAAGATTTCGGAGTGAGTCGCTTGCTGAACTCTTGACCGCCTCGGAAAGGCCTTTACCAAGAGTTTTCCCTCCTAGACTCGGCGGAAGGCCTTTCAGGCATTCAATCGCTTTAGCTGTAAGGCATGCCTGCATGAATACGTCATCGTCAAGCGACTGATTGCGGACTGTTGTGTACAGGTAACCAGCATGGACAAGCCAACTCACCGTTGAGGAAAAAAATTCACATCGTGAATCGGCGAGGTCGCGGTGGATTTCGCTGCCAGGCTCAGCAGGCAAAAGCTCATCCAGAAGCATTTCAACGCTGAGGTCCGTTGGAACGGGAAAGTTTTCGTAGAGCTCCGCAAAGATTTTGCCTACGACTGCGTTGAATCGATCAATGCTTTCCATGCGCTTTCTCCTGGGTAATGAGGAACTTGAATGGCTAGGCCTATGCCGCCGGGTGAAATGGCAATGCTCACGCGCTTGAGTGTGTTTCCCGCAGACGATGTGTGGGCGTGGATCACTGAAGAAATCCTATCCGACGCCGGCAGCATTCACAACGAAGACCATGCTCACTTATTGGATGCAGACATCCGGATCATGTGGGCGTCGTCGAGCTTCGAAAAGCAGGGCCGCACAGTCTTGGGCCAGGCCGAACAGGTGGCATTCCGTGCGGGTGGTTGGCAGAAAGCCCGGATGGAGCAGCAGATGCTTGATTGGTTCGGCGAAGTGCCGGCTTTCATTATCACCCTGGCTGCCGACTACTGCGCCCAGTGCAGTGACCTTGAGTTCTGCGCCCTGATCGAGCACGAGCTGTATCACCTGGCTCATGCGACCGATAAGTACGGTCAGCCAGCATTCACCCAGGACGGTGTCCCGAAGATCAAGCTGCAAGGTCACGACGTCGAAGAGTTCGTCGGTGTGGTTCGCCGCTATGGTGCGAGCCCTGACGTTCAAGCGTTGGTGGATGCTGCAAACAATCCTGCCGAGGTGGGGAAATTGAACATTGCGAGGGCCTGCGGAACCTGTCTGCTGAGATCGGCCTGATTCTTGACAGGCTCTAGACGGATGAGAATTTATGGCAGCCCTGAAAAATGAGGTGAAGAGCTTCATCGTTCAGGCGCTTGCGTGCTTTGACACTCCATCCCAGGTGGTGGAAGCCGTCAAGAACGAGTACGGAGTTGTGGTGAGCCGCCAGCAGGTGGAGACGCACGACCCAACCAAGTCCGCGGGGAAGGGACTGGCGGTGAAGTGGGTGACTCTGTTCCACGATACCAGGAAGCGGTTCCGCGAAGAGACAGCAGAGATCCCGATCGCTAACAGA
Source organism: Pseudomonas sp. NPDC087626 (assembly GCF_044743405.1). Classification (NCBI taxonomy): domain Bacteria; kingdom Pseudomonadati; phylum Pseudomonadota; class Gammaproteobacteria; order Pseudomonadales; family Pseudomonadaceae; genus Pseudomonas; species Pseudomonas sp. NPDC087626. Next base: position 134,600 of record NZ_JBIUWJ010000010.1, read on the forward strand.
GCGTACCGACTGCGCGCCTTGGGTCGGATGGCCGAGAAGGCCGAGAACATGAAGAACATGGCGTTGACTGCCCAGCTCCTGGAACAGGCAGCCAAAGAGGTAGGCGACGTGTACGTGAATCGCCACCGCAAGGAAGAGGCAGGTGATGAGCCGGTGATCCCGACCCGCATTCAGGTCGACGTAGTGGATGCGAGGAAGCCGAATGCCGAGCCTTAACGTTCCGCAATCGCAATTCCTCTTGTTGCCTCACAAGTTTCGCGCTTTTGTTGCTGGGTTTGGCTCTGGCAAGACCTGGGTTGGATGCTCGGCACTGAGCAAGCACTTCATGGAGTGGCCCGGCGTCAACGCTGGCTACTTCGCACCGACTTACCCGCAGATCCGTGACATCTTCTATCCAACTATGGATGAGGTGGCCTATGACTGGGGTCTCAAGACAAAGATCAACCAGGCGAACCATGAGGTTCACATCTACAGCGGCCGGCAGTACCGCGGCACTGTGATCTGCCGGTCGATGGAGAAGCCGCAGACCATTGTCGGCTTCAAGATCGGCCACGCCTTGGTGGATGAGCTGGACGTGCTGACCGCTATCAAGGCGCAGCAGGCCTGGCGGAAAATCATTGCCCGGATGCGTTACAACATGCCGGGGCTGAAGAACGGCGTCGACGTCACCACCACGCCGGAAGGCTTCAAGTTCGTCTTCCAGCAGTTCGTGAAACAGCTTCGCGATAAGCCAAAGCTGAACGAGATGTACGGCTTGGTGCAGGCCAGCACGTTCGACAACGAGCTAAACCTGCCGGACGACTACATCGAATCGTTGATGGAGTCGTATCCGCCGCAGTTGATCCTGGCATACCTCAAGGGGCAGTTCGTCAACCTGACGTCCGGCACCATCTACACGGCCTACGACCGCAAGCTAAACCAGTGCTTCGACACGGTGCAGCCAGGCGAGCCCCTATTCATCGGGATGGACTTCAACGTCGGCAAGATGGCCGCCATCACCCACGTCAAGCGCGACCAGGGGCTGCCCCGGGCGGTTGATGAGCTGGTCGATGGCTACGACACGCCGGACATGATTCGCCGCATCAAGGAACGCTACTGGCGCCACAACGGCAACATTTTCGAGAAGACCTGCGAGATCCGAATTTACCCGGATGCTTCGGGCGGTTCGCGGAAGTCGGTAAACGCTAGTGAAACCGACATCGCAATCCTCAGGCAGGCGGGCTTTTCGGTAATTGCGCCCGATGCAAACCCGCCAGTGAAGGATCGGATCAACGCCATGAACGCCATGTTCTGCAATGCGCAGGGTGAGCGGCGCTACCAGGTGAACCCGTTCACCTGCCCAACCTATGCCGACGGCTTGGAGCAGCAGGTGTGGTCAGCCAATGGGGAGCCGGACAAGAAGTCAGGCAACGACCACGCGAACGATGCTGGCGGTTACTTCATCCACCACGACTACCCAATCGTTAAACCGGTTACCCATCTTCCCGTCACATTCAGCTTCTGAGGCGTTCCATGGCGAATTACAGCGACATCCGGGCAGAGTACGCAGAAGCCCTGCCTGGCTGGCAGCTGGTGAAGCGTTGCGTCGCTGGTGCTCGAGAGGTGCGCAAGCACGATATCTACCTGCCGCAGCCAGACCCGGAGAACAAATCGCCGGAGAACCAGGCGCGGTACAAGCAGTACAAGAAGCGGGCGATGTTTCTCAACGTCACCGGTCGTACTCGCACCGGCTTGATGGGCGCTGTGTTCCGCAAGACTGCTGAGCTGACCCTGCCGACCGGTGTCGACTACCTCAAGGAGAACGCCAGCGGCGACGGCGCCAGTCTTGAGCAGCTGTCGAAAGAGGCGGTGGGTGAGTGCCTGGACACTGGGCGCGGCGGGTTCCTCGTGGACTTTCCGACGGTCAAAACCGAAAGCGGCGTGTCTTCGATGGCTGATCTGGCCACCAAGCGCGCGCTGATTCACTTCTATGACGCCCTCGCAATCATCGATTGGGATGAGCAGGTGATCGACGGAGTGAAGAAGCTGGTCTACGTGAACCTGCAGGAGAGCGTTACCGAGTTCAACCCAGCGCTGTTGACCCGAAAGACTTTCAAGCAAAATCGCGTATTGCTGTTGATTGAAGGGAAGTACGTACAGCGGGTCTACAAGGAGGGTGCGGCCGATCCAACTGAAACGACACCCACTGACCAGGCGGGATCGGCATTCGACCACATCCCGTTCAGCTTCTTCGGCGCCCAGAACAACGACGCCAGCGTGGACAAGTCGCCGCTTGAAGACCTGGCTGACGTGAACATCCTTCACTACGGCAACAGCGCCACGGTGGAGGAGAGCGGCTTTATCAGTAGCCAGCCGACGCTTTTCATCACCACTGACATTGATTCGGATAGCTTCATCAAGCTGAACCCAAACGGCATGCACATCGGTTCTACCCGGGGCTACAACCTCGGCAAATCCGGTACCGCAACTCTGGTCCAGGCCCAAGAGACGCAACTCTCCCGCGCGCTGATGAAGGACAAGGAAGAGCAGATGCTGATGATCGGCGCCCGCATCGTCCAGCAGGGCAGTGGCGCCGAGACAGCAGAGGCGGTGCGCATCCGGTACAGCTCCGACAACAGCGTGTTGGGCACCATCGCCGGCAACGTCTCCGAGGCAATCAAGCGGGCCATCCTGGACGCCGAGCGCTTCATGATTGGCGAGCCGGATGAGAAAGGCACGGTGTTCTGGCTCAACCAAGCGTTCTTCGACGAGACCATGACCGCGCAGGACATCATGGCCCAGGTGCAGCTCTGGCAGCAGGGCTTCATTGCGAAGTCCGATGTGCGGACCAACTTGCGCCAGGGTGGAGTGCTTGAAGCCGACCGGACTGATGACAAGATCGACGAGGAGCTGGCCAACCAGCCCCCAGTAGGCGGAAGCGATGAGCAATGAAGGCTTCCTCGAAGACGCGGCTACCCGACACCAGATTTACGTCCAGCGCTACGCCGGCGGAAACCTCAAGCGTGTAGCGGTGTTCCTAAGCAAGGCGATTAGGACAGCCAAGGAGCGCGTATCCGCAGGTCTTAGCGCCTACGGGACTCGACGGTACACCTCGCAGATAGAAACGCTTCAGGGCGATTTGCGCGGCATCTACGACGACCTCAAAGGGCGCGCTCAGCTCGATCTGGGGGATTTCGCGGCCTACGAGGCTGAGTTCAACGCCACCATGCTGGGCAAGGTTGTAAGGGCAGTGGTTCAGCTTAGTGTTCCGTCGGCTGAGATGGTTTCGGCTGCCGCCCTGATCGATCCGCTGCAGTTGGAGGCGCGCAAGGGGATACAGCGCATCAGCATCAGTGGTGCGCTGGACCAGTTCGGGACCAAGAAAGCAGCCGAGATCATCGGAGAGATTCAGATTGGTTCAAGTCTGGGCGAAACCAGCCAGCAGATCAGCCGGCGACTGACCGGCATTCACCAACTGCAGCAGGACCAGGCCGCCTCGCTGGTCCGCACGATGACCAACCACATCGCCAGCACGGCCAGGGTCGAGGTGCTCAAGGCAAACGACGACATTCTCAAAGGGATGCGCCGGATTGCCACGCTCGACTCCAAGACCACGCTGTTCTGCATGAGCATCGATCAGACGATCATCCCACTGGATGGCCCGCGACCGCCGTATCACTGGGGGTGCCGCACGACAATCGTACCGGTTCTGAAGGACGAGTTTGCGCGGGAGATTCCAGGTTCTACCCGGCCCTCAATCGGGCCAGATGGTGTGGCGCTGGTGTCGAGCAAGACGAGTTATCAGGAGTGGCTGGCACGTCAGCCGGCAGCCTTCCAGCGCGACATCCTTGGCCCGAATCGGTACGCGCTGTTCAGTAAAGGCGAGCTCACCTTGGACAAGTTTATCGATGACGACGGCAAAACACTTACCCTTCAGCAGCTGCGAGACTTAACCCCGCTGGCGTTTGAGCGAGCGGGGTTAAGCATATAGAGTGCGCGTTTTCAGGGAAGAGGTGTCGCAGTGCGTTATGTTTATTGGCTTTTAGGTATCGCGTTATGTCTGGGTGCGGCAGCTTCGGCTGGTCTTGCAGCAGGGATAACGCTGAATCCGGACTCAACGGTTCGTTTCGTATTCATCTGGGGAGATTCTAATGCCTGGGCGATGTGGGGAACCTGGGCAGGTGCTGTGTTCACTGCTGGCGCCGTATGGCTGTCTCTTTACTACTCGCGCCACGATGATAAAGAAAAATTAACGCTCATCTCTGAGGTACATCAGGTTGCAGATGGCGCATCCACGATGACTGCAAAAGTGACTTTTAGGGTTGTTTGTACAGGGCGGCTGCCAACAACGATCTTGGCCATTGGAATAGGTGTGGCTAATGACAAAGCTACCTTTTATCCAGTCGCCCGCTACACAACTACATACGACACTAGAAAGCACTTGTCTCGCGGTGAAATATTCGAAGCCACTCTCGACGTTCAATCGTTAATAAGTATCGCTTCCGACTTCAAGCCCTTGGTGGGGAATAGGGCGCGGCGATTAAGGTTTTTAGTGAAAACCGGCCTTACTTCATACAGAGAAAAATTCAGTCCAGAAGCGATTGCAGTGTTATCGCTCGCGCTCAGCGCTAGCTAGTTAGTCGCCAAGATCGTTCATTTACTCAAGCCTCGCATTCGCGGGGTTTTTTTATGCCCGCAGGCAGGGCCTGCACCAAGTCTCTGGGAGACAGCAATGACCTTGAAATTCCAACTGGACAGCCTCGATGGCGTCGACGAATCCATTCAGGCCCTGTACGTCGAGAAGGACGGAAAATTCGTTCTAGGTATCGAAGGCCTCCCACAGCCTGAAGATGTTTCCGGCCTGAAGTCGAAGGTTGAAGAGCTGCTCGGCGAGAAAAAGCTGGCGGAAAAGAAGGCGCGTGAAGCCGAAGAGGCTGCGCGTCTAGAGCGCGAAGAGCTGGCCCGGAAGTCCGGCAACGTCGAAGAGCTCGAGAAGTCCTGGTCGGAGAAGTACAACCGCCGTGAAGCTGAGCTGAACGGTTTGCTGGAGCAGGAGCGTGGCAGCCTGGGTGGGCAGATCCGGGATCTGACCGTCGGCCGTACCGCCACTGACATCGCAACCACGCTGGCCATCCCCGGCAGCGCCAAGGCATTGCTTCCCCATATCGAACGCCGCCTGAGCGTCGAGCAACGCGACGGTAAACCCACCGTTGTGGTGCTGGATCAGGCCGGCAAGCTCTCCGCGACCACGCTGGACGAGTTGAAAGCTGAATTCATGAACGACCCTGCGTTCGGTCCACTGATCGCAGGCAGCAAGGCATCTGGCGGCGGGGCCGGCGGTGCTGGGAAGGGCGGCGGGGCCGCGAAAGGAAACATTGGCGGCACCAAGACGGAACGCACGGCGGCAATTGCCAGCCGGTTCCCAGATCTCCCTCAATCGTAAGGAATTAACTCATGTCCCTGTCGCAAATGCAGGTTTTCAACGAATACATCATGCCGGCGACTCTTGAGACGCTGGACCAGTATCTGGCCGCTTTCAACGCTGCCAGCCGCGGCGCAATTGTGCTGTCTCCGGACGGCTTCACCGGCGACTTCCTCCAGGAGTCGTTCTTCCAGACCTTGGCGGCTGCCCAGCGCCGTGTGGACCGCTACAGCGCAAACGCCGCTGTGGCAGCCACCGACCTGACCGAACTGAAAAACACCTCGGTGAAAGTCGCCGGCGGTTTCGGTCCGATCCGCTACGAGCCGTCGCAGATGACCTGGCTGGAGCGCCCAACCGCGCAAGGCATCGAGGTGGCAAGCCGTGCGTTCGCCGAGATCCTGCTGAAGGACCAGCTGAACACCGCCATCGCCGCCCTGGTTGCTGCAATCACCGCTCAGGCGGCCGCTGTCAACGATGTGTCGGCTACCGCTGGCATCACCTACGCTGGCCTGAACAACGCTCACGCGAAGTTCGGCGATGCGAGCCAGAACCTGGTCACTCAGGTGATGCAGGGCACCAGCTACCACAAGTTGGTCGGCCAGAATCTGGCGAACCAGCAGCAACTGTTCCAGGCTGGCAACGTCCGCGTGGTGGACATCCTCGGCAAGATCTCTGTTGTGACGGATGCCCCGGCGCTGATGCAGGCCGGCACCCCAAACAAGGAAATCATCCTGTCCCTGGTGCAGGGCGCTGCCCTGGTCCACGACGGCCGCGACATCATCAGCAACGTCCAGACCACCAACGGTAAGGAGCGTATCGAAACCACGCTCCAGACCGACTACACCTTCGGTCTGGGTCTGAAGGGCTACACCTGGGACGCCACCGCCGGCGGCAAGTCTCCGACCGACGCCGAGCTGGCGACCGGTACCAACTGGGACAAGACCGCCACCAGCATCAAGCACACCGCCGGCGTAGCTCTGATCGGTGACGCCTCCAAGTAACCCCTGATTACCGGCCGGGCCATGCGCCCGGCTCGGAGAGGACTGATCATGAGCAACAAAATCTGGTATCTGCCCGGACCGTTCCACCAGTACCTGGAGGACGTGAAGGAGCTGGCCAAAGAGGCCGGTCTGCGCATCATCGACGCCAATGTGACCGAGAGTCGAGGCGACGAGTGCGAGAAGCCACCAAAGGTGACTCTCAAGGAGCTGCCGGCACCGGCTGAGCTGGTGATTGATGTTTCGCTCTCGCAAGTCGAGGCCGAGCTGAAAGAGGCTATCGACAACCTGAATGCAGAGCGTGACGGCCTGCGCGGCCTGATCGAATCCCTCGAAGGCGTGAGCCCGCTCGAGCATCCAGGCGCTGGCGAGCTACCGATCCGCCTGTTCGACGCACTGACCAAGATCCACGCCGGCATGACTGAACTGGCAGGCAGTCGCGATCAGATCGCCCAGGAGCGTAACGCCCTGCAGGTAGAGGTCGAAGCGTTGAAGAAGGCCGAAGCCGAGCGCGTCGAGAAGGCCACCAAATCCAAGCCTGACGCCAAGCCGTAACACCCGGGGCTCCGGCCCCACTCATTCAAGCGGAGGCCTGATGGCTACCTACATCACCGTGGCGGACGTAGACGCCATCCTCGGCTCAGACTGGACCACCGAGGACAAGAAGGCGCGCTCGGTCATGCAGGCCAACGCCTATCTGACTTCGCTGAACCTGGTCGGCGTCGACATGGACGCCGTTCCGGACGAGGTGAAGCAGGCCGGCGCTGAGCTGGCCAAGGTCGCCTCCGAGGGCAAGCTGTACCAGCAGAAGACGGAAGGCTCGCTCGAAGCCAAGACGGTAAAAGCCGGGTCAGTCACCACCAGCAAGACCTTCGCCTCCCTGGACAGCAGCAAGATCATTGCTCAGCCCGGCGACGTGCAGTTCGCGCTGGCCCTGCTGTCGCCGTGGCGCAGCAACCCATTCGCTTTCAGCGTGTACAGGTGACCCATGGGCATTCGCGATGAGATCCAGGCTGATCTGGCCGAGGCCTTCGACACTGACCTGGCCGACGCTGTACAGGCGTTCACTGGCGAGTACCTGGGCCCCGGCGTTTACGACCCGGTGACCGAGGAGACAACCGCCCAGCCAGTGACCTACACCGGTCGCGGAGTGCTGGACAACTACGACAGCCGGCGCATCGACAACGTGAACATCAGGGTCGGCGACGTGCTGCTGATCTGCCTCGCGAACGAAACCACGGACAGGCCTGCCATCGGCCACAAGGTCACGAGCATCGACCTACTGACGGGCGATCCTGCGGTTTACACCATCGTTAACCCGGGCGTGGATCCGGCGGTTGCTCATTACGAGATCCAGATGAGGAAGTGACATGGCCAAGAGCAGAGGGTGGAGCACGCCGCCGAGCTTGTTCGCTGAAGTGGTCGAGCAGGATTTGTCGAAGCGCGTGCGCGTCATCGCAATGGCCATGCTGAACGAGATTGTCTTGCGGTCGCCTGTTGATACCGGGCGCTTCCGGGGAAACAACATCGTCAGCGTCGGCGCGCCGGTCTACACCAGCACGGCAAACATTGACCCGAGCGGATCGGACACCATCAGTCGCGGGCTTTCTGCAATGACCGGCCTGGAGCCATTCACCCAGGTGTTCGTGCAGAACAACCTGATTTACAGCGTCCCGCTCGAAAACGGCCACTCAGCCCAGGCGCCTGCGGGCATCTACGGTGTCGCCTTTGCCGGTGTCTCACAGGCCTACAGCTCATGACCTTCGAACAGATCCGAAATATCGTCACCGGGCGAATGACGCAGTGGGCCGGTATCCCGGCTACCAGTGTGGATTACCCAAACAGTCCTCAGCCGTTCGACCCAGCCGGTAAGCCCATCTGGGCCAGGCTGGCTGACGTGCCGGGACTGGCCAGCGCCCCAGAAGTGGGAGTCGGCGCATGCGTTCGTCGCACCGGGCTGATCATCATTCAGCTGTTCGTCCCTACCTACAAAGGCACGCTGGTCATCACCAAGGCCGCTGACACCCTCGTCGAGCACTTCCAGTTCTACAGCGACCCGACCGGGCCATTCGACTGCTTCGCCGTCTCGGCCAACGTGGTGGGTGACGACGGGCGCGGGTGGTACCAGGTCAACGTGTCGATCCCATACCGGGCCTACTGAGCCCTGAACATCCACCGCCACATTGCGGTTTTTTTACGCCTATCGATAGGAGAAACACCCCATGTCCAGTGGTGCCAAGGTCCAGCTTGCCTGGATCAAAGAGGTGACCCCAGGTGTTACGCCGGTCGGTGATTGGAACGTGCTGACGCGAATCAGTAACGGCCTGATGCCGACCTTCAACTCGGAAGAGAACAACGAAATCGGCTTCACTCGAATGTCGCAGGGCACCGCCCAGACCACTGTGGACGTTGGTGGCGACATCGAAACCAAGTGGCGCTATGGCGCGCTGGACGAGTTCCTAGCCTCGTGCTTCGGCAAGGCCTGGGCGGCAAACGTCCTCACCATGGGTGACGACCGTATCACCTTCTCGATCGCCTCCTACGCGACCGACATCGGCGTGTCTGCAATCGCCCGCGGCGTGCAAGTCGCGACCATGAACTTCGACTTCCCAGGCGACAACGAGGTCACGGTCACCACGACCATGGCCGCGCGCGCCTGGGATGACAAGGGCGACAACACATCGTTCATCGTCAACGCCCAGCCCGAAACCAGCCAGCGCCGCTTCAGCTTCAAGGACATCAGCGGACTGAAGATCAATGGCGTTCAGGTGGGCGAAGACAACGCCTGCGTCGACAGCTTCAACCTTCAGTTCGACAACGCCGTGCAGACCCAGCGCTGCATTGGCAACGGCAATCCGTACCCAGGCAACATCATTGCCACCACGTTCACCCCGTCGGGTGCGATCACCATCAGCTGGTCGAAGATGGCATACGAGCTTTGGAAGCGGCAGAAGTCCAGCGACGCGATCAGCCTGGAGTTCACCGTGGGCAACGCCGATGGCGGTTACAACATCCTGATCCCTGAGATGGAAGTTACCGCTGACTGGCCGGATGGCGGCTCCACCGACATCATCCAGGTGGAACTGAACTACACCGCCCGCCGCGTGGCCCCGACTATCACCCGCTTGCCTTCGCCAGTGGTTATTGCTGCCGTGGCCGTCACGCCAGACACCCTGGCGCTGGATGTTGGCGACACCGCCGACCTCGAGGCGCTGGTCACCCCGGCCGGAGCAAGTCAGGGCGTCATCTGGGCCAGCTCGTCCCCGGCCATTGCCAGTGTCAGCGAAACCGGCATGGTCACCGGCCTAGCCGCCGGCAGCGCGACTATCACGGCCGCCAGCGTCGCAGACGGCACCAAGACCGACACCTGCACTGTCACCGTCACCGTTTAACCCTTTGCCTGGCGCGCCCTGCGGTGCGCGTCGGGCCTTTTACCGCAGAGGAATACCATGGGCATCACCATTGCAAAGAAGCCTGAGCTGGATATCAGCGGCCAGCGCTGGGTTGAATTCGCTCCGGGCGCCGAGATCCTGGTTGGCTCGATCGCCAACCCGATTTACAAGTCTCACCAGGCGCTGATCAACCGCCACCTGGCCCTGATCAATCAACAGGCCGGCATCGGCACTGCAGAGTTCAGCCTGAGCACCATCCCTGATGTCGAGCTGGAGACCGACGACGACCTCTTCATCGAGCTCGCCGCCAAGCACCTGATCAAGGACTGGAAAGGCGTGGATATCGAGGAGCGGCCTGGAGAGCCTGCCCCGTACAGCCCTGAGCTGTGCGCGCAGCTGATCAAGCAGATGAGCAGCGTCTATTTCCTGGCTCTGCGCACCGGCACCGACATCGCTCGACGAGTCGAGGAGCAGGCCGCGGCCACTGCGGAAAAGCAGTAGCGGCATATCTCTGGGGTAGGGAGTGGGCCGGGCCGCAGAACGAGAAGAAGCGCTGGAAGCATGAGCGCCTCGGGCTCAAGACTCAGGAGCAACCGGAAATAGACGGTGTCGTCGCTGAGATACTTGAGGCATATGCCCACATCAGCCGATCGCGGCAGTACGTCGGCATGGTCGGCGCGCCGGCGCCTATCGCGCCATCGTCCATCACTGAGTACCTCGACCGATACCCCTCGGCGATATGCCGCGAAGAGTTTGACACCGCTGTTTTCGCCCTGGACGACCAGTTTCGAAAAAACTGGGATGAGGAGAACGAGAAAGCCCAGGAAGATGCCGAGCGCAAGAGCCCGAGGCGGAAGCGCTGAAGCTGGCAACGTTGTGTTAGATTCCGGCAATCTTTACGGAGGAAGCCATGAATCGACTGCTAATGATCGCCGCCCTTGCATGCATGTCTGGGCAAGTTTTCGCCGCAAGCGGCGAGGACACATGCAAGAAAATTTCTGCCATGGCTGGAAAGGCCATGGAGGCCCGTCAGGATGGTGATCTTCTCGAGGACGCCATGTCATCAGTCGGGGACCAAAGTAAATTCTCGGACGCGATGGTCGTGAAGGCCTACACAGCGCCTGTAGCTGTAAGCGCTGCAGGAAAGAAGAAGGTCATTTTGGACTTCCGAAACGCAGCCTACGCAGAGTGTTACAGGAACCTAATTGAGCCAATGAAATAACAGAACCCGCTCCGGCGGGTTTTTTTACGCCCGGAGAAAGGTATGACGCAGGAATCCCGCCTTGCGGTAACGATCGACTCGCGCGGGGCCAAGCGCAACGCAGATGACCTGACTGGTTCGCTTGAGGGGATGACACGGACTGGCGAAGCGGCATCAGCTTCGGCGGATGGCGTCTCTGGAAGCCTTGAGGATCAGCGTAAAGCCCTCACCCAGCTGTTAGGTCAGATCAATCCGACCACAGCAGCCCTGGGGCGTCTGGACGACATGCAGGAACGACTGGCCAAGTTCAAAAAGGCCGGCATCGTAGAGAGCGACACCTTCGTCGAATACACCCAGCGCATCAATACCATGCGCGATTCGCTCGGTGAATCCTCCACCGCCATGAACAAGGCTGGCATGTCGGCAAGAGCCTATCAGGCCGCGCTTCGTGGAGTTCCTGCTCAGGTCACTGATATCTTCACGTCCATCGCAGCTGGACAGCCGATCACCATGGTTGCGCTCCAGCAGGGCGGCCAACTGAAAGACATGTTCGGCGGGATCGGGCCGGCGGCGCAGGCGCTGGGTGGATACATCCTTGGCCTTGTCAACCCATTCACTGTTGCCGCGGCGGCCGCCGGCGCACTGGCCTTGGCGTACTACAAGGGCTCAGAGCAGTCGGATGCGCTGCGCAACAGCCTCATCCTCACCGGAAATTTCTCAAAGGCATCAGAGGCGCAGCTCATCGCCCTGGCTGAATCCGCTGACCAAGTAACCGGGACATTTGGCCAGGCCGCCGGAGCCCTGGCGCAGCTCACCTCTGCGGGGGTGAACACCAGCGGCAACCTGAAGTTGATCACCACGACTGCTGTGGAGATGCAGAGGGTCACCGGAAAGGCCATTGAGGATACCGTTTCCGAGTTCATCAGGCTGGGCAAGGATCCAGTTGCGGGCATCCTTGATCTGGATGAAAAATATCGGTTCCTGACCGCATCGGTTTACGCCCAGATCAAGGCCCTCGCCGATCAAGGCAACGCGGTCGCTGCAGCCGATCTGGCCGAGCGCACCTACGCCGAAGCCATGGGGCAGAGAACGTCCAAGATTCGCGAGAACCTCGGCACTATCGAGCGCGGATGGCTCAACATTAAGGACGCCACGAACGAGGTTTTTGACGCATTTGCGAGCATAGGTCGCCGGAGTGCAGAAAGTGAGCAGTCTGCAATTACCCGACTGCAGCAAGAGCTTGCATATCGAAGCAGTCTGCTCAATACCGGCTACGAAGACGACACGACCAAATCGCGCATCGCAGAGATTGAGCAGGAACTGAGCAAGCGCAAAGAGATACTCAGCGTCAACCAGAAGACCATCGAGGAGGAGGAGAATCGTCGGAGGATTCAGGAGGAGGGCCGGAAAGGCCTGCAAGACCTGGATTCCAGCTACAAGAGCGCCCTTACACAGACGCAGCGCCTGAACAATGAGCTCACCGACTTGGACAAGGCTCGAGCAAAGGCCGTGGCTGCCGGCGTATTCACTGCCGCCGAGGAAGCGAAGTATGCCCAGTCGCGCAAGAACATCGAAAAAGAAATCGCCGACATCAAGGAGCGGGAAGCGAAGAAAGACAGACCAAAGGCCGCCCGCGAGAACAGCAGCGGCATCGCCGAGGCTCAAAATACCTTCTCCCGACTGTACGGCCAGTACGACCCAGCGGCCCAGGCCGCCCGCGCGCTGACCAAGGAGCAAACCCAGCTCGACCTGGCATTGAGTAAGGGGAAAATCAGCCAGGAGGAATACGGCAAGGCCATGGCCCAGGCCTCGCTGAACTACGCCGCCGCCATCAAGGGCGCACAGGGCCTCACCCAGGCCGAGCAGTACCGGGCCCAAGTGAACAGACGCCTCGCTATTGAGGAGGAAGGCTACCGGGTCGAAGCCAATTCTATTGGCATGGGTGATCTTCAGGCCGACCGGTACCGTCAGCGGGTTGACCTAGAGCGGCAGATGAACGATGAGATCATCGCCCTGCAGGACAATCTCAGGCTGGCCGAGAACGCATCACAACGTGCCGCCATCCAAGAGCAGATAAAGATCCTAGAAGAGACCAACCCGGCCAGGCTCGCTGCTATGCAGGCCGGCTGGGCGCAGATGGACCAAGCCATGCTCAACCCTATCAACGGGTGGACAGCGGCAGTCCAAAACTTCGGCAACGAGGCGCGCGACATTGCCGGACAGACGCAGTCGATCTTCTCCAGTTCGTTCAACACCATAGCGAATGACATCACCAGCGCGATCAAGAGCGGCAGCTTGTCGCTCAAGACGCTTGGGGATATCGGCGCTGACGTGCTCGACCAGGTGATCACCGGATTTATCCGGATGGGCGTGCAGATGGCGATGAACGCCGCGCTGAACGCGACACTCGGAGCTTCGGCAGCAGCGACCAACATTGCCCTGGCTGGGACAACCGCTTCCGCCTGGGCGCCTGCTGCCGCGATGGCTTCTCTTGCCACGCTCGGCACCAACGCCGTCCCCGCTGCTACTGCTTTGACTTCCACCACAGCGCTGGCTGCCGGTCTCGCAGTTGTCCCTGGTTTCGCCACTGGGGGTTACGTGTCCGGCGCTGGTACTGGCACCTCTGACAGCATCACGGCTCGGCTGAGCGACGGTGAGTTCGTGGTTAACGCCCAGGCCACCAAGCGCAACCGTTCGCTGCTAGAAGCGATCAACTCGAACGAGCGGGTGTCGGTGGCTGGCGGGGCTGGTGCGGTTGTCTCTACGCAAGCTGGACCGTCCGGGGCGTCCGGCATTCAGCAGAACATCAACATCCACAACTACTCCAGTGCACAGGTGGAGAAGCGTCGTATGCCTAACGGAGACCTTGAGCTCGTCATTCGGGAGGCAACCGACCGGGCCGTACAAGAGGTTGCTGGGCAGTTCGCCTCTGGCTACGGCGACGTTGTTGACTCCTATGAAGGCGCCTACGGGGCTCGTCGCTCCGGCGGCTAATAGACAAATGAGGAGAAACACATGGAACAGCAAGCAGTTGCAGCAACCAAATTCCCGACTGGCCGGGCGATGTCATTCCTCTTGTCCGATGACTGGGTCGAGATCACCGGCGGTGAGCTGGTCGATTTGGCTGAGTTCGACCTGGGGGTGTGCTTCCAGTGCGGACTGGCGACCATCACTCGCGACGGAGAGATTCTCTCCGCGACATCAGAGGTGGAGGTTCAGGTTAAGCGCGATGGCGGCGAATGGTCCTCAGCATTCAAGGGCGCCTGGGCATTGGACTCGCTCGACACGTACGAGGACGAGATCAAGGTTCCCAGCGAAGGCATGGTTCTGATTCGCGCTAGGAAGTCGGCGCAGTCAGGCCATGACGTGCGTGACGATGTGTCCCTTAAGGCCCGGCGCCAGGTAGTAGGTTAGCGCCAGGCCATCCTGTCACTCAGGTTTGTGGTTTGCCGGGCTCTCCTCGTTCAGGTTTTGGACATCCATAAGGATGATGTCCAGAGCAGAGCCCAGGCGGATCAGCGCATCATGCAGAAGCATTTTGCTGCGTTCATCAGTTACCGGGGTGTTCCCGTACTCGTTCAGCAATGATTTGAATTTCTTCAGTTCATCCCTGGCAATGTTGTGTCGTCCAATCATGTTTTTCTCCTAATTTACCTTTGATACCCCGCCTCCCTTGCTCGGCCCTCACGCCGGGGAAGCGGAGGCGTTCGAGCATAGGTCAGATGGGTGTCACATTGCTATCTAGGCAATGGGAGCCAAACCATGCCACTGATGAGGAATGGCAATGATTCAGTACCCGGCAGAATTGCCGCTTCCTCTGCAGGAGGGATACGGCCTGAATACGGTCGATCCGATGCGGGCCACTACGATGGTCACCGGGCGGCCCCGCTACCGGATTCGGCACACGTATGTTCCAACTGAGGTGAAGGTCAACTTCAACTTCGGCCAAGAAGAAGCGGCGTTGTTCGAAGGCTGGTACGTGTGGGCGATCAAGAACGGCTTCGAGTGGTTCGAGATGCAGCTGCAGACGCCGCTGGGTCTCAAGACCTACCAGGCGCACTTCAAGGGCATCTACCAGGGGCCAGACCTGACCCAGATAACCCGCTGGCGATACTCGGCGGTTCTTCAACTCAAGGAGCGTCCGGTCTACACCGAGGATCAGTACCTCGGGGCAGCGCTGGGCATGCCGCTTGATCAGTTCAATGCCGGCCTGCAGGGATCGCTGGAGAAGTGGTACACGAGGTACTTCGGATGAATCTAATTGAACAGTGCTACGCATCGGGCCTTGGGGAGCTGGTCGACACCATTGAGGGGCGGGAGGAGGGAGGCTCCGTCTCCCATCTCTACTGCTCCGGCTTTGAAGACAGGGTGTGCACCACCGAGGACGGCCGAACCCTGACCTTCATTGCGATGGCCATGGACTTGGCGCTACCCAAGAACGACAACAGCGGCTTCCAGAACCTGGTTCTCGGCATGGACAACGTGACGGGAGAGGTCCAGGAGGTGGTGGAGACAGCGAAGGCTGCCGGGCGGCGCTTCATCATCACCTTCCGCCGGTACCTGGCAGAAGACCTGTCGTTCCCCAGTGAGCGCTACCGAATGACACTGCTCAGCCGCGATTACGAGGATGACATCGCCAAGCTCACCGCCGGCTTCTACGACCTGCTCAACACAAACGGTCTTCGCACCATTCTGACCACCACCTTGGCCCCTGGCCTGAAGTACACCTAACCATGATCGAGAAATTCATGCGCGCCCCGTATCGCGAGGGTGCAAGGGGTCCTATTGCCTTCGATTGCTGGGGGCTATGCCGAGTCATTCGGCATGACCTGTTTGGGCTGCCCTGGCTGCCAAGCCTTGGCTCGGTGGGCAAGGACAAGATCCGCGAGAACACCAAGGCATATCGCTCGCTTCGAGTCTCGATGGAGGAGTGCCCGCCTGAGCCTGGGGCGATAGCTGCGGTCTTGCGCGGCGAGGCCCTGCTTCACGTTGGGACCGTCCTCCATATCGAGGGGCGCCTCAAGGTCATCGACACAAACCCCGGTGGCGCCTGCCTCCGGACTACCGGCGAATTCGAAGCCTCTTACCCAAGGGTGGTGTACTACCGTGATCGAGTTCTATCCCAACAAGCTGTCTGAAACTGCGCCTTTGGGCACCTGGAAGACCGATCGCCGGATGGCCATCGAGCAGTGGCTGAAGGAACAGTCGTCGTCTTATGAGCGTCGGGAAAGCCCGCCAATCAGCATTGTGCTCAACGACGAAGTGATCGAGCAGCGGCTATGGCACAAGGTCCCATTCAAGCCATCAGACCTGCTGCAGATTTACCGGGAGCCGAAGGGCACCGACCCGTTTTCCATCACATTCGCACTATTCAAGGGCGCCAAGGCGGCGCTGAAGTCATTGATGCCGAAGATGCCGGGCATGCCGTCCAATGCCGGTACCCAGCAGGGCGACCCGATCGCCGAGGCCAGTGCCAAGGGCAACAAGGTCAAACTGGGCGAGCCGGTGCGGCAGATCGCGGGCCACCAGCGCACCTACGGCTCGTACCTTGCGCAACCCCGCCGTGCGTATGTCGCGCCGCGGGACCAGCGCGTGGAAATGCTGCTCTACATCGGCGAAGGCGAGTACGACATCCCGCTTTCGAAGGTAAAGGTTGGCGAGACGCCGCTGATTTCATTGGGGTCAGACGCGGTCTTCACCATTTACCCACCAGGTGCAGACCTGTCGGCAGATCCAGCGCACATCAACTGGTTCAATGCACCTGAAGTTGGAGCAAGCTCCAGCGGGTCGGCCGGCCTGGAGTTGACCATGGCCACCGATTTGGCCAGGTCGGCGACTGCGTCAGCCTACCAGTTCATAAACGATACGATCAGCGTGCCAGCAGGTTCAGGCCAGTTCCCGGCTGACTGGTCGAACGGCATCATCATCCGCGTGCTTGCCCCGTACACCTACACCGTGATCGACGGCGGTGCCGGGCGCGACATCATCCGTGGCCCGCTGGAAATGTTGAACCCGACGGCGGGCATGCTGATCGAGGTTGCTGGTTCAAACGCCGGACTGTACGTCGTCCACAGCTACACGCCATACAGCCCGGCCGTACCTGCTGACCCAGGCACGGCGTCGACCCTCACCGGCTCAGCAGCGCCGAGCCGTTACGACTTCAACGTCACCCCGCTCAGCTTCAGCCTGGGGCGCGCCGGCTCGACCTATCCGGTAACGCTGAACACGGCGACCACCGACCTGGCCGGACTGGTCACTGCGCTGAATGCCCAGCTCAGCGGGTCGCCAATCCAGGCGCAGCAGAGCAGCGGGCGAGTTCGCTTCGTCGAGCTGACCCCATTCGCCGGGCAGGCCATCACGGCTACGGGAGCTTCCACGATCCTTGGGGCCTCCCCGGTGGGCGTGACCGGTACCGCAACAACCAGCGGTACGCCAGAGCAGCCGACCGAGATGACCCTGAACTACGACGGCGGCTCGCCGGTCGTTGGCCTTGCGCTGGGGCAGGGTCTGGCCACCATCGGCCCTCGAGGTCTGCGCTACAGGATCACCGCCTACAGCACGAACTTGCTGGAGGTCGAGCGCCTGACGTCATCCGGAGCAACCGACTCAAGCTGGCCTGGCTTCAACACCATGCAGACCGTCAACGGCCTGATTACGCTGGACGCCTCGAACCTGCAAGGCGGCTACCGCGGGCCAGTGGCCTGCTGCCCAGAAAACGAGAAGGTGATCGAACTGGAGTGGTCTGTTACCTACGCCAACGGCCTATGCGGCATTGGCCGCGAAGGGCAGATTTATGAGATCCCGACCTACTACGCCTTCGAGTACCGCGACATGGACGTGGCCGGGGCGTGGACCGTGCTCGAGCAAATGAACTGGGGCGGATCCCTTGACGCGCAAGGTTTCACCACACGGGTGTCGCTTCCTTATCCGATGCGAGCTGAGGCAAGGGTTCGCAAGCTGTACAAGGATCGTGCAGGCCGGATTAATGACGAGGCGCGCGACGACGCCACCTGGACCGACTTGCGTGGCCGCATGCAGAACTCGCCCACAAGCTACCCAGGCCTTACGGTGATGACCTGCAGTATCCGTGGTGGTGATCGGCTTTCCGCGCAATCGGAAAGCCAGGTGAGCGGGGAGGCCACACGAATTCTCCCTCTCATGGAGGGCGGTACCGGGCCAACCCGCGACATCGTGCCCTGGTGCATCTACCAGTTGAAGGCGCGCGGCTACACGGATGAGGATCTGGATCTGCCCGAGTGGCAGGCGTTCCATAACACCTGCGTTGCCCGTGGCGACACCTACGACGATACGCTCGACGCGACCATTACGGTCAGGGACATGGTCAACAACGCCCTGGCCTGCGGATTCGGCGAGCTGGTGACGTTTCGCGGGCTGCTCCGGCCGGTGCGTGACTCTGCGCGCGCGGCCTTCGATGTGAGTTACGGGCCGAAGACGCAGACCTACTCGCCGCAGAACATGACCAAGATGCTC
The DNA here is from genome assembly GCF_044743405.1 of Pseudomonas sp. NPDC087626. NCBI lineage: Bacteria > Pseudomonadati > Pseudomonadota > Gammaproteobacteria > Pseudomonadales > Pseudomonadaceae > Pseudomonas > Pseudomonas sp. NPDC087626. The sequence goes on from NZ_JBIUWJ010000010.1 coordinate 153,083, forward strand.
AAGATCAGCGGCGCCATGCCGTCGATCAACGACTTCGATGGTGTCGACGTTGAGTACTTCTCGACCAAGACCTGGGCATGGGAAACGGTTCAGTGCCGGTGGCCAGGGGATCTAGGCACCAAGGTCGAGAAACTCAAGCTGCCAGGTGTGAGCGAAGAGTTCAGGGCCTGGCGCCTCGGTATGCGTCGGCGTGGACACCAGAAATTCCGCATTGACGTGTACAGCTGGGAAACCGAGATGGACGGCAGTAACAGCGGCTATCTCAGCTTCGCGGCGGTGGCCGATGACGCGCCGAAGCGATGCCAGAGCGCCATTCTGCTGGACTTCACTGTTACCGGAGCAGGAACGCTTCTTAGCTCATCCGAGCCGCTCGACTGGAGTGCAGGGGGGGAGCATCGGATTGGCGTGCGACGCCTCGACGGCACGTTGTCAGGGCCTTGGATCGCCACGCAAGTTGATGCATACACGGCCAGAGTAGACGCGCTGGATTTCACGCCAGTAGTCGTTCCGCCACTGGAGCCCCCACACATCCTGTTCGGGCCTGCTGCGCGATGGGCCTACCCGGTCCTGGTGACCAGTTCTGATCCTGCCAACGGCAACGCATCCATGCGGGGCATGCCCTATGACGCTCGTGTTTACACCTACGACGACCAATTTCCGCCGGCTTGATGTGTCGGCACCGTTTCCAAGCCCGCCAAGCGCGGGCTTTTTGTTGAGGACGATTTAATGAGCGGCGCACAGACCCTGCAGGACCTGGACCGACTCGTTGGCACAACCAATGAGCTGTTCCTATCGGAGGAGCCAAAGATGGTGGATGTCGGGGGCGGTGTTATGCGCCCCACGAATGCCAAGGTGCTGGCCGATTTGGCAACACAGATGAACGGGGCGCTGATCTATACCTCAGTTGCCCTTGGCATGGCCGGTACGGTCGCGGGTGGAATGTTCAGCGTCAAGTCATCTGCGGCAGAAGAGTACATCACCCTGTATCGCAATGATGCCGGGGTGCCATTTCAGCTAGACACCTATCCCAATGCTACTGCTCTGGCGAACGCGACTGGTCGAATCAAAGGCTACACGCCATCGTCCGAGCCAGAGGTCACGGCGCTAGTGATCGCCAACAAGGAGAGAGGTGTTGTGGCGCGTGTCACTAACAAGAGCCTTGTTTTGCCGGCCATGACGGTATCGAGCATGGATGGTCGAACTGTACTTCGAAATAATGAGGGTGGCGCGGTTCTGTATGCCGATGCTCGACGAGCAATGTTCGGATGGTTAGAGCATCGCTATACAACTCGGCCGGGGACCTACGTAACCAATCCGGAAGGCGGTCTGCTCTATGATCTTTCGGGAACCATTGAAACGGGCGATGCGGCGGCTGATCCGTTTGCTGGCGGGTTGATGTTTGCCCCGCTACTGGTTACCGCCGAAGGTTTCGAGCAAACCCTGTACGTCAAAAACCTGCTACCCAGTAGACAGCTGGCATCCAGCGTGAGCGCGACTTTGAACGGCACGTCCACATCGGCCAGTGAAACCGGGACAGAGATCAAGCTCACGCCCGGGAAGTATGGCGCGACTGCAGTGCTGAACCTGCGCAACAAGGCGCTGCCATCGGTTCGATACTTCATGAACGTGGCAGTTAAAAACGTGCCGGTTCAGTCGACCCCGAAGACCGTGAAGGTGTTGATGATCGGCGACAGCATCGTCAATCGCCAAGGTGGTTTCCTGCTCAAGCAGGTTCTGCAGGCGCTCAACATCACGGCAGTATTTATCGGCACGCTGAAAGGCTCAGCAAGTAACAGCGATCCAAATGCCGCCACAGGCGAGCTGGGCGAGGGTCGTGAGGGTTGGGAAACCGGAGACTTCACCTACGCGATCACGGATCGCGCACTGGTTATCGCTCCTGGCGGTGAGGCAGCCTACAACGAGATGACCAAGGCCGAGCAGATGCTGCGCAACCCATTCCTGCGGGCGGCGACGGGCGGCGACTCTGGCTCGGTGGTGCGTAACGGCTACGTCTTCGACCCGGCGTTCTATCAGAGCCGATTCGGGCTAGAGACCCCTGATGTGGTCATCCATTCGGTGGGTACCAACGATGTGCGCGATCGCAGCGCCGAGACGATCTATGACGCGGTCCTCGCCAATGACACCCTGATTCATTCGCAGCTCCGCGCGGCCTGGCCGGCCGCCAAGATTGTCCGGATGTTCCCCGGTACCGCGATCAATGCAACGCGCGATGCGTTGTGGGCTTCGCATTACCTGCCGATGCTCCGTGCCATTCAGCAGGCCGCCGTCAACCTCGCCGATCCCAAGCTGATCGTGGCTCCGACTTGGGCTTTGACAGATCCAGAGGCGGGCTACACCTTTTCGAGCGCTTCGCCTGGGGGCGACGGCTTCTACACCAGTGATTGGGCCGATGCCATACACCCGATCCAGTCAACGAGACAGCGCCTGTATGAGGTTGTCGGCGCATACGCCGCAGCTGCCTCCCAAAACATCATCTGAGCAAATAAAGGAATACCGCACATGGGCGCAGCAATCACTACTGACGGAATAATCACCCCGACTCGCTTTGTAATCCCGAATGTTGATCGCGGGCTGGAACTCTGGCATGAGTTTGATACCAGCGTTTCGAACTTCAACCTGAACAAGGCACCAGGTAAGCCTAACTCGGTGATCATCGGTTCGCCCGTCGCTTATCCATCCCACGCACGCTTCAAAGGTTTGAGCAACTTCATTCAAACAATGGTTGGTGACAGTGACGAAATCACCATCATCGTGGTTGCCAGAAGCGTACTTCTTCCAACGGGTAACGCCGACGGCGCAATTCTGGTTGGTGGGTATACAGGGACTTCTGTAACCCCAGGGATCACCGGGGCGGCGGCGGGCGCTAACATTTACCTGGCCAACCCGACTTCAGCCACTGGCTCTGCGAGTCGCAATGATGGTGCCGGAGTTGCAACCGCGGCTGGCGTGAGTGGCAACGGAATTGTTCCTACGAGCTGGGCTATTCGCTCTGTGCGCGCGAAAACTGGATCCCCAACTGTGCTGACCGACCACACTGCGGGTGTGTCTTTCACTGGGTCCAGCATTCTGCAGCGCGCCCTGAACGGAAACAAATACCGGATCGGTTCTGGTACTTCAAGTTTCGCGGGCGAGTGCGATATCTCCATGGGCGCTATCTTCTCCGCCTACCATAGCCCGGAAGAGATTCAGGCCAACCTGGACATGATCCGGCTGCGCCTTACTCGGCTCGGCATCAACGCCTGACGGTTTTGCTTTCTAATAATGCCCGCTACTTGCGGGCTTTTTTTCGCCTGGAGAAAAGCAATGCCAAGACTTTCAGAGAGCAGGGTGGGGAGCCGCAACGCGCTCGCCTTCCTCGATATGCTGGCTTGGGCAGAGGGCACCGGCACTTCCCCGGCCACGGCCATGGATGGCTACGACGTGATCGTCACTGGCATCGACGGAAAACCCGAGGTGTTCAAGGACTTCAGCGATCACCCCTTCGCCAAGGGCCGCAAGTCCAAGGTCATCAACAGCAAGGGGGTGACCTCGAACGCCTCCGGCCGCTATCAGCAGATGCTCAAGGACTGGCCGCATTACCGGGCGCTGCTCAAGCTGCCGGACTTCAGCCCGATCAGCCAGGACCTGCTGGCCCTTCAGCACGTCCGCGAATGTCGGGCGCTGCCGGACGTGCATGCCGGTCGGATCGAAACCGCCATCAAGAAGTGCCGGAAAATCTGGGCCAGCCTGCCTGGGGCCGGCTATGGCCAGCGCGAGCACCGCCTCGAGGACTTGATCAAGCAGTTCCGCCTGGCAGGCGGGACGCTTTCGTAGGGAGGTGGCAATGGAGTCATTCACCGCCCCTCTGGACATTCGCTACGACGCGCAAGCCAGCAAGGCCCTGGGTTCCGATCACTGGCGGGTGATCACGTCGTTCCGCTACTACCTGGGGAGCAAGTACAGCGAGCAGTGGGTCACTGTGCCGGCGGGCTATCTCACCGACGGGGCCAGCGTGCCGCAGTTGCTATGGAACCTGATTCCACCGTGGGGCAGCTACGGCCAGGCTGCCGTTGTGCACGACCTGCTGTGCGAGTACCTGGCGATCGTGGTCGCCGGCGAGCTGGTGAGCATCACGCGTGAGCGCTGCGATGAGATCTTCTGCGAGTCCATGGGCGTGCTTGGAGTGCCTGGATGGAAGCGCTGGTCGATCTATCAGGGGGTGAGCATGTACCGAAAGCTGGCTCGCATCGAAAAGCCTTCCACCATTCCGTTGAAGCGAGCGCTCGAGGCGGCCTGGCTGGCTACTTCGAGGGAAGCGCTTCGGTTGCCTTGATGTCGCTGTGGATTCCCATCTGCCGGAGCAAGTGGTCGCGCTGGTCTTTGATGAGCAGGAGGCTCCTGACTCGAATGTCCATCTCCGAAGTTTGGGTGTGAAGGCGCTCGATCTGCGTGTTGGCGGCGCCGAGCTCGCTTTTGATCTTCGACTTCTCATTGGATAGCTGGCCGTTCATCTGCACCAAGCCAAAGATATCTTCCCGGGCTTTGCGCAGTTGCAGGGTCAGCTCCTGGACTTCGTTCTCCAGCATGAGCATGTACTGCCGGCAGGTTTCCAGCTCGGTGGGCGAGCCAAGCCAGTCAGAGGTGTCTTCGATTTCGAGAGGGTCCACGGGAATGCCTTGCTAATACTGTTTGCATATACAGTAATCGAGGCGCCAACTTTCAGCTAGGCCATGGCGACGAGCTGTCGCTACTTCACTCCGGCGTCATGAGCACAGCAAGCGTCAGCTTGATGAACTCCTCGTTGCGGTCGATCGTGTCCAGGGCTCCGCGGACGTTTTCGGCGACGTCTGCCGAGCCTCGAGCCTCTACCCAATTCGAAAGCTCCATGATTGCCGCCTCGAGGGCGAGCTGGTTCTCATTGATCTTGAACAGCAGGGAAGGGAGCAGGTCTGAATTTGGCATCGCGAATCCTCCGTGGAGATTTCAGCGTAGCATCTGGGAAAGTAGTACAGGGGGGGCGTAGGCTGATGCCTGGGAGGTGGATATGGGCAAGCAATGCGCTGGCATTTTTGCCAGTAGAAATATATGCGATAGTCTCCAGCTTTCCTCACTTAATACGGGCCCTTAAAAATGATGTATCACCCTGTTCCCGATCCGCACCTAACCGCTATTGGCGATATCACCGTCTCATATGCGCTGCTTGAGGACCAGGTGAAAACGTTAATCGCGGCCCTAATGCAGGATACGCAACGCGTCTCGCAAATAATTACGGGTGGGCTCTCTTACAAAAACATCAAGGCGTTGGCTGTAAGCATGTACATACACAGGCTTGGGGAAAAGTCAGCAGGCTTTATCGAGTTAAAAGGGTTACTTAAGAGATCACAAGACTTGGAGGATGAAAGAAATGGCATCACGCATTCTGTCTGGGTGTCGGGCCCAGATAGTGAGACTGTAACGCGAAGAAAAATCGTTGTTCGAGAACCGGGGGGTTTTAAGTTTCAGCGCAAAGACTACACGGCCAAGGACTTGACGGACGTAGCGATTGCAATAAGACGTCTTGCAGATGACATCCGCCTCTTTTTGGAGCGTCATTGGGAGGACGGTTCCATGAAGCCAATTTCCATTGGCTGATTTGTTGCTCAAGGCCTTGATATAAAGACCTTCTCAACAGCGCCATGATGGCGGCTTTCAGGGCGAGCTGGTTTCGTTGGGTTTGTACAGTAGGGAAGGGAGTAGTTCGAGAATCCTTCGCGGAGTTTCCAGCGTAGCAGGGGGATTGGGGGTGGTGTTCGGTCGGCAGGACGCCGGAGAGGGGAATGCAATGCTGACATAAAGCTGTCATTGCGTAGCCAAACTGAGCCATACAAACCCCAAAGAGGGCTTTCTGAGGGCCTGGAAGCCGCAGACTGCGCGGCCCTCAGGGATGTCCTTCAAGATGATGAACCTGGATCGATTCGAGTTAGATCGCGGCGTCTAGAAGGGAGGTTGGCAGAACCCTGGTAATACCCGTTAGAAGTGCCTCGGCTGCCCTCCGGCTCCTACATCAGCGGAGGGCATCCAGCGACCATACACCTTGGCGATCATGGTCCAGTCTTGGTGGCCGAGGTGCTTGGCGACCCACATTGGATTCTCGCACCCTGCCGCCAGCGAGGAAGGTCAACTCCTTCTGCTTGAGCAACGCTTCTCGCGCCGGAGCCAGCAACTTCACTGTGCGCCTCCCAGCTAACGTCTTGGTCGACTCTGGCTCATTTGCAGCCCGCGTCTTGGCCCTGACGATCCTTATCTCCCCCGCGATCCAATCGATATCCCCCCATTCCAGGGCGATCAGTTCGCTAGGTCGTAGACCTGTCCAGAAAGAGAACTGCAGTTGCGGCCACGTTTCGCCCCTGGCTGCTGCCAAACACCCCCATCCGCATACCGCTTGACCTTTCCCTAATGACAAGCCGGATAAAACCTCAAATCTAGGTTCGTCCTGAAAATCACAAGGAGGTACGCGATGTATGGCAAGCGATTAACCCTGGTCGCTGTGGTGGTAGCGGGCGTGTTCACGCTGGGTGGCTGCAAGGAGGGCGCGCCTGCGGCCGAGGCTGCCAGGCCGCCTGGCGTGCCGGTGGCCGAGGTGGTTGCGCAGGCGGTGACTCCGTTTGTCGAATACACCGGTTCGTTGACCGCGATTGATCAGGTTGAACTGCGTCCGCGGGTCAGTGGTTACCTGCAAAGTGTCAGCGTGCCTGAGGGGCAATCGGTAGCCAGGGGCAGTCTTTTATTTGTGATTGACCCACGGGAGTTTCAGGCGGCGCTGAACGCTGCCAAGGGGCGTTTGCGTGAGGCTGAGGCCAACGCGTTGCTGGCCCAGGCCGAGCATGGCCGGGCCGAGCAGCTGTTCGCCAAGAAAGTGGTGGCGCGGGATCGCCTCGACACCGCCATTGCCTCGCTGAATGCGGGCAGGGCTCAGGTCGACGCCGCCAAAGCTGCGCTGGACGCCGCGCAACTGGACTTGAGCTATACCCGCGTTACCGCGCCCATCAGCGGCCGCGTCGATCGTGCCCTTGTCACCGAGGGCAACTACGTCACCCGTGGGGTGACGCCGCTGACGACGATCGTCTCCATCGACCCCTTGCATGTGTATTTCGATGTTGACGAGCGCACCTACCTGCGCTCGCTTGCCGCGACTCGGGAGGTTGCCGCGTCGAAAGGGGAGAAGGCCGCCAAGGTCATGGTGGCGATGCTCGACGATGCAAGTTATGCACGGGCCGGGCGGGTCGACTTCCTGGCGAACGCGGCCGATCGCAAGACCGGCACCGTGCGCGCGCGTGCCGTGGTCGACAACCCGGATGGGCGCCTGACGCCGGGGCTGTTCGCCAAGGTCAAGCTGGACACTGGCGCGCCGCAACCCCGGGTGCTGGTGGCCGACCAATCCATTGGCACTGACCAGGGCCGCCGCTATGTGCTGGTGGTCGGCGCAGGTGACAAGACCGAGTACCGTCCCGTCGAGCTGGGGCCGATGGCCAACGGCCTGCGGGTGATTGAGCAGGGCCTGCAACCGGGGGACCGCATTGTCGTCAAGGGGCTGGTGCGCCCGGGCATGCAAGTGACTCCGCTGGCCGCCAACATTGAGGGGGCGCTGCTGGAGGCGCCGCTGGTCCTGGGGGGCGTGCAATGAACTTCCCACGCTTTTTCATTGACCGGCCGATCTTCGCCATCGTGCTGTCGGTGTTGATGATGATCGCTGGCATCGTCGCCTTCTTCCATTTGCCGCTCAGCGAATACCCGGCCGTGACACCGCCCACCGTGCAAGTGACCGCTTCTTATCCGGGCGCCAACCCGCAGGTGATCGCCGAGACGGTAGCGGCGCCACTTGAACAGGTGATCACCGGGGTCGAAGGGATGCTGTACATGACGTCGCAATCGGCGACCGATGGCCGCATGATCCTGACCGCGACATTTGCCCAGGGCACGAACGCGGACATGGCGCAGATCCAGGTGCAAAACCGCGTCTCGCGGGCCCTGCCGCGCTTGCCCGAAGAGGTACAGCGCCTGGGCGTGGTGACGCAGAAGACGTCCCCAGACATCCTGATGGTGGTCCATCTGCTGTCGCCCGATCAACGATATGACCCGCTCTACATTTCCAACTATGCCTACCTTCAGGTGCGCGACGAGCTGTCGCGGATACCGGGAATCAACGACGTGCTGGTGTGGGGAGCGGGCGAGTACAGCATGCGTCTGTGGCTCGACCCGGACCTGATCGCCGCGCGTGGCCTGACCGCAGGCGATGTGATTACGGCGGTGCGTGAGCAGAACGTGCAAGTGGCGGCCGGCTCGGTCGGCCAGGCGCCTGATTCCAGCGCGGCATTCCAGGTTACGGTCAATACCCTCGGACGCCTGACGGACGAGGAAGAATTCGGCGACATCATCATCCGCACCGGCGATAACGGCCAGGTGACGCGTCTGCGTGATGTGGCCCGTATCGAAATGGGCGCCGATGCCTACGCGCTGCGCAGTCTTTTGGATGGCGAGCCGGCCGTTGCCTTGCAGATCATCCAGAGCCCGGGCGCCAACGCGCTCGATGTGGCGCAGGCGGTGCGCGATACCATGCAGCGCCTGGAGGCCAACTTCCCCGAGGGGCTGGTGTCACGGATTGCCTACGACCCGACCGTGTTTGTGCGGGCATCGCTGGAGTCAGTGGCCATCACCCTGATGGAAGCGATCCTACTGGTGGTGCTCGTAGTGGTGGTGTTCCTGCGTAACTGGCGCGCGTCGCTGATCCCGTTGATGGCCGTGCCGGTGTCGATCATCGGCACCTTCGCGGTCATGCACCTGATGGGTTTTTCCCTCAATACCCTGTCGTTGTTCGGCCTGGTGCTGTCGATCGGGATCGTGGTCGACGATGCAATCGTGGTGGTCGAGAACGTCGAGCGGCATATCGAGAACGGCGAGGAGCCTGCGCAGGCGGCGCGGCGAGCGATGGGCGAGGTGACCGGACCGATCATCGCTATCACTTCGGTACTCGCTGCCGTATTCATCCCCACGGCGTTCCTCAGTGGCCTGCAAGGCGAGTTCTACCGGCAGTTCGCGCTGACCATCGCGATTTCCACGATCCTGTCGGCGGTCAACTCCTTGACCCTCAGCCCGGCGCTGGCCGGACTGTTGTTGCGCCCGCGCGGCGCAGCGGTGGTGCATGACCCGCGCAGCCTGCGCGGTCGCGCCGCGCACCTGGTGCAGGTGCTGGGCCGGCCGTTTCACCGTGCGCCGCAGGCGTATGGCAACACGGTGCGCAAGGTGGCGGGCCGTCGCGGCGCGGCGCTGTTGGTCTATGCCGGGTTGCTGGCGCTGACCTGGTTTGGCTTCAGCGCTGTACCGGCGGGTTTCGTGCCGATGCAAGACAAGTACTACCTGGTCGGCATCGCCCAGTTGCCCAATTCGGCTTCGCTGGATCGTACCGATGCGGTGGTGCGGCAGATGTCGAAAATCGCCCTGGATGAATCGGGAGTCGAAAGCGTGGTGGCGTTCCCTGGGCTGTCGGTAAACGGCTTCGTCAATGTCCCGAATGCCGCCGTGATGTTTGTCATGCTCGATCCGTTCAAGGAGCGTACCTCTCCCGACATGACGGCGGTCGCCATCGCCGGGCGCCTGCAAGCGAAATTCGCAAGCATTCCCGACGGTTTCCTCGGCGTGTTCCCGCCGCCGCCAGTGCCCGGCCTTGGGGTTACCGGAGGCTTCAAGCTGCAGGTCGAGGACCGTGGCGGGGTCGGGCTCCAGGCGCTGGTGCAGCAGACCCAGATGCTGATGACGAAAGCCACCGAGTCGGGTCAGGTCGTCGGGTTGATGACCAGTCTGGACGTCAACGCGCCCCAGTTGAATGTTGATATCGACCGCACCCAGGTCAAGAGCCAGGGTGTGCGCCTGGCGGATGTGTTCGAGTCGTTGCAGGTCTACCTCGGTTCGCTGTACGTCAACGACTTCAACCGTTTCGGCCGCACCTACAAAGTGACCGCCCAGGCGGATGCGGACCACCGCATGCAAGCCGAAGCCATCGGCCGCCTGCAGGTGCGCAATGCGGACGGGGACATGCTGGCGTTGTCGGCGTTTGTCACCGTCACCCCGGGGTCCGGCCCCGATCGGGTGATTCACTACAACGGCTATCCCTCGGCCGACATCTCCGGCGGAGCGATGCCCGGTGTGAGCTCTGGGCAGGCCGTGGCACTCATGGAGCGTCTGGCGCAAGAGGTGCTGCCCGAAGGCGTGACCTATGAATGGACGGACTTGACCTACCAGCAGAAGCTCGCGGGGTCATCGGCCCTGTTCATTTTCCCGTTGTGTGTGTTGCTGGCCTACCTGATCCTGGCCGCGCAATACAACAGCTGGCTGCTGCCCCTGGCGGTCTTGCTGATTGTGCCCATGTGCCTGCTCAGCGCGATCATCGGGGTCTGGCTGGTGGACGGCGACAACAATGTGTTCGTGCAGATCGGGCTGGTGGTGCTGGTCGGCCTGGCTGCGAAAAACGCCATATTGATTGTCGAGTTCGCGCGCAGCCTTGAAGCCGAAGGTGCCAGCCCGCTGGAAGCGGTTATCCATGCGTGCCAGTTGCGCCTGCGGCCGATCCTGATGACCTCGCTGGCGTTCATCGCTGGCGTGGTGCCCCTGGTATTCGCCAGCGGCGCCGGGGCCGAGATGCGCCATGCCATGGGAGTCGCAGTGTTCGCCGGCATGCTGGGGGTGACGCTGTTCGGCCTGTTCCTGACGCCGGTGTTCTACGTGGTGATGCGCAGCCTTGCGCTGCGCCTGGAGCGCAAGGGTTCGAGTCCGAAGGTGCAGATGGAGGAGCGCGTGTCATGAAACTGGCCTATCAAGCGTTTCTGTTGTCGTCGCTCCTGGTGTCCGGCTGCGCTGCGGTGGGGCCTGATTATTCCGCGCCCGTGCTGCCCGCCGCGCAACGGCCGGCGAGTTTCGGTGCGCCCATCGCCGGCCTCGGTACGGGCGATGTCGAGGTGCAGTGGTGGCGTGTGTTTGATGAGCCCGCACTCAGCCAATTGATCCAGCAGGCGCTGGCGGCCAACCACGATATCGGCATCGCCGCCGCGCGGCTCGACGAAGCCAAGGCAATGTTGCGCGAGAGCCGCCAGGGATTCTTGCCCAGCGGCGGTGCAGCCCTCGGTTATGAGCACCGACAGCGCAGCGAAGTCGAGACCCCGTTCGGCCAGCAGCGCTCAGTGGAAACCACTCGTGCGGCAGTAGATGCCGCCTGGGAAATCGACTTGTTTGGCCGCGTCCGGCGCTCGGTGGAGGCCGCGCAGGCCCAGGCGGGATCGCGTCAGGCGCTACTGCGCAGCGTGCAGGCGAGCGTCGCCGCCACCGTCGCCGCGACCTGGTTCGAGCTGCAAGGGATCGAAGCCGAACAGGCGGTGGTAGCGGACATCAGTCAAAGCCAGCGCGACAGCCTGGGTCTGGTGGAGCACTTGGTCAGCGTAGGGGCCGCCACCGAATTTGATCGGCTGCGTGCCGAGGCATTGCTGCGCAATGTCGAGGCGGTAGCACCCGGCCTTGAGCAGCGTCGCGTAACGACCACCAACGCGTTGGCCGTGCTGTTGGGCCAAGCGCCGCAAGGGTTCAAGCCACCGCTGGCCGGCCCCGGTCGAGAGACCTTGAACCTGCGCACCCTGCAGGTGGGCGATCCGGCCGGCTTGCTGGCCCGGCGCGCCGATATCGCCGCAGCCGAACGCACGCTGGCGGCCGCGACCGCACAGATTGGCGTGGAGACGGCCGGCTTGTATCCGGATATCCAAGTGCAGGGTTCCATCGGGCTGCTGGCCGGAAGCCTCGGCGCCTTGGGCGATGCAGGCATGCAGTCGAGCTTTATCGCTCCGGTCATTCGCTGGTCGCTGCTGGACACCGGTCGCGTGCGCGCGCGGATCGCCGCCAGCGAGGCGCGTACCCAGGCGGCGTTGATTACCTACGACCAGACCGTATTGCGCGCCCTGCAGGAAACCGATGACGCGTTCCAGGCCAACAGCAGCGCGGGCAGTACTCTGGGCTTGCGGCTGCTGGAGGCAACGGCCAATCGCGAGGCGGCGAACCTGGCACGCACGCGCTTCACGGAAGGTGAGGGGATCTATCTGGACGTGCTGGAGGCCGAGCGAGCGGACTTCACCAGCCGCCGCGCACTGACCGTGGCACGCACGGAGCAGCGCTTGGCGGTGGTCGGCATCTACAAGGCACTGGGTGGTGGCTGGCAAATCTGCGAGCAGGCAGGGCAGGTGTGCAGCGGTGCCGCCGCGCTGCGTTAGACCGTTGTTTTACGCAAGCGCTGTGCTTGCGATTTTCGGCGAAGGACGGCTGTGCGGCGGATTTCCTGTCGCCAGCCACCATTTATCGAATGAGGAGTCACCCATATGGATACCAAACAGGTTCTGACCGTTGGCCTGGCGGTGCCAGGCGCGGTGTCGGCGCAGTTGATGCTGCATGCCAAACCTGCGCATGCGGGGCCCTATGCCTTGTGGATTCAATTCAAGGGCGGCGACAAGATTCGTACCGTGCCTTTCCTCGTGACGGTTCCCGCCGCGTCCTGAAGCCTTCGCTCCATCAACTTCACCTCGCCGTTGTTCAGCCATCGGCGGGGTGAACACCAAATGTGCTTACTATTGCCTGGCCGAGGCATCGCGCAGCCAGGCAGTTCCAGCGGAGGTTGAGCAGGAGGGGGAGGGGGAATTGCCTTCGTGCTGCATTTCCAATGAGGTTCCTGTTTACGAGGCGTTGGCCAAATAAAATTAGTCCTCGAGCCAATATTACTTAAAGTATGTTACTGAGCTGCCTTCTAACCCTTTTCATTAAAAATACTTTATCCAGCAGGCATGTGAGATGGATCTTTTTAAAACAAATCTGCCACAAAATAGACTGCATGAATCTTTCAAGACAATCTCCGGTGACCCTTGTTACGCGCCAGTGAAGGCGATTCGAGTTAGATCGCGGCGTCTAGAAGGGAGGTTGGCAGAACCCTGGCAATACCCGTTCATTTGTTGCACGACAGTGCAGTCACTCGCAAAGCTGATACAACAATCCGGTAATGAATATCAGTAAACCTGAGGCACGATTATTTCGGCTGGCGTTGGGCTACGGAAGTAGTCTTCCTGCCGCTCACGTTGCGGTAAATTGATCACCGGTAGTTCCACCTCCTCATAGGGCATTTGCGCCAGTAGATGGGTAATGCAGTTGAGCCTCGCTTTCTTCTTGTCATCAGCCTGCACCACCCACCACGGTGCTTCGGCAATGTGGGTGCGCTCAAGCATGATTTCCTTGGCCTTGGTATAGGCCTCCCAACGTCGACGGGACTCCAGATCCATTGGGCTGAGTTTCCACTGCTTGAGCGGGTCGTGAATGCGGCTGAGAAAACGCAAGTTCTGTTCCTGGTCGGAAATTGAGAACCAGTATTTGATCAGTTGTACACCGGAACGAGCGAGCATCCGCTCGAACTCTGGCACTGTACGGAAAAACTCTTCGTACTGATCGTCATCACAAAACCCCATGACCTTTTCGACCCCGGCGCGGTTGTACCAACTTCGGTCGAACAACACGATTTCGCCCGCTGCTGGCAGATGCGAAACATAGCGCTGGAAATACCATTGCGTGCGTTCGCGGTCGTTGGGCGCAGGCAGGGCCGCGACACGGCATACCCGTGGATTGAGTCGTTGGGTGATGCGTTTGATCACGCCACCTTTGCCGGCGGCATCGCGCCCTTCGAACAGGATCACTACTTTGTGGCCAGTCTTGACGACCCAGCTTTGCAGCTTCACCAGCTCACCTTGCAGGCGGAACAGTTCGCTGAAATAAAGTCGTCGGGCCTCCCGTGCACTTCCTTCCTGGGCGTGTTCATCGAACAGTGCATTCAGGTCGTGCCCGTCTTCGGATAATTCCAGTTCCAGTTCTTCGTCACTGTGATCAAGCAGCTCGCGGTGGATGCGCTGTATCAAGGTCTCTTCAGTTGAGAACATGGGAGAAATTCCGTCGTAAGGGATGGAAAAGTCTTAGTCGCAATTTGTTACGGAGTAATTACATCAGAAGGCATTGCGGCGACGGTATGGGGGCGGGCTAGTGTTTTGCCATCGTCTTTCATAAAAACGTAACAGGATTATCGCAGACTCCCTGAGCCCGTCATGACAAGGAGTTTTTTAATGAAATGTTTGATGAAGTCTGCTGCGCTCGCTATTACGGTTTCTCTTTGTGCCACCTCGGTGGCTTTCGCTGGTGAGAGCGTCCGCCTAACAGGTTCCGGAGCCAGTTTCCCGGCACCGATCTACCTCACTTGGTTCAAAGATTTCAGCAAGAAAACCGAAGGTGTCACGGTGGATTACCAATCCAAGGGCAGTGGTGCGGGTGTACAGGACTTCCTGAACAAAACCGTTGATTTCGCTGCCAGTGACTCGGCCATGAAAGACGAAGACATTGCCAAGGTCTCCGAGGGTGCTCAGTTACTGCCGATGACGGCGGGTGAAATCGTGCTTGCCTATAACCTGCCGGGCAACCCTAAGGGGCTAAAACTGCCACGCGACGTTTACTCCAACATTTTTCTCGGCAAGATCACTCGCTGGAACGATCCGCAGATCATCGCAGCCAACCCGGACCTGAAACTGTCCGACACGCCGATCACCGTGGTCGTGCGCGCAGACTCCAGCGGTACCACTGCGGTGTTCACCAAGCACCTGGCGGCGATCAATCAAGAGTTCAAGCAGGCGCTGGGTGAGGGCAACACCGTCAACTGGCCTGCCAGCGACAAATTCATCAAATCACCCAAGAATGATGGTGTGACCGCCACCGTACGCCAGACCCCGGGCGCCATTGGCTACATCGAATACGGCTTTGCCAAGCTGGCCAAGGTTGACTTTGCCCAACTGCAGAACAAAGCCGGCCAGTACGTTGTACCAAACGCCGAAAGTGGTGCCGAGGCTCTGGCGGCGGTGAAGATGCCGGAGAGCCTGGTGGCCTGGTTGCCTGATCCGGACGGTGCCAAATCCTACCCGATCACTTCCTATACCTGGATGATCTTCCGCAAGCAGAACGAGAATCCGGCTAAGGCCAAGGCCATGCGCGAAATGGTCGAGTACAGCCTGACCGAGGGGCAGAAAATTGCCGACTCAATGGGTTACATCCCCTTGCCACAATCGGTCATCGACCAGGTTCGTAAAGCTTCCGCCAACATCCAGTAACGCTCGTGAGTCTCTTTCGGTATGTGCATGTCACTCATGCCGGGAGAGTTCCTCCCCCTGTTCCGGAATTAACCAATGAACAAACCTTTTGTCGTACCGGTTAACCCGGACTCTGCCTGCCAACCACCTTCTACGAAGGACTATCTGGTGGATCGCACCTTCCGTGCGCTCTCACGCATAGGCGTGGTTCTCGTTCTGGCGTTGGTGTTTGCGCTGGTATTTGAGGTGGGGCGCAAGGCTATTCCGGGCATGGACAAGCACGGTCTGGACGTCGTTTTCGGCACTGTCTGGGACGTGAATCAAGGCAAGTACGGCATTCTGCCCGCCATTTGGGGCACGCTCTACAGCGCCCTGATCGCCCTGGTGATTGCTGGTTTTTTCGGCGTCAGCATGGCGATTTTCCTGACCCAGGATTTTCTGCCCGCCAAGCTTGCCGCCGTTTTTCGCACCATTGTCGAATTGCTCGCCGCCATTCCCAGCGTGGTTTATGGGCTGTGGGGGATCTATGTGGTGATTCCGGCGATTCGCCCGCTGACGGCGTGGTTGAACAGCGAGCTCGGCTGGATACCTTTTTTCGGCACGTCCTTGAGCGGGCCGGGACTGCTCCCTGCGGCATTAGTGCTGGCCATCATGATTCTGCCCACCATCGCCGCTGTCTCGCAGGACGCCCTCACCGGCGTGCCGATGAAAACCAAGCAGGCCGCCTATGGCATGGGAACCACCCATTGGGAAGCGATTCTCAAGGTGATGGTGCCATCCGCCGCCACTGGAATCTTCGGCTCCCTGGTACTGGGTCTGGGCCGTGCGCTGGGTGAAACCATGGCCCTGGCCATGCTGGTAGGCAACGCGAACAATATTTCCCTTTCTCTGTTTGCTCCGGCCAATACGCTGGCGGCCTTGCTGGCGCTGAATTTCCCTGAAGCCGGGCCAAACGAGATCGAGGTCTTGATGTACGCCGCACTGGTGCTGATGCTGATCACGCTACTGGTGAACATCATCGGTTCCATGATTATGGTCTATGCCCAACGTGGTACTAAATGATGACTGACCTCACTTCCCCTATAACCGATTTGCCAAGCCTTCAGCGTAAGTTTGAAGGTCGCGCCCTGCGCAGCCTGGTGTTGACCACGCTGGTTTGGGGCGGCGCTCTACTTGCCAGCGTGCCGCTGATTTCCGTGCTCTACATGCTGATTATGCGTGGAGGGGCTCGTCTGAGCCTGGAGGTGTTTACCGAGCTGCCGCCGACGGGTTTCGAGACTGGCGGTGGCTTCGGCAACGCGATGGCAGGCACCTTTGTCATGGTCGGTATCGCGGCCGCAATCGCGGTGCCGGTCGGCATCATGGCGGCCATCTTCTTGGCTGAACTGGGGCCGGACAGCAAGCTGGCAAACGCTGCGCGTTTTGCCGCCAAGATGCTCACAGGACTGCCTTCCATTTTGGCTGGGGTATTTGCCTATGCCCTGGTGGTGATGACCACTGGTACCTACTCGGCACCTGCGGGTGGTGTGGCCCTGGCGGTACTGATGCTGCCCATTGTCGTGCTGACAGCCGAAGAGTCGATGCGCATGGTGCCCAAAATCATGAAGGATGCCGCCTATGGTATGGGCTGCACCCGCTCGCAGGTGATCTGGAAAATCGTCTTGCCTACCGGCCTGCCGGCGATCCTCACCGGCGTGATGCTGGCCGTGGCACGCGCCGCGGGTGAGACAGCGCCGTTGTTGTTTACCGCGCTGTTCAGCAACTACTGGATCTACCACGATGGCAGCCTTGCGGTGATGAATCCGACGGCATCGCTTGCCGTGCTGATTTACAACTTCTCCGGCATGCCCTTCGATAACCAACTTGAACTCGCATGGGCGGCCTCGCTGGTGCTGGTGATGATCGTGTTGGTCGTGAACGTTATCAGCCGTATTTTCGGCAAGCCCAAGTATTGAGAGCGGGAGCATCTGAATTTTGAACGTATCAATTGCGCAAAAAGCCGCTCCGGTTGTCACCAAGGCGCCTGTGGTCATGGACTGCAAACTGGACAAGATTTTCTATGGCAACTTCATGGCGGTACGTGACAGCCATGTGCCGATCGAAAAAAACAAGATCACTGGCTTCATCGGTCCTTCCGGCTGTGGCAAGAGCACCGTGCTACGCAGCCTCAATCGGATGAACGACTTGGTCAAAGGCTTTCGCTTTGAGGGTCATGTGCATTTCCTCGGGCAAGACGTCTACGGCAAGGGCGTTGATCCGGTGGTCGTGCGCCGCTACATCGGCATGGTATTTCAACAGCCGAACCCGTTCTCGATGAGCATTTTCGACAATGTTGCATTTGGCCTGCGCCTCAATCGCTACAAAGGTGATCTGGGCGACCGCGTAAAGCACGCCTTGCAAGGCGCCGCACTGTGGGATGAAGTCAAGGACAAGCTCAAGGTCAGCGGCCTGTCACTTTCCGGTGGGCAGCAACAACGGCTATGTATCGCCCGCGCTATCGCAACCGAACCGGAAGTGCTGTTACTGGATGAACCCTGTTCGGCGCTTGATCCGATCGCCACCCGCCGGGTCGAGGAGTTGATGGTCGAATTGAAGAAGGATTACACCATTGCTCTGGTGACCCACAATATGCAGCAGGCGATCCGTGTTGCCGATACGACGGCTTTTTTCTCGGTGGATATTTCTCAGGGTACGCGCACCGGCTATCTAGTCGAGATGGGCCCAACGACCCAGATTTTTGGCAGCCCGCGCGAACAAATGACTGAGGACTACATCAGCGGGAAATTCAGTTAAGTAACACCGTCCGGTCAAGGCCGTATGTCCCCAAAAGTCAAAGTGCTTTGGAGGCGTCCGGTCGTTTTTCCTTCTTTTCTACCGTCTCTCGGGATTACCAATGTCTGCAACGCGCCGTCTTGATTTGCCAGCGATTGAGCACGCACTGCGTGAGGTGCAAAGCCGCTTTGCCGAGCTAAGCAGGCACTTTACAGAGGCGCGTGACCCCTTGACTGATGAAGTGCTGCACAATGTGCTCGAGGGCTATGCGCTGATCGACGACTACGTTGCAAGTGGCGTCGACTTGTTTGATCTTCAGCAACTGAACCTGATGCTGGAAATCAATGCCACCGTTCTCTGCGGTCGAAACCCAGCGCGCCGACGGGAGTATGCCCAGCACCTTGCTGCGACTGAGGAGCACTTCTTCAACAATGTAGAGGGAGGAATCAAGGACTTATACAATTGGTACGGCGCGTATCGCAGCGAATCAGTCTGGAAGCGTGCGGCCGGTGTCTATGTACGTATCCTCAGCAAGCCACAATTGTTCATTGAAGGCAATAACCGCAGCGGGTCACTGATCGTCAGTTACTTGCTGATGCGCGCAGGACTGCCGCCGTTTGTGCTGGCACTGGACAACGCCGAGGGTTACTTCAACCCGTCATCGGTCATACGAAACTCCGCCAAGCATGGTGTCAAGGCATTGTACGAATTGCCCAAGATCAAGAAAAAGTATGCAGCTTTCCTGGAAGAGCAGGCGCCTGACTCAATGAGATTTTTCCTGAGCGACAAACCCTCGCCCGTCTATCAGAGAGGGCATTGATGAACTGGTATCCAACGCTCGCAAAATGCCGAACTTCCGGTAGCCGGGTATGGCAAGCAATCCAGTGTGTCATCCCGATGCACGTGTTCAGACGTCAGCGCATACGGATTTCGTTCGATATTGATGACACGCTGGCTTGCCAACTGCACCACTGCGCCGTTGAAAAAAGCTGGCTGCCGGCCTGTGTTCATCGTTGGCTGGGGGAGCCGTTGCGTATCGGAACGCGTTCCCTGACCCGAGAGTTACGTCGCCAGGGTTGCAGCATCTGGGTCTACACCTCGTCCGGCCGCACTCCGTCCTACATCCGGCGTTGGCTATTGCTCTACGGTATCCGCGTCGATGGTGTGGTCAACAGTGTTCGGCATTACCACGCCCTGACGGCGCATGGGCTTGCGAACTCGCCCTCGAAATTTCCGCCAGCCTTCGATATCGACTTGCATGTCGATGATTCCGACGGCGTGCGGACTGAAGGGCATGATCACGGTTTTCGCGTGGTTGTCGTGCATCCTGAAGATGAGAACTGGGCACAGAGCGTCTTGGATGCAGTAGCTAAAGTTCGGGAGCAGCTAACCTGGCAGCAATCGCTCAGACACGAGGCCCCAGCACAACAACACTCGCAAGTATTGTCTTCTTGAGTTTCGATACAGCCACGATCCAACGCCATTTCGTCCAGAGCGCCACCTTGAACCCCCTCCGCTAGACGGACAGGCTCACGCAGCAATTTTGCCATGTATCAGATGCCCGCTGACGGGCGCAGTTGTTTTGGCGAAACGTTCAACAGGCGGCGCATCAGACGCCGTAGGGCCGTGGCATCCTGGTAGCCCACCTGCTCGGCGATAGATTCAACGGAATATCTGCTGGTTTCCAGCAGCACGCGGGCCCTGTGCAACTGCACACGCTGGATCAAATGCTGGGTTGAAAGACCGGTTGCTTTTCGAAGGTGGCGGGACAACGTTCGCTCAGACATGCCGGCGTATGCCGCAAGACTCGGGACACTGGGCGGATAGGGCAGCCGTGCTTCTATGTAGGTGGTGAGGTTGGCGACAAGCGAATTGCCCAGGGCCATGATCGCGGGGTTGATGAACGGAGACTGCAGCTGTCGACCATCGAGTAGAAGGATCTTGCCCACATAGTCGGCGAGTTCGGGTGATAGGCGCCTGCGCAGTAGATGTAGCATCAGGTCGGTCTGCGCGAAGGCGGCACCAGCGGTTGTCAGAGGTGGATCGCAGAGAACCATGACATTGGGGTCGACGAGGCAGTCAGGCGCGATGCTCGACAACTGTGGGGCGAGCCACCATGTGGTCGTAACCTGTCGGCCTTTCAGCAATCCAGCGGCATGCAGCAGAAAAACCGCCGAGCATGAAGCTGCAATGTCCTTGCCTTGGGCCGCATGTGCCCTCAGCGCGGGCAGTGTTTGAAGTACCCAGTCTTCCTCAAGACGGTTGCGCAGCGCGTCAACATCGCTGATACCAAGGCCGGGAATAACCCAGCAGGAATTGTCCTCGACGTCTGTAGTCAGTTCGTCGACCTGCAGGAGCATGCCTTGCCCAAGGGGAATCAGCCCTGGCCGTGGTCCACACACTCGCCAGCGTGGCACAGCAAAACCTTGCCGCACTGCAAGTGTCGCAGCGGTGGAAAGGATATCCAGAGTGGCCGCGACACTTGAGGCGAACGCCCCGGGAATGACCACAATAGTGAAATCGTACATTGTCCGATTATGCCCGAAAGAAGACGAATCGGTCACTTATCCTGAGTACAAGGAACGGGTTCAATGGCGCCTCCAGATAACAACGAGGTTTTGTCATGCCGAACATCCTGATCAAGGTGCCTACCGAAGCGTTCAATCCGACTCAGCGCCAACAACTGCTCCGCAGCGTGAGTGACGTGGCGATGGATAATGAACAGATGGGTGACGCCCCACAGCAGCGTGCTTTGTGCTGGGTGCTTATCGAAGAAGTCCAGGCAGATAATTGGCTGTGTGGAGGCGTGGGTCCTCATGCCCATGTTGTCCCCTGCATTGTCATGGTCAAGGTGCCTGCCGGCGTCCTTGATGCACCGATGCGCCAGCGCTACGTGCGTGGACTGCACGGAGCAATAAAATCGAGCCTTGCGCCGGACGATCAACGCCAATTGCTGACCTCAATACAAATCCAGGATGTGGTTGATGGCACGTGGGGGGCGAACGGTGATGTTTGGCAGTTGGCCGACTTCACCCGCGCGGCTGGATATGGACATCTCGCTCAGTAGGGTAATGGCATTCCCAAAAGCGCAACATTGTAGTCAGCATCGGGCCGCTTTCCTTGCGCCTTAACCTGTAGGCGTATTCGGCCCGGTCTTAGCTACGCTGGTCTGGTTCGCAGTGCAAGTAACTGTAGATCGACAAGCTTCAGCCCACTGCCTGCAACCAATTAAGCAAATCCATTTCCAAGCTGCCTGGCTTAGGTGGTGTGGGAGATAACAGGCAGTAGCGTGAGCCGTCTTCAACAAATCCTAATGGCGCGACTAACACGCCGCTCTGGATATCGTCGCGCACTAAGTGCCATGGGCCAATAGCTACCCCGAGGCCTGCGACAGCCGCTTGGATACTGAAATAAAAGTGCTCAAAAGATTGCATCTCCGTGGCGGGAATGAGCAGCCCTTTTGCACTAGCCCACTCCTGCCAAGCCTTAGGTCGGCTAGTCGTCTGCAGCAGCGGGGCGGTGGAACTCAGGCAGTTCCTGCTTTTGCCAAACCACTGATCTGCCTTTTCTGGCCGGCAGACAGGGCCGATCTTCTCTGGAAATAGGGGCTCGGAATGATAACTGGAGGGGCGAGGAAAATCGTCCCGCCGAATGGCTAAATCTATGCCATGGTCGAATGAAAAGATGCCGCCGCCGGCCACTAAATGAATGTCTGGCCCTCGATGATGTGTTTGGAAGTCGCTCCAACGAGGGATCAACCATCGCATTAACAGCGTTGGCTCGCAGGACAGCACAAGCTGACGAGCACGACGGGCATCGGAGCGTATCTCGCGAACTGCCTGGTTCATCACTCCAAGCCCCTCACTAACTGCTTTCGCCAGGCGTCTTCCGGCGTCCGTTAAAAAAACCCTTCGGCTACGCCGCTCGAACAGGTCAATGCCCAGATCCTCTTCAAGTAAGCGTACTGCTCGGCTTATGGCACCAGGTGTGAGATGCAGTTCGTCAGCCGCGCGGGCGAAATTTTCGAATCGTCCGGCGGATTCGAAGCAACGCAACGCGAGCAGAGAAGGCATGCGGGTCTCAGAGATTGGTGAGTCGTAGTCACCATTTTCTTCAGAAATCATCGTTTTTACCAGGGCGCTGGTTCTGTAAATATTGCTTTCTACCAGCAATAATTCGAAGGGTACCGCATGAGCGAATGGATAGCAGTAGTCACCATTACAATACTGGCATGTATCAGTCCTGGGCCGGATTTCGCCATGGTTTCTCGCAATGGATTGCTACTGTCTCGACGGGCAGGCGTCCTCACAGCTGTGGGAATTGGTTTGGGGGTGCTTGTCCACGTCTGCTATACGCTGCTCGGACTAGGGTTAGTGCTTCAACAATCGCCTTGGTTGTTCAATGCGCTGAAACTGGCTGGAGCTGCGTATCTCATCTACCTCGGCAGCAAAATGCTTCGTTCCAAGCCGGCTATTGAACAGCTAGACGCACCGCCACCGGCCATATCAGATCTTGCAGCTCTGCGTACGGGATTTCTGACGAACGCGTTGAATCCGAAAACATCGATCTTCATCGTTAGTCTGTTCATGGGCGTGGTACGACCGGACACCGCCTTGACTGTACAAATTGCATATGGGCTTTTCATCGCTGGAGCGCACGCGGTGTGGTTCAGCCTCATCGCGCTGTGCTTCTCAGCCGGGATGCTGCGCGAGAAGCTGTTCGCTGCACGACAATGGATTGACCGAATTTTTGGAGGTCTACTCGTGAGCTTCGGGATATTACTGACAATCGCTCAGCGCTCAGCTTGAGTTGAATCAGCCCTTGTGCAGCGCCTATCAAGCACGCCGTATGTTCGAGTTGTTTCTCGCCTCGACGGATTTATGTTATTGGCAGGTGCTCCTTGCTCCTTCTACCTTGATCGCCAAAACGCTGCAGGGCACCTGATACAGGACATGCTCCGTGGTACTGCCAAGCAGCTTGGCCACCCCTTGGTGATGGGTATTTCCCATGACGAAGACATCCGCTCGCGTATGCGTCGCAAAGTCGACCATCGCTTTGGTGGGCGGCCCCGCAATAAAGTGTTGGCGCTCAGGTGGCACGCCGTATCGTTCAGCCAGGGCAACGAAGCACTTCTCAAGTGACCGCCGCACGTCGTTGCTGAAGCCTGGCATCGTCACGGCACCAGCACCTGCATCAGAGAAATGGGTGTGTGTCAGTTCATAGGCATACAGCAGGTGCACCTGAGCAGCACATTGTGCCGCCAATTCGTTCGCCGCCTGAATGATGCTGTCGTTGATTGCGCGGATCTGTCCCTCTGGATGCGATGGATCAACCGCGGCCACTATCACCCGAGGAAGCGGGCACCTGACTTCGCTGACCAGATGTACAGGCGTCGGACAATCGCGCAACAACTGCCAATCCAAAGGCGTGACGAATACGCGCTTGAGCGCTGATTCATGATGGACGTCCTTGATCACCAGGTCGGGCTGCATTTGAGCCACATGTTCAAGGATCTCTTGCAGCGGGTCGCGGGTCAAAGCAACTTCGGTGGTCACGTTGATGCCCTTGCTGCGCATGAGTTCGGCCTCATCCGCCAACCACTGCTGGTTCTCCTGCCGGCAACGCTCATGCAGTTGTTCGCTGTTGCTCATTAACCGCATATGGTCGAAGTCTTCGATGAACACCGCGATATGCAGCGCTGCACCGGTGGCATCGGCCAGTGCGATTGCCCGCTCCATCGCTGGCGAGTGACGCATGGTTGAACCTGCGATCAGAAAGAGTTGTTGATACTTCCTCATGTGGCACCTCCAAACATTCTGGGTTATCCGCTAGCGCCTCCAGCACTGTCGTTTGTCCACCCTTGGCGATCTCTTAACGCGTCAACTAACTGGATCGACACTATTCAATATAGGCCTGCACTGCCGGCTTTAATACTTCGGAAAAAACGAACAACAAGCCACGAATAAACGATTTTTGTTGTTGCGACATGCCCGATAGCATGATCACTGACATTAGGCGAGTAATCGCGCCGCTCTGCATGAGTATCGACCAAACCTGGATAGTTGAATGACCGCCATCAGCGTCGGCCAGTCCTGGATGTGGGCCGCCTTCATCGGATTCGTTCTCGCCATGCTGGCGTTGGACCTTTTCGTCTTCGGCGGGCGCAAGGCGCATCGTGTTTCGGTGCGTGAAGCGCTGTCCTGGGTCATCGCCTGGAGCAGTTTGGCGTTGGTCTTCGCGGGGCTGCTCTGGTGGTATCTGCGCAGCCAGTTCGGCGCCGAAGTGGCCCAGCGTACAACGCTCGAATTCCTCACGGGCTATCTGATCGAGCAGTCGCTGTCGATCGACAACATGTTCGTTTTCGTGATGATCTTCGGCTATTTCGCCGTGCCGCCAGAGTTGCAGCGCCGCGTCCTGCTCTATGGCGTGCTCGGCGCCATCATCATGCGCGCCGGGATGATTTTCGCCGGTGCCTGGCTGGTGCAGGAGTTTGCCTGGCTGCTGTATGTCTTTGGCGCTTTCCTGGTTATCACCGGCGTCAAAATGCTGATCTTCGCCAACCAGCAACCCGATCTCGATAAAAACCCTTTGCTGTGCTGGCTACGCAGCCATTTGCGGATCACCGACGGCTTTCACGGCGAGCGCTTCTTCGTGCGCCAGAACGGCGTGCGCTGGGCGACGCCGATGTTCCTGGTGCTGGTCCTGATCGAGGCCAGTGACCTGGTGTTCGCGGTCGACAGCATCCCGGCGATCTTCGCCGTGACCACCGACCCCTTCATCGTGTTCACCTCGAACATTTTCGCCATCATGGGCCTGCGCGCACTGTATTTTCTGCTTGCCGACATGGCCTACCGTTTCCACTTGCTCAAATATGGCCTGGCCATCGTACTGGTGTTCATCGGCAGCAAGATGCTGGTCGCGCCGTGGTGGCACCTGCCGATCCAATGGTCGCTGGCCATGGTCGGCGGCATCCTGTTGATTTCGGTCCTGTTGAGCCTGACTTTGACGCAGGGCAAAACCCGAGTTACGCCAGAGTAATGATGAATGTGAGGCGAGGGCGGGCCCAAGCGAGGTTGGCACGCCCCACGCTACCGTGCGAACTCTATTCGTCCACGCTGATGCCCGATCCCCCTAATTCGCTGGGGACATCCTTGAGCTTGGGCAGCCCATCTTTGATGGGCAGTCTGGTCTCCTGATAGTGGACGTGGACGCTTGGCGAATACGCGAGATCCGAGATCACCGCGGCATACACGTCGATGAGCCCCATTTCCGGGTGTTCGGTGAAGAGGTGCCCGCCACACTGCTTGCACCATTTGCGATAACTGCGCGGTGTCTTGTTGTAGGTGCCAATGCTCTCAGCACCCCGAGTGACTTGCACTGCCTCGGGTTTCCACAGTGTGAACGCGTTGACCGGCCCCGCTGACCAATGTCGACACGACTCGCAATGGCAATAGCCCATGGCGGCCGGTTCACCGCTGACGGTGAACTCGACCGCGCCGCAAAAACAACGGCCGTTGTAAGACTTTTCTATGCTCATGGAATGATTCCTTGATCAGTGGTTACGGCTGCCGCCGGAGTGGGGAGGGGCCGTCAACGTGTTAGCGGGCTTCACCCGTCAATGTAGTGCACCGCAGTTGCTGGCGTGCGTCGAACCTGCAGTTGGAAAATGTCAGGGCGCGCATAGTGCCCGGTGACGTCAAGCGTCCGCCGTGCTGGCGCCACGAGCGAGACATCGATGTCCGCATACACAATGCCCGTCTCTCGGTGTAATGGGCCGGCCACGATGCGGCCTTGAGGGTTGACCACCACCGAGTCGCCGTCGTTGATCCACTCTTGCGGATCGGGAAACAGTTGCGCACGAGATGGGAAGTCATCAGGAATGTCGCTACCGCGCAACGACGTACCGCTGCCGAGCACCCAGCAACGGCCTTCGAGTGCAATGTGACGCATCGTGCTAATCCAGCCCTCGCCGGTGTCGTACGTGGGGGCGACGTAGATTTCCACGCCCTGTGCATACAAAGAATAGCGCGCCAGGGGCATGTAGTTTTCCCAGCAGATGAGCGTACCGATGCGGCCGACGGGTGTATCGACCGTACGCAACCCCGACGCATCGCCGAAACCATGGACCATGCGCTCGGGGTTCGTTGGCATCAGCTTGCGATGGCGGTTCAGTACTTCGCCGTTGGTACCGATAACGACTACGCTGTTATATAGCGTGCCGCCTCCTTTATGCCGCTCGCATTCATTGATGCCGCACACGATTGTCACGGCGTGAGCGCTGGCGACCTCGCACAAATCCTTCAGGTCACCGTTGGCGATATCAACGGCGTTCGCCAGCAGGCGCGTATGCAACTGGCCCATTGCCGCGCCGTCTTTTCCCGCCGCCAGCCGCCAGATCCACGACGGGTAACCGGGAATGAACGATTCGGGCAACACAATCAACGAGGCTCCCGCCTGCGCAGCTTCCGCGACCGATTGCACGGCTCGAGCGATCGTCGCGCTGCGATCGAGCAGCACTGGCGGGCGCTGAATGATGGCTATCTTGGTCATGACGTTCTCCTGTGGCGGTGGGCTATCGAGGAGTTCAGCGTGCGCGCGGCGACGTCGCGGGACTAGTTCAGAATCTGAAGCGTTGAGTTGCGGAGTACAGGCGATGGACGAAAGCTACGGTCAGTTCTGCACCGTCGCGCGCGGTGCTGAAGCACTGTGTGAGCGCTGGACGCCTTTGGTCGTGCGCGAGCTGCTATGCGGCAGTAAGCGCTTCAATGAATTGCGTCGAGGCGTACCCCGGATGTCCACCAGCTTGCTGGCACAGCGGTTGCGCCACTTGGAAGATATCGGTGTCGTACATCGCACGGCCACAGGCAACGTCTGGGAGTACAGCCTGACTGAGGCCGGCGAGGAGTTGCGCCCGATCATTATGGCGCTTGGCCATTGGGGCGCGCGTTGGATAGGCAGTCGCCTTCGCGATAACGAACTCGACGCGGGCTTGCTCATGTGGGACGTGCGCCGGTTCGCACGCATCGAGATGTTCCCGCCCAGGACAGTGGTCATCCATTTCAGATTCCGCGACGCGCGGGCCGGCGAGCAAGATTGGTGGCTGGTGGTCGAACACGGTGTGGCAGATCTGTGCCGCGACGATCCCGGACGCGAGCTGACCCTCGTCGTGGACTCTAGCGTGCGCGCGTTGACCGAGGTCTGGGCGGGCGACCGAACACCAAGGGAGGTTCTTCAGTCGCAAGAACTGCGTGTAGACGGGGCTGTACAGGATGCGCAAAACCTATGGCGCTGGCTTGGCACGAGTGCGTTCGCCGGGACCCGCAGCGCTGCAATCGGGCCATTGCAATAGCCGTCGAGAAAAGCAAGCGCTCGAACGTTCACTTCTGACCGATTTCTGCCTGTAGTATCGGGCAGCAATCGGCCAATAGCGGTCACTCAGGTAAACACGAATTCGCACCTTGAGCCGGGTAGCTCGCAGATCCTCATGTTGTAGAACAATACACCTAAGAATGTGATCGCCAGAGCCCACCGAGCTTGTCGACAATGACCAGAGCCACCCACTCTGCGTTTTCGCAGGCTATGGTTTGAAGTTGATATTGAAGTACCAACAGGCCAATTTAAAAGGCTTTTTTTGGCGCTGGACGTCGATACACGGAGCAATAAACATCTAGATTTCTGCATCCTCCAGCCTTTCTGGTGAAATGCGCGACCGGTTAAATCAGTTCAGATCAATCGTTTCCTTTGTGCCTGCTTTCTTCTCGGTAGGATAGATCTCGTACAGCCCGATCAATCCGCATAAAGACTCAATATGTCGTCATATTTGCCGCTCTGTTTGATCTGGTCGAGGGCCCGTTGCCATCGAGCCACTTCCGAACCAGGTGTGCTTTTGGACAGTGCTATGTATCCATCGGAGGTGAGGATCGTCACCGGCGTTAGACGCAATGCAGAGGCAGAGACATTGGCTTCGGCCAGCTTATGTTGTAAGCCCCATATCGATGAAGCTACAAGCAGCACTCTGCCCGCTTGCAGCATCTTGAAGCAACCCGAATAGCTATTGCTACGGATGATGGCAGTAAAACCTTGGCTCACAAGGGCAGTATCATCCACGTTGTGGTTCAGCACACAGACGGGTAAATGTCGAGCATCAGATAGCGTATTGATTCCGGTTGGATGTTCGGCGCTTTCATATAGCCGATCCGTTTCGCTGGAAATCGGCCCTACCCAATTGACGGTCGATTCCCTGTCCGCCGTTCGGCTTACATTGAAAAAGGCAATGCCTTCGTTTTGTTGTACCAGCGCCAAGCCTCGAGCCAGTGGCACTTCGGTAATCTCCATAGGCTCGCCGAGCTCTGACAACAACGCTCGTACCAGCTCTAGGTAGAAGGCGCGCTTCCCACTATGTGGCACGCCGCGCAGGCTCCCGCTCGTACGGGACACCTCAAGGCCGGTACTGTGCGTCAATACCTGCCACTCATCGGCCAGAACATGGGATGAGCTGAAAGCCAGAATCGCGGCCAACATCCTCCTTTTCATACATCCCACTCGGGCTGCTCCTGTTCATCCTTCGAGTCACTATAAACGCGTCACCAGATGATTAAAGTGGACAGTGAGCATCGACAACTCGCCCTACGGTCATCGATTGGTGCCAGCGTTTTCAGGCACTCAGATTGGGCCTCCGATTCCCATCGAACGGCGACAGAATGCCAATGTTTTCTAACGGGTGCCATCTGAAGCCTCGTCTAATCTCGTCAGCAAGTGCAAACGGTCGGAGGGTATTTATTCAAAGAAATAGATTGTGCTTGAGCACGCGAGGACAAATTCGAGCCACCTTCAGAGGTTGGGTTAGCCAGTTGGACAGCATCATCCTTGAAGTTTGTCTTACACCAAGCGTAGCTGATCAAATCTTAGGTGCATTGAATGTAAAGCCTTCCTGAAAATCTATCATTGACTGCCAGCCACGACTGGCAGCAATGGGTCGATTGGGGCCCTTCGTAACGGGCAGCTATCGGCCAAAGGCGACTGCCTGCCCTATTAATAAATCCGTCCCCCTTCGGTCCTATCATCGGGAAGTGACCTCTTTCGACGTAGCTGGCAATTTCTGTCAAGTGGCGCTATATTTTAGCCATATGGCAGAGGAGTGCGATCATGATTACTGCAGGCAAAGAGTCCTATCCAATAGCGTACGACCCAATACGTCCGCTGCAATTGCTGTTCGGTGAGGGGAAAAAGCTCAAAGCCACCAGCGCATTTGAGCTTCACGCGCTCATGGAGAAAGGCTTTCCGTCGGACCTGGTCATCTCGTTTGTTCAATCGTACAGCCAGTTCCGTGACCATCACGTTTTTTCTAAGATCATTGGCCTGTCTGATCGTACGGTGCAGCGTCGGATCAAGAGTCCTGAGCCGCTGACCGCTGAACAAACAAACGGCACCTGGCGCTTGGCTACGGTGTTGAGCAAGGCTGAAGAAGTGTTGGGTGATCGTCAGCAAGCGGTTAATTGGATGACGTCGCCAGCAATGGGGCTTGAAGGGAAGGCGCCTATAGATCTTCTGACCACGCAAATGGGCTTCGAGCTTGTCGAGGACTTTTTGACGCGCATGGAGTATGGGGTGTATTCCTGATGACGATAGTGCCAGGCAATGGTGAGTTGTATTTGTGGCGTCTTGATCAGGAGAAGCATGCGTCCACCTGGTCGTCCGGTATAGGCGCTGAAATTGCCGGCGGCCGGTGGAACTCTAAAGGTTGCAAGGCTGTGTATTGCTCGGCGGATCCTTCCACGGCAATTCTTGAGGTGGCGGTGCATAAAGGCTTTCAGGCATTGGACACTGTCCCACACGTCTTGACGTGTGCCCGGGTAAAAGAAATCAAGTTGGTTCACCGGGTGATGCCGAACTCGGTACCGAATGCCAACTGGCTATTTCCAGGCTCCCCCGGCCGCGGCCAACAGCAGTTCGGTGACGGCCTCCTAGCTCAGCATCCCTTCGTATTGATACCTTCGGCGGTTTCTCGGCACAGCTGGAATGTGCTGATGAATCCCGCTGCTGCGCAGGATCTGTTTGAACTCGTTAGCCAAGAACAATTCGCTTTGGACACCAGGCTCAATCCTCCCTAGGTTGTGTCTGGCCGCTAGCCGTCACTCATCCATGGCGACTAACAGCCCCCTCACATCATCGTCACACAAGCGCTGCGGCAATCGCTCTGGAGCGCCAGGCATACGCCAACACCATCAGCAGCCCCAGACCCGCCATAGCCGCTCCGGCTAGGGAGATCGCTGGATAACCCATTCCGGCATTGATCACCGCGCCGCCCAGCGCCGCACCAATCGCGTTGCCGAAGTTGAACGCTCCGATGTTCACCGCAGAGGCCAAATTGGGCGCGTCCTTGGCCGCTTCCATGACGCGCATCTGTAGCGGCGGCACCAGGGCGAAGCTGGCGATACCCCATATCAAGATGGCAACGGCGGCCGGCAGCGGCCAACGCATCAGTACGGTGAACGCCAGCAAGACCAGAATCAGTACGCTCAGCGAAACGATCAGGGTGCGATCTATTGAGCGGTCGGCGGCCCTCCCGCCCCACATGTTGCCCAGCGTCAACCCCACACCGAACAGCACCAGCATGGCTGTGATGTAAGCGGTGGACGCGTGGGTCTCGCTGCTGAGGATGGGCGCGATGTAGGTGAAGACAGTAAACATTGCCCCCGAGCCGACTACGGTCAGGGCCAACGCCCCCAACACCGGGCCACGGCCCAGTGCCCGAATCTCGGCCAGTACACCGACGCTTTTCGGCGCCGGCAGGTTGGGCAGGGCGAACCACAACGCCGCCATGGCCACCA
Source organism: Pseudomonas sp. NPDC087626 (assembly GCF_044743405.1). Classification (NCBI taxonomy): domain Bacteria; kingdom Pseudomonadati; phylum Pseudomonadota; class Gammaproteobacteria; order Pseudomonadales; family Pseudomonadaceae; genus Pseudomonas; species Pseudomonas sp. NPDC087626. Next base: position 183,861 of record NZ_JBIUWJ010000010.1, read on the forward strand.
CTCCGAGGCCGGTAATACCCCAGAATGCGGTGCGCCAGCCGAACAGTTCGCCAAACCAGGCGGCAAGCGGCACACCGCCGATGGTCGCCAGGGTCAGGCCCATGAACATTGCCGCAACCGCCCCGGCACGCTTCTCAGGGGCGACCACACTGGCGGCGACGATCGAGCCAACGCCAAAGAAGGCACCGTGGTTCAGTGAGGTCACCACCCTGGCGACCATGAGGCTGTAGTAATCGGTAGCCAGGGCTGACATCAGATTACCCAGGGTGAAAATCGCCATGAGTCCGATCAGCAGATAGCGCCGGGGAATCTTGCCGGTGGTCAGGGTCATCAGCGGCGCGCCGAGCAGTACGCCCAGGGCGTAGGCGCTGACCAACAGACCTGCGGCGGGAATGGAAACGCCGAGATCGGCAGCGATACCCGGCAACATGCCCATGGGGGCGAACTCGGTAACGCCGATGCCAAAGGCACCTATGGCGAGTGCGACTAGTGGTGGATTGATACGCATGGAAGGCTCCTTATCTATGCTGCCAATGCTACGATCCAGCCTTTTCAAGCGGTAGATAGCATTTTTGGCAATCACCTTTGCGTAAGGGGCACAAATGGACTTCAGCGGCAAGTCGGGTGAAATGGCCGTGTTCGCCACCGTGGCGCAGGAAGGCAGCCTGTCGGCCGCCTCGCGTGCATTGGGGCTGACACCCTCGGCGGTCAGTCGGATCATCGCGCGTACCGAACAACGTCTTGGTACCCGCCTGCTGTTGCGAACCACCCGAGCGATCACCTTCACCGCAGAGGGTGAGGCGTTCCTGCGGGGCGCCCGACGGATCCTGGCCGACATGGCCGAGGTCGAAGAAGCCATCGCCGACCAGGGCGTACCAAGGGGCCGATTACGGGTCAGCGCCGCCCTTGGCCATGGGCGGCTGGCCATCGTTCCCTTGGTGGCAGCATTCAGCGCTCGCTACCCGAACATCGTCGTCGACCTCACCCTCGGCGACGAAGTCGTCGACATTCTCGGCGGCCAGGCCGACGTAGCGGTACGCTTTGGCCATCTGCCGGACAGCCCGCTGACCGCCCGCAGGATCGGCGCCACCGGCCAGGTAGTGGTGGCATCGCCCGAATATCTGCAGCGCCACGGTACCCCCCAGGAACCGGAAGACCTGCTACGGCACAACTGCCTACGCTTCAACTTCCGACGCGCCGAACCCAATTGGCCGTTCATCCGCGACGCACGTGAGTTTTCCCTGAAGGTCAGCGGCAACATCGAATGCAGCAGTGGTGAAGCGCTGGCACAACTCGCGCGAGTAGGTGCCGGCATTGCGCGTATCGGCGAATTCAGCGTGAGCGAGGATCTGCAACGCGGCGACCTGATACCGCTGCTGGAAGCCTGGAACCCAGGCGATCAGGAACCGATTCATGCGGTGTTCGTAGGGGGTTCGACAATGCCGGCGCGGGTGCGGTTGTTCGTGGATTTCTTGCTGGAACATCACCGGATGTAAGCGCTCGCGTCAAGGGGATTTCTATCTCAGCACGGCCCAGAGTACTTTTCGTACATTGATCGATGATGCCTTACCCAGTATGCGCAACATTCCTTGTCCTTACAGTTGTTGGCTAATCGTGTCGACACTATCGCCTATTCGAAACGGCTGTCCAGCGTCCGCTCCTGGCCGACTGCTGCCTATTAAGTGAAGCGGTTGAAAGGAAAGTTTGGCAATAGCCTCGTGGTACGAACGTTGGTTCACACACATCTTTCACCGGCTAAATCAATCAGTCTCTTTTAACCATTGCAATGGGTGGGCGGCACGGTAGAGGCAGCAATGTCCCACGTCAGCATTATCTGGGTGATGGCCGCATCAATGACCCCATGCGGCGTGTTATCCCGAGCAAGGATGGAAATACCCTGCAAGAAACTGTCGAACACCGTAGCCATCGCGGGCGCGTCAATATTGCCCGGCAACTGGCCGGCACTCACACCCAGTTCAACACACGCCAGAATCCCCGCGCGAGTGCGGGCGCGAGATTGGGTCAGGGCTTCGACCACCCGAGCATTCTCTGGGCTGGGCGCGCTCATCATGCCGAGGGTCACCATGCAGCCCTTGGGATGGCCTTCTTCACACTGCATGCGCGCCGACTGGCGCAGCGCGGTCTCGATGGCCTGGCGTGGCGGCAGGCTCTCGTCCCACAGGCATTCGGTGACCTGGGCGAAGGTCGCCAGGTAACGCTGCACGCACTCATCAAACAATGCTTCCTTGGAACCGAACGCCGCGTAAAAGCTCGGCGCGGAGATCCCGCCACCGAGTCCGGCTTTCAACTGAGCGAGGGAGGTCGCGTCGTAGCCGTGTTGCCAAAACAGGTGCAAGGCCTGTTCCACGGCGTGGTCGCGGTCGAAAGTGCGGGGGCGGCCCATTTGCGCCATTACAAGGCTCCTCTGAATGACGAGATAAATACTAGTCGATACATAAGTCGTTGACAACGAGCGCTTGCCGTCCTCAACATATGTATCGATCAGTATTTAAATCTGAAGTCCTCGCTCAAGGAGTCTCCCGTGACACCCACAATCACCTTATCGGCAGCGCCCGACCGCCTGCCCATCGGCGCGTTGCTTGCTCTGGCCATGACCGGATTCATCTGCATCGTTACCGAAACCCTGCCCGCTGGGCTGTTGCCGCTGATCAGTGAAGGCTTGGTGATTTCCCCCTCCATGGCCGGCCAGATGGTCACCGCTTACGCTCTGGGCTCGGTGCTGGCGGTCATCCCCATGACCATCGCCACCCGCGGCTGGCGCCGCCGTAACGTGCTGCTGCTGACCATCGTCGGTTTCTTGTTGTTCAATTCCATCACCGCGCTGTCATCCCATTATGGCGTGACTCTGGTGGCGCGCTTCTTCGCCGGTGTCGCGGCGGGGTTGGCCTGGAGCCTGCTGGCCGGCTACGCACGTCGCATGGTTGCGCCCCATCAACAGGGCAAGGCGCTGGCGCTGGCCATGGTCGGCACACCGATTGCTTTGGCCCTAGGCGTACCCCTCGGTACTTGGCTGGGCGGCCTCGTAGGTTGGCGCACCACCTTCGGCATCATGTCGGCCCTGACCCTGGTGCTGGTTGCCTGGGTCCTGGTGAAAGTCCCTGACTACCCACCCCAAGCTGCGCACCAGCGCATGTCGCTGCGAACCGTGCTGACCACGCCGGGCGTACGACCTGTGCTAGCGGTGGTGATCAGCTGGATGCTGGCACACAACATTCTCTACACCTACATCGCTCCGTTTGTGGCGCCGGCGGGGTTGGGGGATCAAGTGGATTTGGTGTTGTTGGTGTTTGGTATTGCGGCGTTGGTGGGGATTTGGGTGACTGCCAAATTGGTTGAGCCATTGTTGCGCAAGACTGTGTTGGTGAGCTTGGCAGCGTTTGTGACGGTTTGCGTGATGTTAGGTTTTTTGGGTCGCGTGCCTGAGGTGATCTACATCGGTGTGGCGGTTTGGGGGTTGAGCTTCGGTGGGGCGGCGACGTTGCTGCAAACGGCACTGGCGGATGCGGCCGGGGATGGGGCTGATGTGGCGTTGTCGTTGAATGTAGTGGCCTGGAATAGCGCGATTGCGGGGAGTGGGGTGGTGGGTGGGGTGTTGCTGGATAGGTGGGGCGTCGCCTCTTTTCCATGGGCAATGGTGGTGTTGGTGGGTGTGGGGTTTGCAATTGTCTGGAGCGCTCGGGTTCACGGCTTCAAATCGGGCCCGCGTGCGGCTGGCAGGCCTGCGGTTGCGGGGCACTGAACCACATGCAAATTGAGCGAAGGGCGGCGAGGACTGCGTCCTCGAACGCAGCCTCGCGGGCTCGACAGCTGCTACGGGGGATTGGGCATTTCCCAGCAAACGGCGTGCACTACGAAAAAGCCCCGCTCGGCGCAGTGCCGGCGGGGCTTTTGGTGACTCGAGAACCGCGCTTACGCGACGTTCATGGTCTTGTGAGTATCGATCAAATGCTGCACCACACCCGGGTCGGCCAGGGTCGAGATGTCACCCAAGCCATCGTACTCAGCCGTGGCAATCTTGCGCAGGATGCGGCGCATGATTTTCCCCGAACGGGTTTTCGGCAGTCCTGGCGCCCACTGGATGACATCCGGCGAGGCGATCGGACCGATCTCCTTGCGCACCCAGTTCTTCAGTTCCAGGCGCAACGCTTCGTTCGGCTCTTCGCCACCGTTGAGGGTGACGTAGACATAGATCCCCTGGCCCTTGATGTCGTGCGGCACGCCGACTACCGCGGCCTCGGCGACTTTCGGGTGGGCGACCATCGCGCTCTCGATCTCGGCGGTGCCCATGCGGTGGCCGGAGACGTTGAGCACGTCATCCACCCGGCCGGTGATCCACCAGTAGCCGTCTTCGTCGCGACGAGCACCGTCGCCGGTGAAGTACATGCCGCGGAAGGTCTTGAAGTAGGTGTCGACAAAACGGTCATGGTCGCCGTACAGGGTACGGGCCTGGCCTGGCCACGAGTCGAGGATCACCAGGTTGCCTTCGGCGGCACCTTCGATGATGTTGCCCAGGTTATCCACCAGCGCTGGCACCACGCCGAAGAACGGACGCGCCGCAGAGCCTGGCTTGAGGGCGTGAGCGCCCGGCAGCGGGCTCATCAGGGTGGCGCCGGTTTCGGTTTGCCACCAGGTGTCGACGATCGGGCAACGCGATTGTCCGACGTTCTTGTAGTACCAGTCCCAAGCTTCTGGGTTGATCGGCTCGCCCACCGAACCCAACAGGCGCAGGCTGCTGCCATCGGTGCCTTCGCAGGCGGCAGTGCCGGAGGCCATCATCGCGCGGATCGCGGTCGGCGCGGTGTAGAGGATATTGACCTGGTGCTTGTCGACGATTTTCCCCACCCGGGTGATGTCCGGGTAGTTCGGCACACCTTCGAACAGCAGGGTGGTCGCGCCATTGGCCAGCGGGCCGTAGACGATATAGGTGTGGCCAGTGACCCAGCCGACGTCGGCGGTGCACCAGTAGATTTCGCCCGGACGGTAGTCGAACACGCGCTCATGGGTCAGCGCCGCGTACAGCAGGTAGCCGCCGGTGGTGTGCTGAACGCCCTTTGGCTTGCCGGTGGAGCCGGAGGTGTAGAGGATGAACAGCGCTTCTTCGGCGCCCATTTCTTTCGGCGC